>DATHBP010000260.1:0-8894 GCA_035296085.1 Nocardioidaceae bacterium | reverse complement strand
TCCGTTCGCGCTCAGGTCCTCAACCTCATCGCCGACCTCGTCGACGAGTTCGCGCTCACGTTGGTGTTCGTGTCGCACGACTTGTCGGTGGTGGGCCATGTCTGTGACCGGGTCGCTGTCATGAACGCCGGACAGATCGTCGAGATCGGCGACACCGCAAAGGTGTACGCCGACCCGCAGCACTCCTACACCCGCACGCTCGTGGCAGCCATCCCGACGCTGCGCAGGGCGCTCGCCGGCGTTACGGCCGCTGACCTCGCCAACGAGGCGGCGTCGTGAGCCATCGGGTCGGAGCGACCAACAGCCTGACCGACGTCGCCGGGATACGGGTGGGCCACGCCGACCGCCGCGGAGACGGGTGGCTTTCGGGCACCACGGTGGTGCTGGCCCCCGACGGAGGTGCCGTCGCCGGGGTCGACGTGCGCGGCGGAGGCCCGGGCACGCGGGAGACGGACGCGCTCGACCCCCGCAACGTCGTCGAACGCATCCACGCGGTGGTGCTGTCCGGTGGCAGCGCCTTCGGGCTCGCTGCCGCGGACGGGGTCATGCATCGGCTCTTGGCGGCTGGCGTCGGGCTGCCGGTCGGCGGGCCGGGAGAGCTCGTACCGATCGTGCCGGCCGCCGTCATCTTCGACCTCGGGCGCGGCGGCGACTTCGCTGCTCGGCCCGACCGGTCATTCGGCGAGCAGGCGTACGACGAGGCGGTGTCACGGGAGTCCGGCCGGGTCGCTGCCGGCGTCGTCGGTGCCGGGACCGGTGCGGTCGCCGGCGGTCTGAAGGGCGGCGTCGGCTCTGCGTCCGTCGTCCTCGACGACGGAGCCACTGTCGCCGCCCTCGTCGTCGTGAACGCCGCCGGCTCCTGCGTCGACCCGCTCACGGGCGAGCTGTACGCCCCCCGCTTTGGGCTGCCCGGCGAGTTCGACGGCCTCGTACGGCCCGTCGAGGAGGAGGTAGCCCTAGCGCGGGCGGAGGCCGATGCCGCCGCCGAAGCCGGCCTCGTGCGGTTCACCCTCGCGACGACGGTCGGGGTCGTCGCCACTGACGCGTCTCTCGCCAAGGCGCAGTGCGCCAAGGTGGCGGGTATCGCCCACGACGGGATGGCGCGCGGCATCCGACCCGTGCACACCATGTTCGACGGCGACACGGTCTTCACGTTGGCTACCGGAAGCCGTGGTGCACCCGACTCGTCCGCGTTCCACCTGCTGCTCGACGCGGCCGGTGACTGCTTCACGCGCGCCATCGGCCACGCGATGCTCGCAGCGGAGACCGTCGAGAGCGCCGGGAGGCGTTGGCGGTGCTACCGCGACGCGTTCCCGTCCTCTCTCGAACCGACGAGAACGAAGGTCGCCAGGCCTTATGAGTGAGTTCGCGCCGCAGTTCCCTGCCGGGCTCCCCGTCGGGGCAGCGTGGGTGCCCGCGCCGAAGACCGCTCCGATCGAATTTCCCTACGACGGTTCCGAAGTGGCGCAGGCGCCAGTGGGCGACACCGCGCTCGCCAGCCAGGCCGTGCAGGAGGCGCTGGTGGTCCGGGAGGCGACGGGACGGCTGCCGTCCCACGTCCGCCGTGCGGCGCTGCTGGGCGCCCATGCCGCGGTCGCCGCCGAGCGTGCCGGCTTCGAGCAGCTACTGGTCCTGGAGACCGGCAAGCCACTCGTGGACTGCCGCGTCGAAGTCGAGCGGACGCTGCTCACGCTGCAGACTGCCGCCGAGGAGGTCGCCCGGCTGCACGGTGAGACCGTGCCGCTCGACCTGCTGCCCAGCGGCGAAGGGCTGATCGGCTTCTGGGTCCGCAAACCCGTCGGCGTCGTGGTGGGCATCGCCGGGTTCAACTACCCCCTCCTGCTCGCCGCCCACAAGATCGCTCCCGCACTGGCGGCGGGTTGCCCGGTCATCGCAAAGCCGGCCCCGCAGACCCCACTCGCCACGCTGTGGCTCGTGCATCTGGTGCGGGAGTCGCTCGCAGCGGCCGGCGGCCCCGCGGCGGCTGTCCAGCTGGTGACCGGCGGCCCCGAGGTGGGGGTGGCGCTGACGACGGACCGCCGGGTCGGTGCGGTGTCCTTCACCGGGTCCGCCGCCGTCGGACACCAGATCGCGCGGGACGCTGCGCCGACCAAGGTCCTGCTCGAGCTCGGGTCCAATGCGGCGCTCGTCGTGGCGGCAGACGCCGACCTCGACGCCGCCGCGGATGCGGTCGTCCGTGGTGGGTACTACGCGTCTGGACAGGCGTGCATCAGCGTGCAGCGGGTCGTCGTCGTGGATCCCGTACGAGCGGAGTTCCTGGCGCGTCTCTCCGCCCGGATGCGCGGAATCGTCGTCGGCGACCCTCGCGACCCCACTACCCAGGTGTCGGCGCTCATCGACGGCAGGTCCACCAAGCGCGTCCAGCATTGGGTGGAGGAAGCGGTCTCCGCGGGCGCGACGGTCGTGTGCGGCGGCGCGGTCGACTCCGGGGTGGTGGTGCCGACTGTGCTGCTGGACGTGCCCAGCGGCGTGGCCGCATGGGACGAGGAGATCTTCGGTCCGGTGGTCGCCGTCGCCTCCGTGCCCGACCTGGCCGCGGCCTTCGATGTCGTCAATGACTCGCGCTACGGGCTGCACGCGAGCGTCTTCACCGCCTCGCTGGAGTCGGCGTTCGCGGCGATCGACCGGCTCGAGGTGGGTGGTGTGATCGTCAACGAGGTGCCGGGCTTTCGCTCCGACGTGATGCCGTACGGCGGTGTCAAGGACTCCGGCACCGGCCGCGAAGGTCCCCGCTTCGCCATCGACGAGCTCACGGTGACCCGGATGGCGATCATCCGACCGGCGACCGGAGGCTAGACGTGACATCTCCGCAGCCCGCTGACGACCGCCGGGACTACCCGGCGCTGTTTCGACTGGACGGACGCAGAGCTGTCGTCGTCGGCGCAGGCAGCGGCATCGGCCGGGAGAGCGCGCTGGCGCTCGCCGCGCACGGTGCACAGGTCGTCTGCGCCGATCGCGACCTGGCGAGTGCTCGCGAGACGGCGGAGCGGGGCACCGAGCTGAGCGCGTACGAGCTGGACATCCTCGACAGCGCGGCGGTCGTCAGGGCGGCCGAGCAGCTGGGAGCTGTCGACGTCCTGGTGTTCACCGCGGCCACGAACGTGCGCAAGCGGTTGCTCGACTACACCACCGACGAGTTCGACCGCGTCGTCGCGCTGAACCTGCGGGCGGCGTTCGAGCTCGTCCGGGCTTTCGGCGCAGGCATGGCGGACCGCGGACGCGGCAGCATCATCGGGTTCAGCTCCATCCGCGCCGTGACGGTGGAGCCCGGTCAGGGCGTGTACGCGGCGACCAAGGCGGGGCTCGTCCAGCTGCTGCGCACTGCTGCCGCCGAGCTCGGGCCCGCCGGGGTCCGGGTCAACGCGGTCGCGCCGGGTGTCGTCGACACACCGCTCACGGCGCAGATCCGCGCGGTGCCGGAGTGGTCGCAGGCGTATGCCGCGAAGAGCGCGCTGGGCCGATGGTCGCGGGCCGACGAGCTTGCCGGTGCGGTGGTCTACCTCGCCTCCGACGCCTCGTCGTTCGTCACCGGCAGCCAGCTTTTCGTCGACGGTGGCTGGACCGCGGTCGACGGGCGCTACACCCCACCGGCCTAGCCGCCGCGAGCCGAGGGGGCATCTGCCCACACAACCGGGTAGTTCCCCACTTGGCTAGGCGGATCCGCCGAGCGACGTGGGCATCTGCCCAGCGAAGTGCCGGGGGCGGTTTGGCGGGGGGGTACAGCTGGGCGGACAATCGGCGGATGACCACTACCTCCGCGCCCCCCAGCACCCGCTCCGCAGACGCCCCGCCGCGTGAGACCGTTCCGCACTGGATCGGTGGCAAGCCCTGGCCGGGCGCGAGCGAGCGTACGGGGGAGGTCTTCGACCCGGCGACCGGTGAGGTGGCTCGCCACGTCGCACTGGCGAGCGCCGAAGACGTCGACCACGCCGTCGCCACGGCCAAGGCAGCGTTTCCTGAGTGGCGTGCGACGTCGCTCACCCGGCGAACGCAGATCATGTTCGCGTTCCGCGAGCTGCTCAACGCCCGCAAGGACGAGCTCGCCGAGATCATCACAGCCGAGCACGGCAAGGTCACCGCCGATGCGCTCGGCGAGGTCACGCGCGGACAGGAGGCGGTCGAGTTCGCCTGCGGGATCCCACACCTGCTCAAAGGGGGGTTCACCGAAGGGGCGTCGAGCGAAGTCGACGTCTACTCGATCCGGCAGCCGGTGGGCGTGTGCGCGGTCATTTCGCCGTTCAACTTCCCGGCGATGGTGCCGATGTGGTTCTTCCCGATCGCAATCGCCGCCGGCAATACGGTGATCCTCAAGCCCAGCGAGAAGGACCCGTCCGCGTCGAACTTCCTCGCCGCCCTGTGGGCGGAGGCCGGCCTGCCCGACGGCGTCTTCACCGTCCTGCACGGTGACAAGGTCGCCGTCGACGGGCTGCTCGAGCACCCCGACGTCAAAGCTGTCTCCTTCGTCGGGTCGACCCCCGTGGCGCGCTACGTGTACGAGACCGGGACCCAGCACGGTAAACGGGTCCAGGCGCTCGGTGGGGCGAAGAACCACATGGTCGTGCTCCCCGACGCCGACCTCGACCTCGCGGCTGACGCCGCGGTCAACGCCGGCTTCGGCTCCGCCGGCGAGCGTTGCATGGCAATCTCGACCGTTGTCGCGGTCGAGCCGGTGGCCGATGAGCTCGTGAGCAAGATCCGCGAACGGATGGCGACTCTGAGTGTCGGTGATGGGCGGCGCGGGTGTGACATGGGCCCGCTGATCACCCGAGTGCACCGCGACCGGGTGGCGTCCTACCTTGACGCCGGCACACAGGCAGGCGCCGAGCTGGTCGTCGACGGGCGCGACGTCGATGTCGACGGCGCCGAGAACGGCTTCTGGCTCGGTCCGACACTCTTCGACCGGGCAGAGAGGGACATGAGCATCTACACCGACGAGATCTTCGGCCCGGTGCTCGTGGTCGTCCGGGTTCCCTCCTACGACGCCGCTCTCGACCTGGTCAACACCAACCCCTACGGCAACGGCACCGCCATCTTCACCAACGACGGTGGGGCGGCTCGGCGCTTCCAGTACGACGTCGAGGTCGGCATGGTGGGCGTCAACGTCGCGATCCCGGTGCCGATGGCCTACTACTCCTTCGGTGGCTGGAAGAGCTCGCTGTTCGGTGACACGCACGCGCACGGGACCGAGGGCGTGCACTTCTTCACCCGCGGCAAGGTGGTCACCTCGCGCTGGCTCGACCCCAGCCACGGCGGTCTCAACCTCGGCTTCCCGCAGAACGCCTGACATCAAGATCCCTGCGTCCCGAGAAGGTGCCCGATGACCGTTACTCCACCTGTTGACCACGCAACCGGCGAGCATGTCCTTGCGCTCGACCGGGCGCACGTCTTCCACTCCTGGTCGGCGCAGAAGCTCATCTCGCCGATGGCGATCGCGGGCGCGGAGGGGTCGTACTTCTGGGACTACGACGGCAACCGCTACCTCGACTTCTCCTCCCAGCTGGTCAACACCAACATCGGCCACCAGCACCCCAAGGTGGTGGCGGCGATCCAGGAGCAGGCAGCACAGCTATGCACGGTCGCGCCCCAGCACGCCAACGACAAGCGAGGTGAGGCGGCGCGACTCATCACCGAGGTCGCCCCGCGCGACGACAAGCGCTCGTTGTCCAGTGTGTTCTTCACCAACGGCGGCGCGGAGGCGATCGAGAACGCCGTACGCATGGCGCGGCTGCACACAGGGCGTCCCAAGGTGCTGTCGACCTACCGCAGCTACCACGGTGGCACCCAGCTGGCCGTCAACCTGACCGGCGACCCGCGCCGCTGGCCCAACGACTCCGCCGCGGCGGGTGTCGTGCACTTCTTCGGACCGTTCCTCTACCGCTCCGCCTTCTCGGCGACCACCGAAGAGGAGGAGTGCGCGCGGGCGCTCGAGCACCTCGAGCTCACCATCGACATGGAAGGGCCGCAGACGATCGCCGCGATCGTGCTCGAAACCATCCCGGGAACGGCGGGAATCATGCCACCACCCGCAGGATATCTCGCCGGCGTCCGCGCGATATGCGACCGCAACAGCATCGTTTATGTCGCCGATGAAGTTATGGCCGGGTTCGGCCGCAGTGGCCGGTGGTTTGCGCTCAACCACTGGGATGTCGTGCCTGACCTCATTGCGTTCGCCAAAGGCGTCAACTCCGGATATGTGCCGCTCGGCGGCGTGTTGATCTCAGAGCAGATAGCCGAGACATTCGCGGAGAGGACCTACCCCGGCGGGCTCACCTACTCGGGGCATCCGCTCGCCTGCGCCGCGGCCGTCGCGACGATCACCGCGATGCGCGAGGAGGGAATCGTTGAGAACGCCGCCCACATCGGCGAGACCGTGCTCGGCCCTGGCCTGCGCGACCTGGCGGAGCGCCATCCCAGCGTCGGAGAGGTTCGCGGCATGGGGGTGTTCTGGGCTATAGAGCTCGTGGCCAACAAGGAGTCCCGTACGCCGCTGGTCCCGTACAACGCCAGCGGATCGGCGAATGCGCCGATGACCGAGCTCGTGGGCGCGTGCAAGCAGCGTGGCCTGCTGCCGTTCACCAACTTCAACCGGCTGCACGTCGTGCCGCCGTGCACGATCTCGGCCACCGAGGCGAAGGAGGGCCTCGCGATCCTCGACGAGGCGCTTGCGGTGGCGGACGCGCACGCTTCCTGAGCCCGGCGTCCGGCCGCAGGGGGCAACTGCCCGGTTGTGTGGGTAGTTGCCCACTTCGCACGGCGGATCCGCCTAGCAAGGTGGGCATCTGCCTCGTCAAGTCGGCCGATGGGCGGCCGAGCGGCGCGAAAGGTGCGGTCGCCGAAGGGTGCGCCCGCCTAACGGAGGAGACTCCCTATAGTTCCGCTGTGGCCGCCGGACGCAGGGGATAGCCCGTGCTCGAGCTACCGGCCGGCCGAGCAGGCGTGCTGCCCAACCAGCTCCTGCGAGACGCCATCGACGCCGGTGTCATCGACGCCGGGGGATACACGATCCCGCGCGAGAACGTCCAGCCGGCGAGCCTCGACCTGCGGCTGGGTGAGGTGGCGTACCGGATCAGATGCAGCTTCTTGCCCGACAGCCAGACCGTCGAACGCCGGCTCAAGGAACTGGTGATCGACGAGCTCGACCTGCACGCCGAGGGTGTGGTGCTGGAGACGAACCGCCCCTACCTGATCCCGCTGAAGGAGCGGCTGGCCCTACCGCCGACGGTCAGGGGCAAGGCCAACCCCAAGAGCTCGACGGGCCGCGTCGACGTATTCACGCGGGTCATCACCGACGGCAGCTACCGGTTCGACGAGATAGCTGCCGGCTACGAGGGCGGCCTTTACCTCGAGGTCGTACCGCTGTCCTTCCCGGTTAGGGTTCGCGAGGATCTCTCGCTCAACCAGCTGCGCCTCTCGGTCGGCCGCGCCGAGCTCAGTGACGCCGAGGTGCGAGACTTCCACGCCCGCCAGCCGGTCCTGTTCTCCCGCGACAAGCCGGTTCCCGTCGACCAGCTGGCCCTCGCGAACGGATTGTTCCTCGGCTTGGACCTACGCGGCGACGAGAGCGGCCGGGTCGGCTACCGCGCCCGCGCCAGCGCGCCGCTGCTCGACCTGACCCGGACGCGAGGCGCCGACCCCGAGTGGTTCTGGGAGCCGGTCAGGCGCGAGGACGGCGACCGCATCGTGCTCAACCCGAAGAACTTCTACCTGCTGATGTCCTATGAGTCGGTCAGCGTCCCGCCGGGACTCGCGGCGGAGATGACGGCGTACGACCCGACGAGCGGTGAGCTGCGCACCCACTATGCGGGCTTCTTCGACCCGGGCTTCGGCTATGACGTTGCAGGCAACCTCCGCGGTTCGACGGCAGCGCTGGAGGTCCGGGCCCACGACGTGCCGTTCATGATCGAACACCGCCAGCGCGTCTGCAAGCTCACGTTCGAGCAGATGCTCGCCGAGCCGACAGTGCTGTACGGCCAGGGGATCGGGTCCAGCTACCAGCACCAGACCGAGACCCTGGGCAAGCACTTCAGGTTGCCGGACGCCTCGGTGACGGGGCCGGCGGCAGGGCAGGGCGGAAAGCACTTCGAGCACTCGGGCGACCAGCTGGACCTGCTCTCCGACTGACTTCGACGTCCTGCAAATGGGCGCGAGCCGATGATTTCGAATGGGCTCGATCGTCGTAATGCCGACAACCAGCGGCGATGTCAGGAGGACCAAATGGACACGAAGTTCACCGCGCCCTTGCAGAAGAGTCCGGCCAAAGGTGGCTGGGTCTATGTGGTGATGCCCGGATCGGCTGAGTACTTCGGCACTCGCGGGCTCGTCAAGGTCCGGGGCACCATCGACGGCGTGCCCTTCCGGAGCTCCTTCATGGCGTTGGGCGACGGCACGCACAAGCTGCCCGTGAAGGCCGCGCTGCAGAAGGCGATCGCGAAGAGCCCTGGCGACACCGTCGAGGTTCGCTTGCTCGAGCGGCTCGATCGGGGCGAGGGCCAAAGCACCTCGTGAGGCTCGCCGCGGTGCATGTAGCTCAGGCCTGTGCGTAATGCCGCAGCGGGATGCGCCCCATCGTCGGTAGGCTCTGCCAAGCCACCCACCAGACGAGGACGGGACGTTGCCGATGAACGGCGCTCTGACCACTGCGGATCTCGAGCTCATGCGCAAGGAGTTCGCCGCCAACCCGACCTACCGGATGGTGCAGAACGCCGCCACCCAGACCGCGGTGAAAGACCTGGTCCTCGACCGCGAGGTCGTCACCGGGATCGACCACAGCGTGTCCCACCTGCTCGACGACTGGAAGCCGACCGACCAGGCAAAGAGCGGTCGCTGCTGGCTCTTCGCCGGGCTCAACCTGCTGCGGGTCGGGGCGGCGCGGG
>DATHBP010000259.1:0-7103 GCA_035296085.1 Nocardioidaceae bacterium | reverse complement strand
GGCAAGGAGCAGTTCACCGCCGCGCTGGCCGTCGCGGATGCCGTCGGGGACCGATGGGCTGCGTTCATCCGCTCTCCTGCCTGGGATACCGACGGCAGTGAGCTGTGGGACTCCTTCCAGCGCTGCTACTGGCCGATGGTCGACGGCGTGGGGGACCCGGCGCAGCTGCAGTACGGTCTTGCGCTCGGCTGGGTCACCGGGCTGCTCGAAGAGGAGCGCGGGTGGGCCGTGGTGGCCGCCACGCATCCGCTCATCTCCAACGGGATCTGCATAGCGCGCCAGCAGCTGCTGTCGTGTGCGGAGGGCTCAGCGGAGTACTTCGCCTTGGAGGTTGGGTACTACTTCAGCCGTACGCGCCTGCGCCCCGACGGCGTCCGGCACAGCCACTGACCCGCCGGGTGGGTAGAACTCGAACGCCGCTCATCGCGACAGCGCAGAGGGCAACACTCGCCCGCGGACGCGCGTCCCTGCAATCCTGTAGGTGTGACCGAACTGGTGCTCGGGCCCCTACTCCGCTACGTCGACGAGACCACTGCGACGATTTGGTTGGAGACCTCAGAACGCTGCACTGCCACCGTGCGGTGCGGCGACCTGGTCAGCGAGTCGTCGACCTTCACCGTGCATGGTCACTCCTACGCGTTGGTGGACCTCATCGGGCTCGCCCCCGGGTCGTCGACGCCCTACACCGTCGAGCTCGACGGGCAGCTGGTCTGGCCACCGCCTGACTCGCCCTACCCGGCGAGCCGCATCGACACGCTCGACTTCGGCGCCGCGCTGCGCATCGTGTTCGGCTCGTGCCGCACGAGCGTTCCGCACGACGCCGCCGGCAACCGCAGCCACGGGGTCGACGCGCTGCGGGCATACGCGATGCGCATGGTCGAGGAGCCGAACCACCAGCGGCCGTCGCTGCTGCTGTTCCTCGGCGACCAGGTGTATGCCGACGAGACCTCGGATGCGATGCGCGACTTCATCGCGGCACGCCGCGACATCGACGAGCCGCCGGGAGAGGAGCTCAAGGACTTCCCGGAGTACGCCCATCTCTACTGGCTGGCCTGGACCGACCCGGCGAACCGCTGGCTGCTCTCGACGGTGCCGTCGGCGATGATCTTCGACGACCACGACATCAGAGATGACTGGAACACCTCCGAGGCGTGGCGCGAGCAGATGGCAGAGGTCCCGTGGTGGCACGACCGGATCGTGGGTGGCCTGGTGTCCTACTGGATCTACCAGCACATCGGCAACCTCTCGCCGGCCGAGCGAGCCGACGACGAGCTGCTCGCCGAGGTGCGCGAGCTCGGACGGGACGGCGACGCGGGCGCGACCCTGGACGCGTTCGCCGAGGCCGCGGACGAGCGTCCAGAAGACAACCGCTGGAGCTACGCGCGCGAGCTGGGGAGCAGCCGCCTGGTCGTGTTGGACTCCCGCTGCGGCCGAGTTCTGCGCGACGGCGAGCGCAAGATGCTGGACGAGAGCGAGATGGCCTGGTTCGAGGACCTGGCTCGCGGCGACGTCGAGCACCTGCTGATCGGGACCGGGCTCCCGTTCCTGCTGCCCATGGGGCTTCACCACCTCGAGGCATGGAACGAAGCGGTCGCCAAAGGCACCTGGGGTCGACGAGCGGGCGCGTGGGGGGAGAAGGTCCGCCAGGGCGTCGACCTCGAGCACTGGGCAGCGTTCGAGAACTCCTTCCAGCGGGTGGGCCGGCTCGTGCGCGACCTGGCTCTCGGGCGCAGGGGCAAGGCACCCGCGTCGGTCCTCTTCCTGTCCGGCGATGTGCACAACTCCTACCTCGCCGAGGCTGACCTCGGCCGGGCGGCTCCGCACGGGCGGCTGCTGCAGGCCGTCTGCTCGCCGATCCGCAACCCGCTGCCGCGGATCGTGCGCTTCTCTTCGGCGGCTGCGTCGTACGGCTTGGCGTGGCCGATGGGCCGGCTGGTGGCGCGGTCGGCGAAAGTGCCCGACCCGCCGTTCTCGTGGCGCATCGTGCAGGGCCCGTGGTTCGAGAACTCACTGGCCACGATCGACATCGACGGGCGCCGGGCTCGCATCTCCTGGGAGATGGCCGAGGCCGACGAGGATCAGCACCCATCGATGCGTCCGGTCGCCTCGGCGACGATCGCCTGAGCTGTCGACCGCCGCGCTGGCGGCGTTCGCCGCGGTGCGCGGCTTAGGCTCTGCGGCATGGCAGCCACCGAAGCCGTCGCGCCGGTGGCGCTGGCCGACATCGAGGCGGCTCGCGAGGTGCTCGCCGGCGTAGCCCTCGAGACGCCGATGCAGCCGTCGCGCTGGCTGTCTGACCGCATCGGCGGTCCGGCGTACCTGAAGTGCGAAAACCTGCAGCGCACCGGGTCGTTCAAGATCCGCGGCGCCTATCTGCGGATGTCGCGGCTCTCCGCGCAGGAGCGCGCCCGCGGCGTTGTCGCCGCCAGTGCGGGCAACCACGCACAGGGCGTTGCGCTCGCCGCCCAGATGCTGGGCATCTCCGCCACGATCTTCATGCGGCTCGGTGCCCCGCTGCCCAAGGAGCGCGAGACCCGCGGATACGGAGCCGACGTCCGTTTCGCCGGCCACACGATCGACGAGGCCATGGTCGATGCACGCGCCTTCGCTGCTGAGACCGGCGCGGTGCTCATCCACCCCTTCGACCACTTCGACATCGTCGCCGGTCAGGGCACCGCCGGCCTGGAGATCATGGAGCAATGCCCGGAGGCGGCAACGGTCGTGATCCCCTGCGGAGGCGGCGGCTTCCTCGGTGGCGTGGCGACCGCCATCAAGGCGCTTGCCCCCCATGTCAGGGTGGTGGGTGTTCAAGCAGAGGCGGCCGCCGCCTATCCCACCTCGTTGGCCGCCGGCCAGCCGGTGGCACTGGCCGAGATGGCGACGATCGCCGACGGGATCGCAGTCGGTATGCCTGGTGACATCCCGTTCGCCGCCATCCAAGCCAACGTCGACGCCATGCTGACAACCTCGGAGGAGTCTCTGTCCGCCGCGCTGCTCCAGCTGCTGGAGCGCTCCAAGCTGGTCGTCGAGCCGGCCGGTGCGGCTGCGGTCGCCGCGGTCATGGACCGACCGGAGGAGTTCGAGCCGCCGGTGGTGGCGGTGCTGTCCGGCGGCAACATCGACCCGCTGTTGCTGATGGGCGTCATACGGCACGGCATGGCGGCCGACGGGCGCTACCTGGCGTTCCGGGTCAAGATCTCAGACCGGCCTGGCGGCCTAGCCACGTTGCTGAACGAGCTGGGCAGCGTCGATGCCAACGTTCTCGACGTCGTCCACGAGCGCACATCCGCGCGGTTGCACCTCGACGAGGTCGAAGTGGCCATGCAGCTCGAGACCCGCGGTCCGGAGCACTCGGCACAGGTACTCAGCCGGCTCCGCGATAAAGGCTATTCGTTGACGTTCGCGTGACCCCGCGACGACAGCGTCGACTTACCAATATGGAAGATCGACTTGACAATCGATACGGAGTGGCCTGCACTTGGATCATGAATGATACCGAAAGCACCGAGACTGCCGAGTCACCCGCACTGCGCGCCGTGCTGGCAGACGTCGCCGCCGGCCGGCTGAGCCCTACCGAAGCCGCCGCTGCGATCGCCGAGATCCAGACTGACCGCTCCTCGGACGATGCGGACGTGTGGGCCGACGTCACCGACCGGCCCGCCGACGCGCCGGCCGCCCATCTGGAGCCGCCGACGACGTCTACGCTGCCCGCGTCGGTCGAGCCGACAAAGGTCGTCATCCGGGCGGTGGGCCACCGGGTGCGCGTCGTCGGTGAGCCGTCGGTGAGCGCGGTGTCCGTCGACGGACCGCACGTCGTACGCCGCGACGGTGACACGCTGACAGTGGCTAGCGAAGGAGAGTTCGGCACGTCACTGGACGGATTCACGTTGATCCGCTCGCGCTCGGTGAGCGACTTACGAGACCGGCTGCTCGGCCTAGGACGGGAGCTGTCGGTGCGGGTCAACCCCCAGCTCGCCGTGGACGTCGAAGTGACTGCTGGCAGCCTCAGCGTCGAACGGCTGCCACGGCTGGCACAAGTTCGGGTGACGGCCGGCTCCGCGAAGCTGCTCGACTCGGACGGGCCGCTGGACGTGCTCGTGCAGGCCGGCTCGGCCAAGGTCTCCTTCCGCCCGACGGCCGGGCGCTCCCGGCTGCGGGTCGAGTCCGGGTCGCTCGACGTGGTGCTGCTGACCGGCACGGACGCGCGCGTGCGCAGCGATGCCCAGGCTGGTCGAGTTGCCTGGCAAGGGTCACAGCACCAGGGCAGTGCCGAAGAGGTGGTGCTGGGCCGCGGCTCCGCGGTCGTGAGCCTGGAGGCGGTCATGGGCGCGGTCCAGGTGCGTGCGCAGTGAGCGCGGCGTCGCGCCACGACCCCCGGGCCGAGCACCTGCCGCCGCGCGCCTGTCCCGTCTGCGGGGACGTCTTGTCGATCACCCGCCTGGGCTGTGGCAGCTGCGGTAGCGAGCTGTCCGGGGTCTTCGCCGGGTGCAGGTTCTGCGGGCTGAGCGAGGTCGACCGCGAGCTGCTTGGCGTGTTCTTGGCGAGCCGCGGCAACCTCCGCCGCGTGGAGCGCCACCTCGGAGTCAGCTACCCCACGGCGCGGCAGCGGTTCGCCGACCTGCTGCGTACGCTTGGCATCGAGCCGGAAGCCGGCGACGACGGAGCCGACGCGAACGGGCAGTCTGCGGTCGACCGGGACACGGTGCTCGCCAAGCTCGCCGCCGGTGAGCTCAGCGTCGACGAAGCCGAGAACTTGCTGCGCCCGCCCGGGTGACACACCGATTAACTAGTCGCAGTCCAGCAGTCACTTCATTGACAATTCGATCATCCCCTTCCACACAGGAGCGTCTGCATGGCGGCGATCGAGGTGCGCAACCTCGCGAAGTCCTTCGGGTCCGGCAAGAAGCAGGTCCGAGCGCTCGACTCGGTAGACCTCGAGGTTGCCGAGGGCAGTGTGTTGGGTCTATTGGGCCCCAACGGCGCCGGCAAGACCACGGCGGTCCGCGTCCTAGCGACCCTGCTGCGCGCGGATGCCGGGGAGGTCAGGGTGCTCGGCCACGACGTACGCACCCATCCCGATCGGGTACGGCGCCTGATCGGGTTGTCGGGGCAGTACGCCGCTGTGGACGAGAACCTGACCGGACGGGAGAACTTGTGGATGTTCGGGCGGCTCTACGGCTTGGCGTCCAAGCATTCCCGCAGCCGGGCCGACGAGCTGCTCACGCAGTTCGACCTCGCCGATGCCGGTGACCGGGTCGCGAAGACCTACTCCGGCGGCATGCGGCGGCGCCTAGACCTGGCCTCGGCACTGATCGGGCAGCCGCAGCTGCTGTTCCTGGACGAGCCGACTACCGGGCTCGACCCACGCAGCCGGCTGATGATGTGGGATGTGATCCGCACGCTGGTACGAGCGGGGTCGACGTTGCTGCTGACGACGCAGTACCTCGAAGAGGCTGACGAGCTCGCCGACCAGATCGCCGTCGTCGACCACGGCCGCATCATTGCGAGGGGTACCGCCGACGAGCTCAAGGCCCAGGTCGGCGGTGAGCGCGTGGAGGTCGTCGTGCGCTCCGCCGCGGACGTGGAGCCCGGCCGAGCACTGCTGGCGAGTCGGTGCGGTGCGGACGCGATCGTCGACGAGCACACGCGCCGGCTCACCGCGCCGGCTCGGGGCGGAGCGAGCCAGCTGATGGACGTCATTCGCTCGTTCGATGACGCCGGCATCGCCATCGACGACGTCGCTCTACGAAGACCCACCCTCGACGACGTGTTCCTGAGCCTCACCGGCCACGCGGCCGAAGATGCGGCTGCCGTCGACGAGCGGGTGCTGACCGGGAGAACCTCATGACGACGACATCACCTGGCCCCGGCACACCGCCGTCGCGTACCAGCGGGTCGGTGCTCTCCGACAGCCTGGTGGTGACCTGGCGCAACCTCAAGCGCATCCCACGCATCCCGGAGCTCGCGATCTTCGCGATCATCCAGTCGGTCATGTTCGTGCTGCTGTTCGCCTACGTGTTCGGCGGCGCGATACCGCTGGAGGGGGGCGGGTCGTACAAGGAGTACCTGATGCCGGGGATCTTCGCCCAGACGCTCGCCTTCGCCGCCGGCACCACCGCGGTGGGTATCGCCGACGACATGACCAAGGGTCTGATCGACCGGTTCCGCTCGCTACCGATGGCCCGCTCGGCGTTCCTCACTGGCCGCACCGTGTCCGACGTGGTCTACAACCTGGGCATCCTCATTGTGCTGATGCTGTCGGGTCTCGTCGTCGGCTGGCGGGTCCGAGAGGGAATCGGGCACTTTCTGGCCGGCGTCGCTCTCGCACTGCTGTTCGCTTACGCCATGTCCTGGGTGGGCGTGCTGCTAGGCATGCTGGTGCCCAGCGTGGAAGTCGGGCAGCAGGTTGTGTTTACGACGATCTTCCCGTTGACGTTCTTGTCGAACGCGTTCGTGCCGACCGAGACGTTGCCGAACCTGCTGCAGCCGATCGCCGAGTGGAACCCGGTGAGCGTGCTGACGGCGTCGATGCGCGACTTGTGGGGCAATCCCAACCCGTTCGCGCCCAACACGTTACCCGGTGAGCATCCGGTGCTGCTGACGCTGATCTACGTCGCCGCCATCATCGCCGTCTTCGCACCGTTGGCTGTGCGCCGCTACCGGCACGCCACTGGCCGCTAGCGGCGCGGCGTCCGCTCGCCACCTGTTTAGGCGCCAACGTGGGCAGCTACCCGGTTGTGTGGGTAGTTGCCCCCTCCGCACGGCGGATTCGCCTGGCGAAGCGGGCAACTGCCCGGTTGTGTGGGGAGTTGCCGCCAACGGGGGGCAGCGCGACAGCGAGACCCACGTGTCAGGCGATGAACGGCTTGGCGTCGACTACCTTGACGCTCACATCTCGTCCGTTGGGTGCCCGGTAGGTCGCCCGCTCGCCGGGGCGCTTGCCGAGCAAGGCGGAGCCGAGTGGTGACTGGGGCGAGTAGACGTCCATCTCGACGGAGTCGTCGAGTGCCATGAGCTCCCGGGAGCCCAGCAGGAACGACTCCGCCTCGTCGTTGCCGTCGAAGAGCACGGTGACCGTCATGCCGGGCTCGACCACGCCGTCG
>DATHBP010000258.1:0-8241 GCA_035296085.1 Nocardioidaceae bacterium | reverse complement strand
CTGCTCGGCGAGAACCGCGACGTCAGGCTTCTTCTTGGCGCCGGCCTGGTGTCGATGACCGGTGACTGGATCCTGAACGTCGGCGTCGCCTACTACGTGTACGACGTCACCGGTTCGACGCTCGCATCGGCAGGCATGCTGCTCGCGGTCTTCCTGCCGTCGATCCTGCTCAGCTCGGTGGCCGGCGTCTTCGTGGACCGGTGGAACCGCAAGACGACGATGGTTGGCGCCAACCTGCTGCTCGCGCTTGGACTGTTGCCGCTGCTCCTGGTCCACAGCGCCGACCAGATCTGGATCGTGTACGTCGTCGCTGCCTGGGAAGGCATCGTCGAGCTGTTCTTCGGGCCGGCCGAGCGGAGCTTTCTGCCGCGGCTCGTCGCCGATGCAGACCTGACCACGGCCAACGCCCTGAACGGCCAGATTCGCGACGTTTCCCGGCTGGTGGGCTCTGCGGTGGGGGGCGTGGTCGTCGCCACTGGGGGCATCACCGCCCTGGCACTCGTCGACGCAGCCACCTTCCTGATCAGCGCGCTCGCCATCGCACGGATCCGGGCCAGCGGGCGAGTCGAGAGTGCTGCCGCTGCGGACACGCCGCAGGTGACCGCCTCGAAGCTCCGTGCCGTCGCGCAGGAATGGTCGTCGGGGCTTCGCTTCTCGGTGTCCCAGCGGGTGCTGCGCGTGATCCTCATCTTCAGCCTGGTGACGACCGTCGGCGAAGGCATCATGGGGACGCTGTTCGCCCCGTTCGTGCGCGACGTGCTGCACGGAAGCGGCCAGGACTACGGACTCATCGTGTCCGTGCAGGCCGTCGGAGGCATTGTCGGCGGAGTCGTCGCGGCCAGCCTCGGGCAACGCGTCTCCCCCGTCACCATGTTCGGTGCGGGCGCGATCGTCTTCGGGCTCGTCGACCTCGTCATGTTCTTGTACCCGCTCGTGTTCGTAGAGATCTGGCCTGCTGTCGTCTGCATGGTCGTCGTCGGGGTGCCCGGCGCCGTGACGATCGTGGGGCTCACGACCCTGCTCCAGCGGCACACCACAGACGCCTACCGGGGAAGGGTGTTCGGCGCCCTGGGTGTTGTCGAAGGCGCCGCTGTCGTCGCCGGCACGCTCAGTGCCGGGTTCCTCGGCGAGTCGGTCGGCATCGTCCCGGTTCTGGCGATGCAGGGCGTTGGGTACGTGGTCGCGGGGGCCGTCGTGCTCGCGACCTTGGCGAGAGAGACCAGCGACGAGGAGCCTGCGCAGCCCGCCGCGGCCACGCTCCCTGGGTAGGTGCAGCGGCTGCCCTGGGCGGAGCCTGACCGATAGACTCGGCCCTCTCGTGGCCACCCGCCGAGCCGTCCGGAAGGCGATCCATGACCGCCGACGCCCACGACCTCGTCCTTGTCGTCGACTACGGCGCGCAGTACGCCCAGCTGATCGCGCGCCGCATCCGTGAGGCCCGCGTCTACTCCGAGATCGTGCCGCACACGATGCCGGTGGCGGACCTGCTGGCCCGTCGCCCCAAGGCGGTTGTCCTGTCCGGCGGACCCCAGTCGGTGTATGCGAGCGACGCACCGCAGGTCGACCCGCAGCTGTTCACCTCCGGCGTGCCTGCGCTCGGCATCTGTTACGGGTTCCAAGCGATGGCGCTCGGCCTCGGCGGAGAGGTGCGGCGTACCGGGTCCAGCGAGTTCGGGCGGACGCCGGTCGAGGTAGCGCAGGCGGGCCGCCTGCTGCTCGGCGTACCCGAGCAGCACCGGGTGTGGATGAGCCACGGAGACACCGTCGTGCGCGCGCCGGAAGGGTTCGCGGCGCTCGCAGCCAGCGCGGGTGCCGAGATCGCGGCGTTCGAGGACCCCACCCGGGGACTCGCCGGGGTCCAGTGGCATCCGGAGGTGCGTCACAGCGAGCACGGACAGCTGGTGCTCGAGCGGTTCTTGTTCGACATCGCCGGCTGTCGGCCCACCTGGACGATGGTCAACATCGTGGAAGAGCAGATCGACAAGATCCGCGCCCAGGTGGGCGGGAAGTCGGTCATCTGCGGGCTCTCCGGCGGGGTCGACTCCGCCGTCGCCGCTGCGCTGGTGCAGCGGGCGGTGGGTGACCAGCTCACCTGCGTGTTCGTGGACCACGGGCTGCTGCGCAAGGGCGAGGCCGAGCAGGTGGAGCGTGACTTCGTCGCCGCTACCGGGGTGTCGTTGAAGGTCGTGGAGGCGTCGGAGCGCTTCGTCGCGGCGTTGGAAGGCGTGAGCGACCCGGAGGACAAGCGGCGCATCATCGGCCGGGAGTTCATCCGGTGCTTCGAGTCCGCCGAGCGCGAGATCGTGGCAGCGGCGGGAGCGGGTGGCGATCCAGTCGAGTTCCTGGTGCAGGGCACGCTCTATCCCGATGTCGTCGAGTCCGGCGGCGGCGCCGGGGCATCGACCATCAAGAGCCACCACAACGTGGGCGGGCTGCCCGACGACCTGCAGTTCCAGCTCGTCGAGCCGCTGCGCACGTTGTTCAAGGACGAGGTGCGTCAGGTCGGCGAGCAGCTCGGGCTGCCCGACGGCATCGTCTGGCGCCAGCCGTTCCCCGGACCCGGTCTCGCCATCCGCATCGTCGGCGCCGTGACCGGGGAGCGGCTCGAGATATTGCGCGAGGCCGACGCCATTGTCCGCGATGAGCTGACCCGTGCAGGTCTCGACCGCGACATCTGGCAGTTCCCGGTCGTGCTGCTGGCCGACGTACGCTCCGTCGGCGTCCAAGGCGACGGCCGCACGTACGGCCACCCGCTCGTACTCCGCCCGGTGACCAGCGACGACGCGATGACCGCCGACTGGGCGCGGCTGCCGTACGACCTGCTGGAGCAGATCTCGACGCGCATCACCAACGAGGTGCGCGAAATCAACCGGGTGGTGCTCGATCTCACCAGCAAGCCGCCGGGCACGATCGAGTGGGAGTAAGTCCCTCCTGCTTGGCGTGAGACTCCGATGCGGAGGGGTCAGAGGATGTGGAGGGGGTGAGAGGCACCGCCCAGTTACTCCCGTGCTTGCGTCAATCAGCCTGGCAGGGAGTCCCGGCGACGCTGCGCCGCCGACAAAAATGTAGCGGATAGGCCCGAATTAGTGACGCCAGTGACGGCAGCAGGGCGGCGACTAGTGTGCTTTTCCGATCCCGCAGGGTATGCCTCGTCCCGCTCGTTAAGCGTCCGAAGTGGAGCCTCCGGCGACGGATAGGTGTGCAATCCAACAGCGTCGGCTAGAGCGCCTCCAAGCGGCATGGATCCGCTGCAGTCATAAGACGCAATGTTGAACATACAACTGGGCCACTCGTGCATTGGTGTCCAGAAGGGTGAGGGCGTTGGCTGCGCTTTCTATTGTGTCCTGCACCTCGCCGCTGGGTTCTTCCCATACCCAGGGCGGGACCGACGCTTCAACCCGTTGTGCCCAGTAGTCTTGGCTCGGTTCGAACGTCGGGTCGTCGTCCATCTGTTGAGTCGCTACAAGACAAGCAGCCTCTGCAACGGCGCGCTCCACGCCGTCTCCGTTAGACAGGCCGCGAAGGACACTGGCCCCTTCGGATGCGGTCTGGAAGACATCGACGACAGCAGGGGCGCGCCCAAGAAGCCTCGCCACATCGTCACCGAATGCGCCAAAGTGGCCGGCAGCGGCGACAACCAGTCCGATGCCACCTACGACTGCTGTCCCTCCAACTGACATGACACACTCCTCCTCCATTCCGGAAGTACCTCTCTTACCATCCGTTGTCCTTTGTGGTCAATAGACGGATAACGGACCCGTGGTCGCCAACCGGGGTCTCTCGATATGCGCTTACGGTGAGGTCGGAGGATCTCAAACCCGGTTGGTCGGACACGCAGATTTACCTTCTGCCGCTAGTGCTGATGTGGTGAGGACCATGGTCATCATCGCGTCCGCCGCGCCGAGTGACGGCCCACTCGCGGCAGCAACTCGCCCGCTCGGGATCGAGGGGTCCGTAGCCTGTGCGGGTGCCCACGCCAGCGTCCCGGATCGCCATAGCGGCGCCGAACGCTGCAGCCGTGGCGGCAGGCATCCGGCTGGCCAGCGACGGCGGGAACGCGGTCGACGCTGCACTCGCCGCGGTCCTGGTGGCGGCGGTGACCGAACCAGGCGTGGTGTCGGCCGCCGGTGGAGCCTTCGTCACCATCGCACAGGCGGACGGCTCGGCGGTGGTGTCTGTCGACGGCAATGTGGAGATGCCCGGGCGCGGGCTGCCCACCGAGCGTTTCGGGCGGGGGGTGCGCGACGTCACCTGCGGCTACGGCGGAGGGGTGACGATGACCGTCGGGCACGGCTCGGTCGCCACGCCGGGGGCACTCGCCGGGATTGACTTGGCACATAGCCGGTTCGGGCGAGCGCCCTGGCATGAAGTCGTCGCTCCTGCCGTGGAGACGGCCCGCGCCGGGTTCCCGCTCGGGCATGCGTCCCACCACTACCTCGAGTACACCCACGAGTCGCTGTTCGGCGTCGACGCGGAGAGCCACGCCGCGCTGCACCGAGCCGACGGAACCCTGCTCGACGTCGGCGAGACGGTGCACGTCGAGGGCTTGGCCGACACCCTCGAGCTGATCGCCACCGAGGGGGCGGGGGTCTTCTACACCGGTGACCTCGCGCGCTGCATCGCGGAGGACATGGCCGCCAACGACGGCATCCTTACCGCGCATGACTTGGCGGCGTACCAGGCGGTCATCCGCCCCGCCTTGCCGGTGCGGGTCGGCGACTGGGCGCTCGATACGAACCCCACACCCGCCGTGGGCGGCGTCGTGCTGGCCGCCATGCTCGCGTTGATGGACGGTCGACCCCGCGGGCCGTGGCTGGCTGAGGACATCGTGCACCTCGTCGACGTGCAGCGGGCGGTGCTGGCGCACCGCAGCGAGCGGCTGGACGTCGCCGCCAATTTGACCGAGGAGGCCGAGCGGCTGCTGGAGCTCGCCAGCAAGGGAGACCTGGCTCGCCTGCACACCGCGCCCAACACGGTGCACATCTCCGTGGTCGACGAGCACGGTGCGGCGTGCGCAGTGACCAGCTCGGCCGGCTACGGGTCGGGGGTCATGGCGCCCGGTACCGGGCTGTGGCTCAACAACTGTCTCGGCGAGCAGGAGCTCAACCGGCACGGTCTGCACAAAGCCACCCCGGGTGAGCGGCTGCTGTCCAACATGGCTCCCACGGTGGGTCGTACCGCTGCCGGGGCAGTGCTGGCCGCAGGATCACCAGGAGCGGACCGCATCACGACCGCCCTGGCCCAGGTACTCGCCGGCATCGCGAACGGCGGGCTCAGCCTGACCGAGGCGATCGACCACCCCCGTGTTCACGTACGCAATGCCGCCACGGACCCTCGGGTGGACTTCGAGGAGGACCTCGACCTGCCGGCGTTGGACCTGCCGACGCAGAGTTATCCCGCGCGGTCGATGTACTTCGGCGGCGTCTCCGTCGCCAAGCGGGAGGACGACGGCACGCTGTGCGCGGCGGGCGACTCCAGACGTACGGCTGCGGTCGCGGTCAGTGAGCCCTAGCGCGCACGAAGCGAGCTCGCCGAGCCCGTAGCGTGGACGGCATGACCCAAGCTCAGTTCACCCAGGAGACCGCCTCGACTGGCGAGTTCGTCCGGCAACGCAACCGGTTCACCGAGCGCATCACCGCCGACGGCTCGTCGGCCTTCCCGGTGGAACCCGGCCGCTACCGGCTGATCTGGTGTCGGGCGTGTCCGTGGGCGCACCGCTCCCGCATCGTGCTGCGGCTGCTGGGCCTGGAGGACGCCATCTCGGTCGGCACCGTCGACCCCATCCGTGACGAACGTGGCTGGCGGTTCACTCTCGACCCGGGCGGTGTCGACCCTGTCCTTGGGATCGGCTTCCTGTCCGAGGCGTACTTCGCGACCGACCCCACGTACGCGGGCCGCGTGACAGTGCCGTCCCTCGTGGACGTACGCAGCGGCTTGGTGGTCAGCAACGACTACCCGCAGATCACCGTGGATCTCTCGACGCAGTGGCGCGAGCACCACCGCGACGGGGCACCGGACCTCTATCCCAAGGCGCTCCGTGCGGAGATCGACGAGGTCAACGCGCTGGTGTTCGCCGACGTCAACAACGGCGTCTACCGCTGCGGCTTCGCGACCGGGCAGCGGGCGTACGAACGGGCGTACGACCAGCTCTTCGACCGACTCGACTGGCTCGAGCAGCGGTTGGCAGCACGCCGCTACCTCGTCGGTGACCAGCTGACGGAGGCCGACATCCGGCTGTTCACGACGCTCGTGCGCTTCGACGCGGTGTATCACGGGCACTTCAAGTGCAACCGGAGCAAGCTCGCCGAGATGCCGGTGCTGTGGGCGTACGCGCGTGACGTGTTCCAGACGCCGGGGATCGGGGACACCGTCGACTTCGACCACATCAAGCGGCACTACTACGTCACCCACGACCAGATCAACCCGACCGGCGTCGTGCCGAAGGGTCCCGACGAGTCCACATGGCTCGAGCCGCACGGGCGCGAGTCGTTGAGCTGAGGAGGTCCGCTGTGACCGCTGCTGACGTGCCCGAGCGAACCCTCGCATGCCCGCTCTGCGGAAACACCGAGTTCCAGACCGAGGAGTCCCGGCAAGAGTCGCGGTGGGGCTTCACCTCACACCGGATGACGCTGAAGGTGTGCACGCGCTGCTCGTACGTGCTGCACTTCTACGACGCGCACTCCTGGTTCGACGTCGAGTGACGGATAGCGCTCGACCAGCAGCTGCGGGGGTGCTTGCCGTCCCGCGGGCTCAGGCGGTGGGCACCGAGCGTGTGCATGGCTACCAGCACAAGACCCCAGGGCCCGATGACCCACCCCGGCCAGAAGTAGAGCGGCTGCCCCTGCGCTAGCGAGGTCAGCGCCCAAACCAGTAGGCACACCACGGCCGTGACGAGCCAGCTCGACATGCCGGCCTGCCACGCCAGCCGCCAACCTGACGTCGTAGCGGCGACCGGCTGCGGCGGCAGGTCGGCGACCAGCGCGTCGAGATCGTCGAGGGTGACCGCGGAGTACGCAGCCGACAGTCTCTCGTCGAACTCGACGACATCGAGACGGCCGGCGGCCAGGTGGTCTCCCAGTAGCGCAGCGGTCCGCTCCCGGTCGCTGTCAGCGGCGCGCAGCGAGGGCGAAGTGGGCATTCGACTCAGCTCCATCCGGGTTCAGACGCTCGGGCTCGTAGAGTGATTCACATTCCATAGTGGAAGGTGTCGTCTCAGTCTGCATGTGGCACAGTGGAATGTCAACTCCGGACCGAAGGGCGGAGAAGCTCGCATGCCAGCACACCTCAACGCGACTGCTGCCTCGTTGCTGGGATTCCTGCACAGGGGGCCGATGACCGGCTGGGATCTGATGGCCACCGCGCAGTCGACGATCGGCGACTTCTGGACGCTCACGCAGAGCCAGGTCTACCGGGAGCTGGCCGCCATGGCCGGAGCCGGACTCATCGAGCAGGGCGAGAAAGGGGTCCGCGACCGCAAGCCGTACACGATCACCGACAGCGGGCGGGAAGCGTTCGCCGCCTGGATCGATCGGGAGCCGGGTGCGGAGACCATCCGGTTTCCGTTGCTGCTGACCGTGGCGTTCGGGAGCCACCTACCCGGCGAGCGGCTCGCCAGCTTCTTGACGAGTCAACGCGTCGTCCACGAACGCAGGCTCGCCGGGTACGAGCAGCACCGTGCCGCCGTCGATGCAGAACCCCTCGGTATGGATGCTTTCGCACTGGCGACGCTGGAGTTCGGCCTTGCGTACGAACGGGCGGTGCTGGCCTGGTTCGATGGCCTGCCGACGCAGCTCACCGGCCCCGAGAGGCAGGCAAGCGCCTAGCTAAGCCGTGCTCGCCCCGCTCGTGGCCGGCTGATGCGCCTCTGAGCCACCCGTGCCGTCGCCGTGCCAGGACCGCCAGAGCGCGGCGTACGACCCGCCGGTCGCAGTCAGCTCGTCGTGGCTGCCGATCTCGCTGATCCGCCCGTCCTCCACCACCGCGACCCGGTCGGCGTCGTGGGCAGTGTGCAGCCGGTGCGCGATCGCGATGACCGTACGACCCTCGAGCACGGCGGCCATCGAGCGCTCGAGATGGCGCGCCGCGCGCGGGTCGATGAGCGAGGTCGCCTCATCGAGCACGAGTGTGTGCGGGTCGGCGAGCACCAGCCGCGCGAGGGCAAGCTGCTGAGCCTGGGCGGGGGACAAGGCGAGCCCACCCGAGCCCACCTTGGTGTCCAGCGCGTCAGGCAGCGCCTCCACC
>DATHBP010000257.1:0-16542 GCA_035296085.1 Nocardioidaceae bacterium | reverse complement strand
CCCGAGCGGTCGATCGGCACCTGGCCCGCGCCGGCGAAGAACGAGCGCTGCAGCCAGCCCTTCACGCCTCGACCGGTGAAGTACTCAGCCTTCGCGACGAACGTCACCCGGCGCGGAATCGTGACCGGCATGAACAGCCAGTCGGCGTAGGAGAGGTGGTTGCAGGCGAGGATCGCCGGCCCGTACTCGGGAACGTTCTCGAGGCCTTCGGCGTCGGGGCGGAAGACCACCTTGAGCAGCGGGCCGAGCAGCACCCACTTCAGCGCCCAGTAGAACACCCTGACCTCCTTCAGCGCCCTCCACCGGCACTCTTCACCGGCACTTTTCACCGGCACCTCTACCGGCGCCGTCCACCGGCGCCTTCCACGGCGAAGGCCAAACCCTAACCGCTGAGCGCGCCGGCCCGCGCGTTCCCGCCGGGCACCTGCGCTCGACCGGGTCCCGTCGCCGTGCGACCATTCGAGGCGTTCGAAGGAGTCGTCGTGGCAGTTGCGCCGTACGCACGTCCTCTCGAGGCCGGCAACGGTCGCGTGGGGGTGCTGCTGTGCCATGGGTTGACCGGCTCGCCGGCGTCCCTGCGGCCTTGGGCGCACCATCTGCTCGCCGCGGGCTGTGCGGTGTCACTGCCACTGCTGCCCGGTCACGGCACGTCCTGGCAGGAGCTGAACCGCACCCGCTGGCAGGACTGGTACGCCGAGACCGCGGCGGCCTTGGCCCGGCTCAGCGCCCGCTGTGACGACGTCGTGGTCGCCGGGCTGTCGATGGGCGGTGCGCTCGCGCTGCGGCTCGCGGAGGAGCACCCGCGCGACATCGCCGGTCTGGTGTTGGTCAACCCCGCTGTCGCGAGCAGCAACCGCGCCTTTCGCCTGCTGCCCGTCGCCCGGCTCGTCGTACGTTCTCGTCCCGGGATCGGCAGCGACATCAAGGCACCGGTCGTACGCGAGGGCGGCTATGACCGGTTGCCGCTGCGGGCACTGCACTCGATGACCCAGCTGTGGAAGCACACCCGAGCAGACCTCGCCAAGGTGACCGCGCCAATCCTGCTGCTGCGCAGCGTCGAGGACCATGTCGTAGACCCCTCCTCGGCGCGCGTCATCGTGGCGGGGGTGTCTTCACGAGACGTCGAAGAGGTGCTGCTGCACGACAGCTACCACGTGGCGACACTGGACCACGACGCCCCGCGGATCATGGCCGCCGCCGACGAGTTCTTGCGCCGGGTGACCGACGCCCGAGTGCCGGGAGTTCCACGTGCGGGGTAATGGCCTGTTCGCCGCGTCCTACACCGCGGTTGCGGAGCTCGATCCCCCAGTCGCCGACGCGCTGCTCGAGGTCTTGCGCGAAGCGGGCGTCGCCGCCTACGTCGAGCCCAGCCAGGGCCGTCGCGGCGCCTACCTCAACGTGGCGATGGACGGCGCGCCCCGCGACCGGCTCTACGTGGATCGCGAGTGCCACGACCAGGCGGTGCGAATCCTCTCCGAGCGGCTCCCCGCCCTGCGGGGCCAGCTGTCCGCCGAGCGTCCGGACACCGACCTGGCTCCTTCGGCGGCGGAGGACGAGGCGTGGGCGGCGTTGGTGGCGCGCTTCGACGAGCAGCCGGCCTCCGCCGTTCCCAGCTGGCCGGTGATCGAGGACGTCGACTTCACCCCTTCGGCAGCGGCGGCAGACGACACGCCACCCAGCGAGCCGGACGCGCCCCCGAGCGCGCCCGCCGCGAGCGCGCAGAGCGAGCCCGACGACCACTTCGTCCCGCCACCGCCGCCACCGCTGCCGAGGCTCGACCCCGTGAGCCGGGTCGCCTGGACCGCTCTCCTCGGGGGCCCCAGCCTGCTCGTGCTGTTCGTGCTGTCCGGCCGGCTGCTTCCGCCCTTCGTGGTGGCGTTCGCCATCGTGGCTTTCGTCACCGGCTTCGTGACGCTCGTCGTACGCATGAAGGACCGGCCCGACGATGGCACCGACGGCGGAGCAGTGTTGTGAGCACGAGAACAGCGGGAAGGAAGTGTGGCGATGCACGTCACTGAGTCGGTGGAGATCTCCGGCCATCTGATGGACTCCGGGATCCTCGCGGTGGTGCTCGGCGACGTTCAGGAGTACGGCGGCGACTACGTGATCAACCAGTTCGAGCTGGGCAGAGCCCACGAGGACGTCTCCAGAGCACGCCTGACGGTGGGCGCAGATGACGACGAGAGCCTCCAACGGCTGCTGAACCGCCTGCAGTCTCGTGGCGTCAACCTGCTCGACCCCGGCGAGGCGAGCGTCGAAGCCGTCAGCCAGGACGGTGTTTTCCCGGACGGGTTCTACTCCTCGACCAACCTCGCGACGCAGGTGCGCGTCGCGGGCCGCTGGCTCCCTGTCACCAACCCCGAGATGGACTGCGGACTGGTGCTCTTCGACGGTGAGACGCCCACCGTACGCACCGTACCGATGGCCGACGCCCGCGCCGGCATGCAAGTCGTCTGCGGGGTACAGGGCATCAGGGT
This sequence comes from Nocardioidaceae bacterium, assembly GCA_035296085.1. Classification (GTDB taxonomy): domain Bacteria; phylum Actinomycetota; class Actinomycetes; order Propionibacteriales; family Nocardioidaceae; genus DATHBP01. The sequence continues at coordinate 14,065 of DATHBP010000257.1, read as the reverse complement.
CGAGTCCCCGATCGTCGAGCGACCCGGGCAGGGGTTCGGCTTCATGGAGTCCGACGTCTCCAGCGAGAAGCCTCAGACGGTGCTCGTGCGCCAGGTCGCCGACGGGATGCGACAGGCCAAGCAGGATGGGACGAAGATCCTCTGGGTCGGCGGGCCCGGCGTCGTTCACACCGGGGCTGCCCCGGCGATGATCGCGTTGGTCGGCGCCGGTTTCGTCGACGTCCTCTTCGCGGGCAACGCCCTCGCGACCCATGACATCGAGTCGGCCCTCTACGGAACGTCGCTGGGCGTGGACCTGGCGCATGGTCGGGGAGTCGAGCACGGCCACGAGCACCACATCCGCGCGCTCAACACGATCCGCAAGGCGGGCTCCATCGCCGCCGCGGTCGAACAGGGCGTGCTGAGCGGCGGGATCATGCATGCGCTGGTGACGCGAGACATCCCGTTCGTCTTGGTCGGCTCCGTGCGCGACGACGGTCCGCTGCCCGATGTCTACACCGACGTGCTGGAGGGCCAGCGCGCCATGCGTGCCCAGCTCGGCGGCGTCGGCTACTGCGTGATGGTCGCGACCATGCTGCACTCAGTGGCCACCGGCAACATCCTCCCTGCCGCCATCCCGCTGGTGTGTGTCGACATCAACCAAGCCACGGTGACCAAGCTGGCCGACCGCGGCTCCTCGCAGGCCCGCGGGATCGTCACCGACGTCGGACTGTTCCTCGTCCAGCTCGCGCAGGAGCTGGTTCCGGGCTTCACCGCCGAGCGTTGAGCCCTCACGGCTTACAGCACGAGTACGGCGGTCACCGGGAGATGGTCGCTCGCGGTGGCGAGCAGCGTGGCGTCCAGGTCCGGCACCTCGTGCGCTCGGATGTCGGCCGCCCCACGCACGAGCAGCGCATCGATCCGAGTCGTGGGCGAGCTGGCCGGAAAGGTGAGGTCAGCGGCCTTGGCCGCGTCCGTGAAGCCGGCTGCCCGCAGGCGTGCCCAGCTCCTAGCACGTGGCCTCTCGTTCAGGTCACCCGCAACCACGACGGGTCCGGCCAGCGAGTCGGCAGCCTCGATCACCATCTCGACCTCGGCGGGCCGGGAGTCGGGCAGCAGGCTGAGATGACATCCCACGAATCCGAACGGCGCTGAGTCGACCTCGAACTGCGCAGTCACGATGCCCCGCCTGGGCTTGAACAACGGCTGAGCGATGCGCCAGGCCTGGGTTCGAGCGACGCGAACTCGCGGTGACACCGCCAGCATGTTGCTGCCCGCCGGACGGCCGCCGGCGACGTAGCGCAGCTCCCAGTCCGCGGCCAACCGCTCGCAGCGCGCTCGCCACAGCAGCGGTGTCTTCGGTGCCTCGTTCGCGAGCACCACGTCGGGCCGCACGTGGCGCACGACCTGCGCCAGCGCTGTCGGCTCTCGACCTCCCAGGATGTTGTAGCTCATCACCGTGACGGTCGCCACCGGTCAACGCCTGCGCGCGAGGTCGGCTGCTCCGACCATGCCGGCGGAGTTGCCCAACGAGGCGAGCCGGAGCTCCACCACCGGACGGAAGCGACGGCCGGTCAGGTGCCGAGTCAGCGCGCGGCGTGCGGGTGCTGCCAGCAGCTCGCCAGCTTCGGAGACCCCACCGCCCATGACGACGAGCCCGGGGTCGAGCACCGCTACCAGGGACGCCAGCCCTTCGCCCAGCCACTGACCTACCTCGTCGAGCAGGTCGCAGGAGAGCTCGTCGCCTTCTGCGGCGGCTGCTGTCACCATCGGCCCGGTCAACGCCGCCGGGTCACCGCCAGCGAGCTCCGCGAGCCGGGCGCCGAGCAGGGATCCCGACTCCACCACCTGACGTGCCTCGGTCACCATGGCGCGCCCACTGGCGTACTGCTCCCAACAGCCCTTGTTGCCGCAGCTGCACCGTCGGCCCTCCGGAATGACGCGAAGATGCCCCACCTCGGCTCCGATGCCGAAGCCGCCGCGGTAGAGCTCCCCGCCGGCGACGATTCCACCGCCGATGCCCGTCCCCACCGTGATGCACAGCAGGTCTTCCACCCCGGCGCCGGCACCGAACCGGTACTCCCCCCACGCGGCCGCGTTCGCGTCGTTCTCCACGACCACCGGGAGGCCGCAGGCTTCCTGGACGGCGTCGCGAAGCGGGACGTCGCGCCAGGCGAGGTTGGGCGCGAACAGCACCGTGGTGCGAGCGGCGTCGACCCAACCGGCTGCTCCGACGCCAACCGCTTCGACCCGGTGGCGCCCGGCGAGGGCTCCGATGAGCTCGCCGATGGCGGCCGCGACGGCCTCGGTGTCCGAGGCGGGGGTCGCGATCCGCTCCGACTCGAGCACGGCTCCGCTGTCGTCGACGACTCCGGCGGCGATCTTCGTGCCGCCGACATCGACACCAATCGTCAGTCCCATGCCGCCTCCTTCGTTCAGCGCGACGACTCGACGCGCGCCTTGAGACCACGCAGCGCGGCGTCGATGATGACCTTCTCCGCCTTGCGCTTGAGCATCCCGATCAACGGCATGCCGACGTCGACCTCGAGCCGGTAGGTGACTTCGGTCTGCCCGTTGCGCTCGCGCAGCTCGTAGGTGCCCTCCAGCGCAGTGAGGACCTTGCCCTCTACTAGGTGCCAGTGAACAGCGCGGTCGCCGTCCCAGACGTACTCCAGCGTGTACTCGTCCTTGATCGGCGCTGCATCGAGAACGAAGTGCACCTGCTCGGCCCGGCCGTCGACAGTCGTGCTGAGCACCCGGGCCTCCTGGACCCCGGTCGCCCACTGGGGGTAGGCCGCGAAGTCGGCAATCACCGCCAGCACGGCCGGCGCGGCGGCGGTGATCGAGATGGTCGAGCTGGTCGCGTCGGGCATGCGCGGTCTGGTCACCTCCGCGAGGGGGCTAGGACGCAGCGGACCCTACCTGTTGCGCCGGCGCCCGCACGCCAACCCGATCCGTCGGCTCACTGACGCGGCGCCTCCGGTGCCTGCTCGGGGTGCTCAGGTCGGTGGGGCCGCACCGGTGAGGAGCATGTGGAGATCGTTCCCCGCCCGGGACCACGTCCACGACGACTCCACCCACTCGCGCCCGGCTGCCCCCATGGCGCGCGCTCGTGCCCGGTCCGTGAGCAGGCTCACCACCGCCGCGCTGACCGCCGAGGGGTCGAGCGGGTCTACGACGTAGCCGGTCCCGCCGTCGCGGACGGTCTCCGGCGCACCGCCAGAGCGGCCGACGACGACTGGAAGCCCGCACGCCGCCGCCTCGAGGAAGACGATGCCGAACGCTTCGGGCTCCAGACCGTACCGGCGGGTGCGGCACGGCATCGCGAAGACGTCGCCGGCGTCGAGGTGAGCGGCCATGTCGGACCACGCCACGCTGCCCGTGAAGACGACCGAGTCGGTGACCCCCGCTGCGGCGACCAGCCGTTCGACCCGCTGACGGTGCGGCCCGTCGCCCACCAGCAGCAACACGGCGTCCGGAACGACGGCGAGTACGTCCCGCCAGCCTTGCACGAGGGTGTCCTGCCCTTTACGCGCCACCATCCGGGCGGCACAGACCACGACCGGCCGCCCAGCCTCGATGGCGAGGCTTTTCCGCACCCGTGCGCCGCCGCACCCCGGGCGGAAGACGGCGGGATCCACACCTGGCGAGAGCGGTCGCATCCGCGCCGCTGCGGCGGCCGGCAGCGCCGGCGCGATGCGGTCTCGGCACCACCGGCTCACATAGGTCAACGTGTCGCAGCCGGTCGCGATGCGACGGAGCGCAGTGCGGGCGCCCGGAGTACTGGCCCACCACGTCTCGTGCCCATGGGTGAGGGCGACGATGCGCTGGGCCCCGGCGGCACGCAACGTCGGGGCCAGCAGCCCGAGGGGGGCGGCCGCCCCGAACAGCACCCGGTCGCAGCCGTACGTCCGCATGGCCCAGGCCGCTCTTCGTCCAACCGACAGCAGCGGCAGCAGCGTCGGAGACGGGTCGCGGAGCACCGGGAACGGCAGCGCGGCGTCCACGTCGCGGTGGCCGGGCATCCGGGCCGTGTAGACGACGACGCCCTCGGCAGGCAGCTGCTCGGTCAGCGCCGACACGAACGTCTCGATGCCGCCACGGCGAGGTGGAAAGTCATTGGTGACCACCAGCGTCCGGGGCACGAGCAGCACCCTATGGCGCGCGGAGCGCCTCGCCGGTGGCGCTGTGGACCTGCGCCGCCCAGCGGCGAGCGATGGCGATTCTGGCGGGTGGTGAGGGGTGGCTCGCGAACCACCAGTAGTGCAGTGCAGGAGGGTCCAGGTCGGTGCGGTTGGCGATCGCCAACGTTCGCTGGAGCGCCGTGAAAGTCTCCGGGTCGCCGGTGAGGTCGAGGGCATGAAGGTCGGCACGCGCCTCGACCTGGCGACTCACCAGGTTCTGCACGGGCAACGACAGCAGGGACCCCAGGCTGTACAGCGCAAGCACCACCGCCACCACCGCCGGGTCGCCCGCCGACCGCACACCCACGCGCCGCAACACCGCCGGAGAGGTCAGCGCCAACGCGAGCGCTGTGACGCCCGCAGCCGCGCCGAGCGCACCTGTCGCGGTGCCGCGCGCGACGTCGCTTGCCCTGACGTGCCCCAGCTCGTGCGCCACGATCAAGCGGACTTCCGCCGCTGTCGCCTGCGCCAGCAAGGTGTCATAGACCACTATGCGGCGGGTGGCACCGAAGCCTGACACGTACGCGTTCAACGTGGTCGTCCGCCGCGACGCGTCCGCGACGAGAACGTCCTCGACCGCGATCCCGTCGCGCTCGGCAAGGTCGAGAAGTGAGGTGCGCAACGGCCCGGCCTTCATCGCCGAGAAGCTGTTGAAGACCGGTTCGATGACCACCGGATGCAGGAACGAGCCCAGCCCGACCAAAGCGCCGGCGACGAGCGCGGCGGGGCCGAACCACCACCGGGGCAACCGGCGCGCCAGCCCCACCAGCGCGACCAGGGCGCCTGCGCTGAGCGCAGTGGCAACCGCCCACCCCTTGGCGACATCGATGAGCCAGGCGCCCCACGACTGTGTCGACAGGCCGTAGCGCACTAGCACCACGTGCGCCCAGGCGGCGAACGGCACCGCAGCGAGCAGGGCGAGCGCACTGACCGCGACCGTGCCGGCCGTGACCTGGGCCACGAGGCCGCGCAGCCGCCTTCCGACGGTGCGGACCAGCCGCGCCCCGAGCGGAGTGATGCCCAACGCGATCGATACCGCCACGCTGACGACCAGGCCGGTGTAGAAGGGCGGCCGGACTGCAGCGTGAAACCGGTTGGCCGCGGCGATCTGCCGCTCGGTGAAGTCGCGAGCCGGGTCAGGTCGCAGAGTCGCGGCCCCCGGCCAGGGCGACCAAGGAGTGGCTAGCGCCACCACCAGCAGGAGTGCGAGCACGGTGGCAGCCAACGTCGCCCACATCCAGCGGCGGGCCTGCCGCCCGGTGTCGTGCGCCGCCGGCTGCCGGGCGTGCGCATCGGCCACGCCTCGATCCTATGCAGCGACGCTCGCGCGCGGCTGTCGTCCCACGGGTTTCAGCCGGGGCGTACGGCCATCGCGATCGGCATGGCCGTCAGCGGCACCACCTCGACAGGCTTGCTGGGGTTGGCGGCATGGACGACTTGGCCATTGCCGATGTAGAGGGCGACGTGGCTGATGGGCGAGTAGTAGAACACCAGGTCACCAGGTTGCAACGCGGCGGTCGAGACCGACGGGCCGACGCCGGTTTGCATGCTCGACGAGTGCGGGATGGACACCCCGGCCGCCGCCCAGGCCCCCATCGTCAGCCCGGAACAGTCCCAGGCATCCGGACCGGTCGCGCCGTAGACGTAGGCGTCGCCGAGCTGGGCCAGCGCGAAGGACACAGCGGCGGCGCCGCGGCCTGAGCTCGGTGCTGGCGCAGGCGCAGGCGCTGGCGTCGCGGGAGCCCGGGTGACACTGCGGCTGGGTGCGGCGGCGTTGGCGGCGGCGCTTGCCTGCGCGGCAGCCTCGCGACGAGCCTCCTGGCGGGCGAGCTGGCGAGCGTCCTGACGCTCCTGGCGCCGCTGCTCGAGGCGGGCTTGTCGCTGCTCTTCGCGCAACCTGGAGAGCAGCTTCTCCGCTTGGGCCGCCTTCTGGTTGAGGGCTACCCGCTCAACGCTCGCCTGCCGCTGGGCGGCGGTGATCGCAGCGACCTGCGCGTGGACTCGGGACCGCCGAGCGCTGAGCTCTCGGACCTGCTGGCGGTAGCTGGCCAGCATCGCAGCCCGGTCCGAGGTGACCGACTCCATGGTCACCAACCCGGTGAGGAACTCGTCCGGGTCGTCGGCGGCGACGAGCCGCACCGTCGTGCTCAGGCTGGCGCCTTGGAAGGAGGCGACTGCCTGGGCGGCCAACCCTTCGTGCAAGGTGGCGACGGTGACCTGCCGGTCAGCGACGTCGGCGCGCACTCGGGCGAGCCGCTGATGAGCTTGCTCCAGTTGGGCGCGCACGGTGTTGTAGCGCTCGGAGGCCTGCTCGGCTTCGTGGTGCAGCCGCTCGACCTGTCGGGCCAGCGCGCCGATCGAGGGAGGTGGGTGCGCTTGCCCCTGCTGGGCCCGCTCGTGCGGAGTACTGCGGTCGCCGTGGTCGGCGTAGCTGGGTGCCACCATCATGGCGAGGGCGGTGGCGGCCGCGACGGCGGAGGCAACGGCTACCCGGCCCCGCCCGCGAAAAACTGCGTACGACACCAGCGTCGTTCCCTTCTTTCTCGACGCCTGCCGGGTTAGCTGACGGGTTCGGGCCGAAGGTCGCCCTACGACGCGCGTGGCGTCGACTCACCCCACTGTGCTGGGTCCCCGGCTCCGGCAGCGAAGGGATGACCCTTCACCGCACGGATTAGGCGTGGTGTCGACGCCGGTCGGGCGACCAGCGATGCGACACCGGGAGACACAGTAGCCAGACACGCCGACAGAGGACAATCGCCTCCCCCTGGCTGGGGACGGCCAATATCGGTCGACAGACGAGGCTCTCAGCCGGTGCGTCGCCCCGGTGGAGCAGACCCGTCAACGGCTTGGACCATGCGCAACGGGGGCACCAGTCCTACCCCGGCGAGAGCCTCGAGCGCCCGCCTCTCCACGGCGTCGATCGCCACACCCTGCGGCGGAGCGCCGAGCAGGAAGGTCACCACGCAGTCACCGCAGGCGGCCGGCCCACGCACGGCGCACGTGTCGCAGTCGATCCGTGTGAGGTCATCGGCCTCGTCCATCAGGTGCCTCCCGGTCCTGCCGGCTCGTCGAACCCGGCGCTCGGCCACTCGTCACGGTCGACGCTAGAGGTGGCCACCGACAACAGCGCCGGCCCTAGCTTCGGTCGAGGAGCCCCACCAACGCCACCGCGGCCACCGGGCGCGCTCCCGCGGACTCGACTCCGTCGGCGACCTCCTTGTCGCTCGACACCACCACCACGGGGCGGCCGGTCGGCTCCGCCTCGACGAGCGCCCTGATGACGTCGTCGGCGATCACGCCCGGCGGGCTGAACCGGACCCGAACTCCGCGCGGGCTTCCCGTGGGCGGGGGGTACTTCAGGTCTGCGCCGTCGAAGACCACCGTCACCTCGGCCCCGGTCTGCGCCGCGACCGCGCCGAGCCCGGCCAGCAGCCGCTCGCGCTGGCTCTGCAGGACGGCGGTGGGCCAGGCGGTCTTCGTCACGTTGTAGCCGTCGACGACGAGGTGCACCCGGGGAAGGCGCAACAGCTCGCTGAGCAGCGCGGGGTCCTGGTTGCCACGAGCTGGGCCCGCTACCACCGCGGGGCCGGCGGCAGGCGGGACCACAGCATCGACTGTGTCGGCGAACGAGGTCGTCACCGGTGGGAGCGCGAGTTCCCTGCGCAGCCCCTGCGCCGTCTCCAACAGCGTGTCGAGCAGCAGCCGAGCCCGCATCGTGCCGGATGTCCGCGACTCGCGGGCACCGCGGCGTGCGGTGGCCAGCTCTGCTTCCAGCTCGCGGATCCGGGTCCGCGATCTGCGGTCCCGCACGCCCGCGTCGGCTGCCGCTGCCTCGAGGCGGGCTCGTTCGCCGGCGAGGAGCTGGTCTGCGCTCGCGGCGGCATCGCGCGCGACCGACAGCTGCTGACCCAGCTCGCCCACCCGCTTGCGCAGGACGTCGCGCTCGTTCTGGAGGGTTCGGAGACGCTCTCGTTCCAGCGCTCTCGCAGCCCGTACCTCGGCGCGCGCTCTCGCCAGCTGGCCGTGCAGCCGGTCGTGGGTCGACTGCGACTGCGTGGCGCTCACGGCCGGCTCGGTCGGCTCTGCCGCTGTATGCGACTCGATCACCGCCGCCCAGCCGGGGGGCCGGAGAAGGTACGCCAACGCCGCGAGCTCCACCGGGTCGGCGGCCATCGGCGCAGAGCCGGCGTCCAGGGCGCTTGCGAGGTCGGTATGGGCTAGGCGCACCTGAGTGGCGAGCTGCTCACGAAAGACCGCGTCGGTCTCGAGCGCGCTGGCCAGCGGATTCGCGGCCAGCCGAGCGCGGCGAGCCGGGGTGAACGCAGCCACCCGCCGCAGGCTTGCCGGAAGCTGGTCGGCCGGCATCTTGCCCAGTGCGTCAGCGGCGATACTCAGAACACGAGCCCGCAGCCTGCGCGTCAGCTGCCCTCCGGCGTCCTCGCTGTCCCCAGCCGAACGGTCCGCGTCCCCCGGCTCGGGGTGTGGTGGCGGCGCAGGTTCGGGTTGGGTCGCCGCGTCGCTCACTTCGGCGAGCCTACGACGCAGACGAAGCGGCAGCGCGGCTCAGCCCGGCTGTCGGTGCTCAGCCCTAGCGTCCTGACCCATGATCACCGCACCAGCGACCCAGCGGGCGGCACCGCCAGCAATACTGCCGAGCGCGGCACCCGGTCCGGTGGTCGGCCACCCACGGCAAGGCAGCTTCGACGAGCTGGGCACACCGCTGCGCGACGTGACGTTTTGCGTCGTCGACCTCGAGACGACCGGAGGGTCGCCGGCGGCCGGCGCGGCGATCACCGAGATCGGCGCGGTCAAGGTGCGCGCCGGGGTAGTGCTGGGTGAGTTTCAGACGTTGGTCGACCCCGCGCAGTCGATACCGCCCTTCGTGGTCGTGTTGACCGGCATCACCGACTCCATGGTCCGCCACGCGCCGCCGATCGCCGCGGCCTTGCCGGCCTTTCTGGAGTTCGCGTCCGGCTGCGTGCTGGTGGCCCACAACGCCCCGTTCGACATCGGGTTCCTGCGCCACTACGCAGGACAGCTAGCCCACGCCTGGCCCGGCTTCCCGGTGATCGACACCGCGGTGCTTGCCCGCAGGGTGCTCACGACCGATGAGGCACCCAACGCCAGGCTGGCGACTCTCGCGCGGGTGTTCGCGGCGACGACTCGACCCGACCACCGGGCGCTGCACGACGCCCGGGCGACGGTCGACGTACTGCACGGGTTGATCGGCCGTCTCGGCGGCGTCGGCGTGCACACGTTGGAGGAGCTGCAGACGTTTTCGGCGCGGGTGAGCCAGGCTCAGCGACGCAAGCGCCACCTCGCCGATGGTCTGCCAACGGCGCCGGGGGTCTATCTGTTCGTGGGAGCGCACGGCGAGGTGCTCTACGTCGGCACATCGAAGGACCTCCGTCGCCGGGTGCGCACCTATTTCACGTCCAGCGAGAGCCGGACGCGCATGGGCGAGATGGTGGCACTTGCCGAGTCCGTGCGCGCCATCGAGTGCGCGACCGCGCTCGAAGCGCAGGTCCGCGAGCTCCGGCTGCTCGCACAGCACAAACCCCGCTACAACCGCCGGTCCCGTTTTCCTGAGCGCGTCACCTGGGTCAAGCTCACCCGCGAGCCGTGGCCACGGCTGTCCCTTGTGCGTTCCGTCCTCGACGACGGCGCCGCCTACGTGGGGCCGTTCTCTGCGCGGCGCACAGCCGAGCAGGCGGTGGCAGCGTTGCACGAGGCGTTCTCGGTGCGCCAGTGCAGTGAACGGCTCCCCCGGGCGCCGAGCCGGTCGGCCTGCATCCTCGCCCAGCTCAAGCGGTGCCTGTCGCCCTGCGACGGCAGCGTCGACCACGAGCGCTACGCGGAGGAGGTCGCCGCTGTGCAGGGCGCGATCGACACCGACCCGGCCCGTGTCGTGAGCGCCGTCGGCGCCCGTATGCAAGCGCACGTCGCCGAAGGGCGCTTCGAGGAGGCAACCGTCCACCGCGACCGGCTGCTGGCCTTTCTGCGTGGCGCCACCCGAAGCCAGCGGCTGCATGCGCTGGCCGCCTGCGCCGAGGTCGTCGCCGCTCACCGGCGCGATGACGGTCGCTGGGAGGTGCACGTCGTGCGCCACGCCCGGCTCGCCAATGCCGGGGTCATCCCCCCGGGTGCAGCCGCGGGTCCATGGGTAGCCGCGCTGAGGGCACAGGCCGAGACCGTGCTTGCGGGGCCGGGCGGCACGCCGGCGGCGAGCACCGAGGAGGCCGAGGTGATCAGCCGTTGGCTCGAGCAGCCAGGGGTGCGCCTGGTCAGCATCGACGGCACCTGGGCCGCGCCGGCCAAAGGCGCCGAGGGGCAGCTCGTACGACTTACGCAGCGCTGCGGTTAGGCTGCCGCCGACACCCGCTGGAGGCGCTGTGATTACCGCGATCGTGTTCGTGAAGGCCGACGTCGCCCGCATTCCCGAGGTGGCGGAGGACATCGCCGCGCTGGAGGGTGTGAGTGAGGTCTACTCGGTCACCGGGGACATCGACTTGATCACGCTGGTCCGGGTGCGTGAGCACGACCAGATCGCGTTGGTGGTCGCCGACCGGCTCAACAAGGTCCCCGGAGTGCGCTCGACCGAGACGCACATCGCCTTCCGCGCCTACTCGATGCACGACCTTGAGGCGGCGTTCAGTCTCGGGGCGAGCGGCTGACCTGTTCGCAGACCTCCATCCATCGACGCAGCGTCGTCTCCGCGGCGCCGGAGTCGATGGCTTCAGCAGCGCGGGCCATCCCGGCTGCGATGCGGCTGACCAGCGACCCGTTCTGCGCGGCGTGGACCGCGAGTGCCGCGCCAGCATTGAGCACCACGGCGTCACGCACGGGTCCCCGCTCACCGGCCAGCAGCCGTCGGGCCACCGCTGCGTTGTGCGCGGCGTCGCCACCGCGCAGAGCGGCCGGCGCGGCGGGCTGCAGGCCGAGCTCGGCAGGGTCGATGCGGTCTTGGACCACCTCGTCGCCCCGGACTTCCCAGACCGTTGAGGTGGTCGTTGTCGTGAGCTCGTCGAGGCCGTCATCGCCACGGAACACCATGGCGTCCACGCCTCGGCGCGCGAGCACCCCCGCCAGGATGGGCGCCATTCGGACGTCCGCAACCCCGACCGCCTGCGCCGCAGGCCGGGACGGGTTTGCGAGCGGGCCCAAGAAGTTGAACGTCGTAGCCACGCCGAGCTCACGCCGAGGCACGGCGGCATGGCGCAGCGCCGGATGGAACACCGGCGCGAAGCAGAACGTGATCCCGACCTCGGCCGCGATGGCTGCGACCGCATCCGGAGGCGTCTGCAAGGAGATGCCAAGTGCCTCCAAGAGGTCGGCCGAACCGCAGGCCGATGAGGCTGCCCGGTTCCCGTGCTTGACGACCAGCGCTCCCGCGCCGGCCGCCACGATCGCCGCCATCGTCGACAGGTTGACCGTCGAGGACCGGTCTCCGCCCGTGCCGACGACATCGAGCGTGCGGCCCGGGACGTCGATGGTCGCCGCGTGGTCGTACATCGTCTGGACGAGCCCTTCCACCTCGTCGACGCTCTCCCCCTTGGCCCGCAGTGCGATCACGAAGCCGGCGATCTGGGCCTGGGTGGCCTCGCCCGAGAGGATCTCCTCCATCGCCCAGCCGGCCTGCTCGACGCTCAGGTCCAGCCCAGCGAGCAGCGCGGACAGCACTTCCGGCCAGCGCGGCGTGCTCATGGGGTCAGGGCAGGCATAGCGACGCTCTCAGCGGGCGGCGATGGCCGCGTGCCGCAACAGGCCGGCCACGGCATCGGCGAGCTGGATCGGGTCGAGCGGGTGAGGCACCGCAGCGTCGGCCCGCGACCAGGCGGCCAGCCAAGCGTCCTGCGGACGCCCGGTCAGCACGAGCACGGGCGGGCAGCGGTAGATCTCCTCCTTGAGCTGTCTGCACAGCCCCATGCCGCCGGTGGGGACCGCCTCACCGTCGAGAATCAGCAGGTCGAGCTGGGAGGTGTCTGCCGCCGCAACGACGACCGGGGCAGTCGCGCATTCGACGTACTCCAGCGGCGGGAGGTCGCGGTAGGGGCGCCGGCCCAAGGCCAGCCGCACCCGCGATCGAGTGTCGGCGTTGGAGCTGTAGACGAGCAGCCGCAATGGCTCTTCGCCCCGAGCTGCGCTCGAAGTGCCCGTACCGGAGTCGCTCACGGCGGCGATGCTAGCGGGCACTGTCCTTGCCGGCTGTGATCGCCTCCAGCCGGTCGAGGCGGCGGTCTTCCCTGGCCGCCTCGCGGTGGCTGTCGCGCACCCACTGCACGAACAGCACGCCGAAGAACAGCAGGCCGACGAGGTCCCCGGTCGCCCACAGCAGCGAGCCGGCGAGGTACTGGTCGTCGGCTGGGGAGGCACCCCAGCCCAGGTCGAGGGAGCGATACCAGTCGCCGGCGATCAGTGTGTTCATCGACATCATCGTCACGCCGAGAAACGCATGGAAGGGCAGCGTGAGGAAGATCAGGATGAGGCGCAGCGGGTGGGCCAGCCGCCCGGGCAGCGGGTCGCGCCCCAGCAGCGGCCAGAAGAACACGGCACCGACAACCACGAAGTGCAGGTGCATCAGGTCGTGCAGCGACGCCGAGCGCAAGGTGGCTTCGTACCACCCCGAGAAGTAGAGCGCCCACGGGCTGGCGACGAACACCACCAGCGCGAGCGGCGGAAAAGCGAGCACCGTCGCTGCCCGGCTGTGCAGGACGCGCAGCAGCCAGGACCGGGGCCGGTCGGGCAACGTGCGCAGAGCCAGTGTGACCGGTGCACCCAACGCGAGGAAGATCGGAGCCACCATCGACAACACCATGTGCTGGACCATGTGGACGCTGAGCAGCGCGGTGTCGTAGGTACCGAGGGCCGAGCAGGTGGCGACCGCCACGCTGCCGAGCCCGAGACCGACGAAGGAGACCGTCCGCGCCAGGGGCCACGCGTCGCCACGGCTGCGAAGACGTGCGACCCCGGCGAGGTACGCGGCGGCGACGACGGTGAGCGCGAGCAGGGGCATCGGCTCGAGCGTCCAACCCGTGAGCAGCCGAAGGGGTGTGAGCGGATCGAGCTGGTCACCTGGCCCGGGGTGTGCCACCACGTCCACGCGGACAGGGTAGGCGCCGCCTCGGGGGTCGGCGTGCCGGATGCCGGCCGGCCAGCCATAATGACGATCGTGGCCACAGCATCTCCGGTGATCCCGGCCTCGCGCCTGCACGGACAACCCGACCGGCCGAGCACTGTTGCTGTAGGGACCATCGTCTGGCTCGCCAGCGAGCTGATGTTCTTCGCGGCGCTGTTCGCGATCTATTTCACTATTCGCGCTGTCAGCCTGGACTTGTGGGCTGCCGAGACCGCCAAGCTCAACATCCCGTTCGCCTCTCTCAACACCACCGTGCTGGTGCTCTCCTCTGTCACCTGTCAGCTCGGGGTGTTCGCCGCCGAGCGTGGGCAGGTCGGACGCACGGGCGGCCTGCTGGCAGTAGGCAAGTGGGGGCTGCGTGAGTGGTTCGTCCTCACCTACATCATGGGCGCCTTCTTCATCGGCGGCCAGGTCTATGAGTACGGCCAGCTCATCTCCGAGAACGTGACGATCCCGTCCTCCGCCTACGGCACAGTCTTCTACCTCGCCACCGGGTTCCATGGCCTGCACGTGACCGGCGGCCTCATCGCCTTCCTGTTCGTCCTCGGGCGCACCTATATGGCTCGTCGCTTCACCCATGAGCAAGCCGTCACCGCGATCGTCGTCTCCTACTACTGGCACTTCGTCGACGTAGTGTGGGTTGGGCTGTTCGCGACCATCTACCTCATCCAGTAGCGAGAGAAAGAGCGACCGTGCGGTTCTTGTCCAAGCGACGACGCCACCCGCTGGCTGGGCTGGCCGTGCTGGCGCTGAGCCTGGCTCTCAG
>DATHBP010000256.1:0-9881 GCA_035296085.1 Nocardioidaceae bacterium | reverse complement strand
GGTATGGATCAAGAACTCGACTGACCAGATCCACAACCTGGCCGTTCAAGGCCCCGCCAGCCGGGATCTCCTGCGGTCCCTGGTGTGGACCCCGGCAGGTCAGCCCTCCTTCGAGGAGCTGACCTGGTTCCGCTTCACCGTAGGGCGGCTCGGCGGTCAGGGCGGTAGACCCGTACTTGTCTCTCGCACCGGCTACTCGGGGGAGCTCGGCTACGAGCTGTGGTGCCATCCAAGCGACGCGCTGACCCTCTGGGACGCTGTCTGGGAGGCCGGGCAGCCGTTTGGGCTCCGGCCACTGGGCCTCGACGCGCTCGACGTCCTCCGCATCGAGTCAGGACTGATCTTCTCCGGCTATGAGTTCGACGACCAGACCGACCCGTTCGAGGCCGGAATAGGCTTTGCGGTCGCGTTGTCGAAGGAAGACGACTTCGTCGGCCGCGCTGCGTTGGAGCGGCGTAAGGCCTCGCCGCAGCGGACCCTCGTCGGCCTCGAGCTCGACGGCAACGAGCCAGCGACTCATGGCGACTGCGTGCACGTCGGCCGTCCCCAGGTGGGCGTCGTAACAAGTGGCACCCGGTCGCCGATCCTGCGCAAGAACATTGCCCTGTGCCGCATAGCGCTCGAGTACGCCGAACCAGGTACGCGAGTGGAGGTCGGCAAGCTCGACGGACACCAGAAGCGGATCGCAGCGCAGGTGGTCCGCTTCCCGTTCTACGACCCTGACAAGATGCGCCCACGGTCCTGAGCGCGCGGCGTTAGCGCGGACAGACCTGCCAAGACGTACAAGGACGAAGGAGATCACATGGCCCGTGTCGCCGTGATCGGAGCCGGCCCCAGCGGCCTAGCCCAGCTGCACGCGTTTGAGCACGCGCGAAAGCTTGGGGCGGACATCCCTGAGATCGTCTGCTTCGAGAAACAAAGTGACTGGGGCGGGCTATGGAACTACACCTGGCGAACCGGCGTCGACGAACACGGAGGACCAGTCCACGGGAGCATGTACCGCTACCTGTGGTCCAACGGACCCAAAGAGGTACTTGAGTTCGCCGATTACACGTTCGAAGAGCACTTCGGGAAACCGATCCCGTCCTTTCCACCGCGAGAGGTGCTAGCTGATTACATCCTCGGCCGCGCCGCGAAGGACGACCTCCGGCGCTTCATCCAGTTCAACACCGCTATTCGTTGGGTAGCCCGGAGCAGCTCATCCGGTTTCGACGTCACGGTGGAGTCGTTAACCGATGGTCACACGCGCATCGAGCCTTTCGACTATGTGGTCGTTGCCACTGGCCACTTCTCCGTGCCGAACATGCCCGAGTACGACGGCTTCGCCACCTTCCCCGGCCGGATCATGCACTCACACGACTTCCGCGACGCGCGAGAGTTCGCCGACAAGGACCTGCTCGTGATGGGCAGCAGCTACTCGGCGGAGGACATCGCCTTGCAGTCGAAGAAGTACGGTGCGCGTTCGGTGACCATCACCTACCGCACCGAGCCGATGGCCTTCACGTGGCCGGAAGGCATCGACGAAGTGCCACTGTTGACGAAGATGAGCGGTGACACCGCGCACTTCAGTGACGGTAGCGAGCGCCACATTGACGCCATTGTGCTATGCACCGGATATCGTCACAGTTTTCCGTTTATCGAGGATGAGCTCCGGTTACGAACCGCCAATGTGCTGTATCCGCCCGACCTCTACCGCGGTGTGTTCTGGCTCGACGACCCGAACCTCATGTACCTCGGTATGCAGGACCAGTACTACACCTTCACCTTGTTCGACGCCGAAGCGTTCAACGCGCGTGACTATATTCTCGGACGGCTCAGCTTGCCGTCGCGAGCGGAGATGGCAAAGGACATCGACACGTGGCGCGAACGTCAGGCGTCCTTGGCCGGGCCTGCCGATGACATCGACTTTCAGTTTGACCATGTGCGTTCCCTATGCGAGCAGGTCGACTACGCCACCTTCAACCTTGAGCTGACCAGGCAGCAGTTCCACCAATGGGAACATGACAAGGTGGAGAGCATCACCACGTATCGCAACAAAAGCTTCTCCTCGCCGTGTACGGGTA
Source organism: Nocardioidaceae bacterium (assembly GCA_035296085.1). Lineage (GTDB taxonomy): Bacteria > Actinomycetota > Actinomycetes > Propionibacteriales > Nocardioidaceae > DATHBP01. Next base: position 7,818 of record DATHBP010000256.1, on the reverse strand, counting down.
CCGCCTCGCCCGTCCATCACACGCCCTGGTGGGAAGAGTTCGACGACTCTATGGCAACGTTTCTGGGCGACAGGTCCAAGCGGGATTCGGCTCCTGTACCGAGCGACTCCTAGCGGCTTGCCCCGAGCGGCGACTGCCAGCGAGTGCTCAGCGCTGACCGGATTTGGTTGTGATTGCTCGCGAACTCAGAAGTTAGAACAAGGTTAGGTACCGGTCGGTCTCCCATTCGCTGACGACGGCGTGGTACTCGGCGAACTCGGCGCGCTTGACCTTGGCGAAGTAGTCGATGTAGTCCCCGCCGCGCACCTTTCCGAGCCCCTCTCGCAGAACGGCGTCTGCAGTGAGCTTCTCGCAGGCGTGCAACAGCGTCGGCGGCATGCTGACGATCCCACGCTCGGCGACCTCGGCCGCGGACAGCTCGTAGAGGTTGTCAGTGTTCGGCTCTCCCGGGTCGAGCTCACGGTCCACGCCGTCCAGGCCGGAAGCGAGGATCACCGCCAGCGCCAGGTACGGGTTGGCCGCGCCATCGCAGCCACGGTGCTCGATGCGTCCACCGTCAGGGATGCGCAGCATCTGCGTCCGGTTGTTGCCGCCGTAGGTGGCGTACGACGGCGCCCAGGTGGCACCGGAGGTTGGGGCGCCGACCCCCATCCGCTTGTAGGAGTTGACCGACGGGCACGTGACGGCGACGGCGGCCTGCGCGTGCTCGATGAGGCCGGCCGTGAACTGGTAGGCCATCGGTGAGAGCCCGAGGCCCCGCGGGTCGGCTTCGTCTCGGAACAGCTCCTCACCGGAGTCGGTGCGCCACAGGCTGGAATGCACGTGCAGTCCGCTGCCGGTGAGGTGCGCGAAAGGCTTCGGCATGAAGCTGGCGATCATCCCCGCCTGGTGTGCCAGGGTCTGCACCATGTAGCGGAAGAAGATGAGCCGGTCGGCCGAAGTCAGCGCGTCGGAGTAGTTGAAGTTCTGCTCGAACTGGCCGTTGGCATCCTCGTGGTCGTTGGCGTAGTTGGTCCAGCCCAGCTCGTTGACATACCGGGACACCGTGGTCAGGTGCGGGTACATCCGAGACAGTGCCCGGACGTCATAACAGGGGCTGGTCGCGGTGTCGAGGGGGTCGGCGAGGACGAGCCGCCCGGCCGGGTCGCGGCGCAGCAAGAAGTACTCCGCCTCGAGGCCGACGTTATAGGTGAGGCCCCGCTTCTTCAGCGCCTCGAGCTGCCGCTTGAGGATCACCCGAGGTGCGTAGGGCCACGGCTCACCCTCCACTTCGATATCGCACATCAGCACCGCTGCCGTCGGCTCCCACGGCACGCGAATATAGGAGTCGGGGTCGGGGACGGCGATGATGTCGGGGTCGGCAGGCGTCTGTCCCATCGGTCCGGCGGCAAAACCGGCGAACCCGGCTCCGCCGCCCATCAACACGTCGAAGGAGGACGCTGGTATCAGCTTCGCGCACGGCTTGCCATGCATGTCCACGAACAGGGCGAAGAAGAACTCGATGCCGTCCTCTTCCGCCCGGGCCTTGAGCTCATCGCGATCCATCAGTGCGTGTCCTTCCTGTCGAGGCTTCCGGCCGGGGTGGCGGCAGGTTACTGCACCCGCCGAACTCACACACTGTTGCAACACAGGAAACCAGGTGTAGTCTCAGGAAACACTCACACGCCCATGTTTTCGGCCCGAGAGGAACTACCGCCATGTGCGGAATCGTTGGGCTGCACCTGAGGAATCGATCCTGGGACAGTCGCCTGGGCGAGCTGCTGACTCCGATGCTGACAGCACTCACCTTGCGAGGGCCTGACTCGGCGGGAATCGCGCTCTATGCCGACGACCAGCCCGCGGGCCAGCTCAAGTACTCGCTGCGAGCCGAGAGCGATCTTGACTGGGGGAAGCTGGCAAGCCGGTTGGCAGCGGATCTGGGTCAGCCCGTGGACGTTTCACGACACGTCGGGGCCACCGCCACGTTGGTGTCCGGAGCCGACGTGGAGAAGTTCCTCTACCAGCTCTACGTCGACGCTCCCGACGTCGTCGTGGTCGGTCATGGCCACGCCATCGAGGTGTTCAAGGACGTCGGCTCGCCGGAGGAGATTGTCGGCCGCTACGGCATCACCCGTGCGTCGGGCTACCAAGGCATCGGGCACACCCGGCTGGCCACCGAGTCGGCGGTGACAACCGAGCACTCCCACCCGTTCACCCCCGATGTCGACCTCGGGTTGGTGCACAACGGCTCATTCTCCAACTACGCATCGCTGCGCCGGCGCCTGCAGGATGCCGGCGTCACATTCGAGACCGACAACGACTCCGAGGTCGCCGCGCGCTACATTGCCGACCGACTGCGCCGCGGCGATGACCTTGGCGACGCGCTTCGCATGGTGCTGAAGGTGTTCGACGGCTTCTACACCCTGCTGGTGTCGACCGCGGAGCAGTTCGCGGTCGTACGGGACGCCTTCGCGTGCAAGCCGCTGGTCGTTGCCGAGACACCGGACTATGTGGCGGTCGCCTCGGAGTACCACGCTCTGGCCACACTGCCAGGCATCGAGTCGGCCACCGTGTTCGAGCCGCAGCCCGAGGAACTGCACGTATGGTCACGCTGAGCTGCCGCTCAACCGCGACCCGGCAGATCAACGACACGCTCCGAACGCTGCCACCGGGCAGCGATGTGCTCATCACCGATCCGAGGGGAACACACAACCTCGCGGTCGGGTTGATGCAACCCCTGAACATCACCATCGACGGGAACGCCGGCTACTACATCGGCGGGCTCTGCGACGGGCCGTCCATCACCGTCAAGGGCTCAGTCGGCTGGGGTGTCGCAGAGAACCTCATGAGCGGAACGGTCCGGGTAGAGGGCAACGCGTCGGAGTCGGCAGCCGCCTCCGCCCATGGCGGGCGGGTGTTCGTCGATGGAGACGCCTCCTCCCGAGCGGGCATCTCCCTCAAGGGCGGAACGCTCGTCGTCGCCGGGGACGTCGGCCACATGAGCGGCTTCATGGCCCAGGCGGGCACCATTCTCATCGGTGGCGATGCCGGCGAGGCGCTGGGTGACTCATTGTACGAAGCGGTGATCTACGTCGGCGGCAAGCTGCGCTCCCTCGGCGCCGACACCCGGGTCGAGGACCTGACCGATACCGATGTCCTGCGCGTCAAGGAACTGGTCGCCGCCAGCGGCTTCGACGGCATTGACCCCCAGAACGTGACCCGCGTGGCTTCGGCGAAGACGCTGTACAACTTCGACGCACTCAAGAATCAGAGCTACTGACATGCGCCCGAGCCACACCTTCCCGCCCGAGGTCGTTGACCAGATCCACTACATGGCCGACAACGGCCGCTATGAGATCCGTGGCTGGGGGGCGAAGCGGCGGGTGCCGAGTTTCGACGACCTCACCTTCCTCACCGCCTCAGCCTCCCGCTACCCGCTGGAGGGCTACCGGGAGCGCTGCGACACCACCACGGTGCTGGGCACCCGGTTCGCCAAGAAGCCGCTGGAGCTCGCGATCCCCATCACCATCGCCGGGATGAGCTTCGGCTCCCTGTCCGCCAACGCCAAGGAGGCGCTCGGCCGCGCCGCCACCGCGGTGGGCACGTCGACCACTACTGGTGATGGCGGGATGACCCAGGAGGAGCGGCGATCCTCCAAGCAGCTGGTCTACCAGTGCCTGCCGTCTCGCTACGGGTTCAACCCCGCAGACCTGCACCAGGCAGATGCGATCGAGGTTGTCGTTGGCCAAGGCGCCAAGCCGGGCGGCGGCGGCATGCTGTTGGGCCAGAAGGTCAGCGAACGGGTAGCCGAGATGCGTACGCTGCCTGCCGGTATCGACCAGCGCTCGGCTTCCCGCCACCCGGACTGGACTGGGCCGGACGACCTGCAAATCAAGATCGAGGAGCTGCGTGAGGCGACCGGCTGGGCAAAGCCGATCTACGTCAAGCTCGGCGCCACTCGGGTCACGAACGACGTCAAGTTGGCAGTCGCTGCGGGCGCTGACGTGGTCGTGGTCGACGGGATGCAGGGGGGCACCGGCGCTACCCAAGACGTCTTCATCGAGCATGCCGGCATCCCCACACTCCCGGCGGTGCGACTGGCCGCGGAGGCACTGCGCGAGGTCGGGAAGCAGGACGAGGTCCAGCTCATCGTCTCCGGGGGCATCCGCTCGGGCGCGGACGTCGCCAAGGCGCTGGCACTCGGGGCGACCGCCGTCTCGATCGGCGTTGGTGCGCTGATCGCACTCGGGTGCAACCGCAACACTTATGAGCAGAATGGGGTCAAGCTGGACGCGACCGGCGACTACGATGCCCTCGGCACCGTCCCGGGCTACTGCCACCACTGCCACACCGGTCTATGCCCAGTGGGCGTCACCACCCAGGACGTTGTTCTCGAGCAGCGGCTGGACCCCGAGGTGGGCGCGCGGTGGATGACGAACTACCTCAAGGCCCTCACCATGGAGCTCACCACACTGACCAGAGCATGCGGCAAGTCCAGCGTGCACAACCTCGAGCCGGAGGACCTGGTCGCGCTCACCGTCGAAGCGGCGGCTATGGCCCAGGTGCCACTGGCCGGCACGAGTTGGATCCCCGGGCATGCCGGCTGACGACCCGGTGACCGGCGGGGACATGTTTCGCGCGATGGCAGCGGTGCCTGGTGACTCGGCGGGCGAGGGAAGCGCTCCGCCTGAGCTGGAGCGGGCCTTGGGCGCAGTCATGGCGCAGCGGGTGCGGGAGTACCGAAAGATGATGGGGCTCAGCGTCGCCCAGCTCGCTGCCCGAAGCGGGTTGTCCAAAGGGATGCTCTCCAAGTTGGAGAACGCGCAGGCCTCGCCCAGTCTGGCCACTTTGGCCCGTCTCTCCGGAGCGCTGGGAGTGCCCGTCACGGCGTTCTTCCGCGGCCTGGACGAGGAGCGCGACGTCCTGTTCGTCAAAGCGGGGCAAGGCCTGGACATCAGCCACCGAGGCAGTCGAGCTGGCCATCGCTACCAAAACCTGGGCAGCATGCGTGGACCGCATAAGCGGATGGAGCCGGTGCTCGTCACGCTGGTCGAGCGTTCTGAGGTCTTCCCGCTCTACCAGCACGCGGGCACAGAGCTGTTGTACGTGATCACGGGCACGATGGAGTACACCTACGGCGACGCCACCTACACCCTCGAGCCTGGCGACGCGCTGCAGTTCAGCGGCGAGACGACGCACGGTCCGCGGCGGCTCATCAGCGTTCCGGTGCAGTTCCTGTCGGTGAAGGCGTATGGATCGCCCCCGCCGGAATGACCCGGCGAGCGGCTGGCCGTCAGAGAGCGTTACCGTTCACCATCGGTGGATGACGTTCACCCGGAAGGCTTATCTGTGAGCGCAGCGAGCACGACCCGCACCGGCCGTCGACGGCCGGCAAAGCAGCTGCGCGACCTGGTGGGTCAGCGGGCCGGCGAACGGCGCCAGCACATACCAGCGCGCTACTCAGCCTTCGATCTCTTCCGCCGCGGCCTGGCGCACGGGGAATGGCCCCGCAGCTGGCGTGAGCACGACCTGGCGTCGTCCTACGACGCGGTGATCATCGGCGCCGGGGTGCACGGCCTGGCCACCGCCTACTACCTCGCGGCCAACCACGGCTTCACCAACGTCGCCGTCCTCGACAAGGGCTACCTCGGTGGCGGTGGCTCGGGTCGCAACACCGCCATCGTTCGGTCGAACTACCTGACCCCGGAGGGTGTGCGCTTTTACGACCGGTCGGTGAAGCTTTATGAACAGCTCGCCGCCGACTTGAACTTCAACGTCATGTTCTCCCAGCGCGGCCACCTCACGCTCGCCCACAACGACTCTTCGCTGCGGACGATGCACTGGCGGGCGGAGGTGAACAAGGTCGAGGGCATCGACTCCGAGGTGATAGGGCCGGACGATATCGCGCGGCTCGTCCCGTTCATGGACGTCTCGCCGGCAGCGCGCTATCCGGTCTTGGGCGCTCTCTACCACCCGCCCGGCGGCACCATCCGCCATGACGCCGTGAACTGGGGGTACGCCCGCGCCGCGGATGCCCTCGGCGTGCAGATCCACCAGCAGACCGAGGTCGTCGGCATCGATATCGAGGACGAGCGGGTCGTAGGCGTGCGCACCAGCCGCGGCAGGATTTCGACGCCGACCGTGGTCAATGCCACCGCCGGCTGGGCGGGCCTCATCGCGGCGATGGCCGGCGTAACCCTACCGATCATCACCCATCCCCTGCAGGCGGCGGTCACCGAGCCGGTCAAGTCGTTCCTCGACACGGTGGTGGTCTCCGGAACGTTGCATGTGTACGTCAGCCAGACCGACCGTGGCGAGCTCGTGTTTGGCGCGAGCACCGACCCGTACCCGTCGTACTCGATGCGCGGATCCTTGGAGTTCACCGAGGAGCTGGCCGGCCACGTACTCGAGCTGATGCCCTCCATCGCCAAGCTCCGGGTGCTGCGTCAGTGGGCCGGCCTGTGCGACATGACCCCGGACTTCTCGCCGGTCATGGGCGTGACCCCAGTCGAGGGATTCCTCCTCGACGTCGGCTGGGGCACCTACGGCTTCAAGGCGGGGCCAGTGGCGGGAGAGGCCATGGCTGAGCTGGTGGCCACCGGCAAGACACCTGCCAACATCACCGCCTTCGACCTCGCTCGCTTCGCCGACGGTGAGCTCGTCGGCGAAAAGGGCGCGGCGGCCGTCGGTCACTAGCGCTATCGGGAAGAGACGATGATCCGCATACCGTGCCCGCACTGCGGGCTCCGCAACTCCAGCGAGTTCCGCCACACCGGCGAGGCGCCCCAGCGGCCGGACCCCAACGCGAGCACGCCGCAGGAGTGGCGTTCCTACCTCTATGACAAGCAGAACCCGGCGGGCCCGGTGATCGAGACCTGGTACCACGCGATGGGCTGCCGGCGGTTCGTCACGGTAGAGCGGGACCGAACGACCAACCAGACCCGACCGGTGCCGCGGCCGGGCACGCACGAGGAGCCGTCACCGGGCGGCGGCGACCACGCGGACAGCGCCGGAGTGACGACGGGACGGATGCTGTGACAACGCCTGCACCCCAGGGGGTGCAAGCCACCAGCATGCGGCTTTCCGGCCAGCCAGGCGAGGTCATCAACCGCGATGCTCTGCTGCCGTTCACCTGGAACGGCGTCAGCTACACCGGCTTCGAGGGCGACACCATCGTGTCGGCGCTCGCTGCCTCCGGGGTGCGGATCTTCTCCCGCAGCTTCAAGTACCACCGGCCGCGCGGCATCCTCACCGCCAGCTATGTCGACCCGAACTGCACCCTGCAGGTCGATGACGAGCCCAACGTACGAGCGGCGCACCGGCAACTAACGGCCGGCATGGTCGTCAGCTCCCAAAACGCGTGGCCGTCACTGCGGTATGACATAAAGGCGGCCAACCAGGTAGTCGGACGGTTCCTGACCGCAGGTTTCTACTACAAGACTTTCATCAAGCCGCAGCGGCTGTGGCCCGCCTACCAGCAGGTGCTCAAGCGCTTTGCCAGTGGCGGTCGCGTGCGTCGTACGGACGAGCTTGGCTACTACGACAAGCGCTATGCCCACGTCGACGTCGTGGTCGCAGGCGCCGGCCCGGCCGGGATGGCCGCCGCCCTGGCAGCGGCCCAGGCCGGAGCGTCGGTGCTGCTCGTCGAGGAGGAGTACGACATCGGCGGCCATCTGCGCTGGGGCGACGCGGAGGACTTGGCAGCGCTGCGCAGCCTGCGAGCGCGCGTTACGGCCGAGCCGGGCATCGAGGTGTTGGTCAACTCTGTGGTCACCGGTCGCTACGACGACAACTGGCTCGCGGTCGTCCAGCGCAACCTGCCGGGTGTGGTCGAGCGGC
>DATHBP010000255.1:0-5510 GCA_035296085.1 Nocardioidaceae bacterium | reverse complement strand
CCTCGGCGCTTGCTGTCCTGCAACGCATCACGGCGAGCCGTCCGCTGCCGCCCGCCGGTGAACGCTGCGAGATGTGCGCGGAGCCGGTCGGCGAGAACCACTCCCACGTCGTCAACCTCGCCAGCCGCGGGCTGATGTGCACCTGCCGCGGCTGCTACCTGCTGTTCACCGCCGAGAAGGCCGAGCTGCGCTACCGCGCCGTTCCGCAGCGCTATCTCTCGTTCCCCGACTTCAGCCTGCTGCCCGAGCAGTGGGAGGCCTTGGAGATCCCCGTCGCGCTGGCGTTCTTCTTCGACAACTCGATGCTCGATCGCACCGTCGCGTTCTATCCCGGCCCAGCGGGCGCCACGGAGTCCGAGCTGCCACTTGGCGCGTGGGACGACATCGTCGCCGCCAATCCCCCCCTGCGAGTGCTGGTGCCGGACGTCGAGGCCCTGCTCGTGCGCGCTCCGGACCGAGAGCGCACGGGGTTCGACTGCCATCTCGTCCCGGTGGACGCGTGCTATGAGCTGGTCGGTCGGCTGCGCCGGGTCTGGCGTGGATTCGACGGTGGTCGCGATGCTCGAGACCAGATCGCGGAGTTCTTCGCCGGCGTCGTGGCCCGCAGCCGGGCGGCGCCGGAGGCACCCGAGGTCAGTGCGGCGGACGCGTCATGACCGACCTCCGATTCTCCGTCATCGACGTAGCGGCCGAAACGTATGCGATCGTGCCGACACTTCGTGTGCGGTTGCGCGTCGAAGAGCTCAGCGGCGATGTCGTACACGCGATGGCGATGCGGGCGCAGATCCGCGTGGAGCCGCAGCGCCGCCGCTACGACGACGAGGAGGAGCGGGGGCTGCTGGACCTGTTCGGCGAACGCGCGCGCTGGGCCGAGACGATGAAGCCGTTCCTGTGGATGCATGCGAGCGCGATGGTGCAGGGCTTCACCGCAGCGACGGAGGTGGAGCTGGCGCTGCCGTGCACGTATGACTTCGAGGTCGCCGGGGCGAGATACCTGCAGGCCCTCGGCGACGGCGACGTACCGCTTGTCCTGCTGTTCAGCGGCACCGTCTTCACCAAAGGCGGCAGCGGCATCTCGGTGACACAGATCCCGTGGGACAAGGAGGCCAGGTACCGCATGCCGGTGCGGGTCTGGCGGGACATGATGGACCGGCACTTCCCGGGCAGCCAGTGGCTCCGGCTCGACCGTGACACGGTCGCCGCGCTGGCCCACTACAAGGGCGCCCGCGGTTTCACCACCCTGGAAGAGGCAGTGGCGGCCTTGCTCGCCGACGTGGGTCAGGTGGCCCGGTGAACGGTCTCGAGCTGGCGCGCACGGTCGCCGACGCCGTTCTCTACGAGGGCTATCTGCTCTACCCCTACCGCTCGACGTCGAGCAAGAACCAGGTGCGCTGGCAGTTCGGCGTACTCGGACCGCCCGGCGCGGCGGCGGCCGGGCTCGGCGAGGAGCCCGACATGGCGACCGAGTGCCTGCTGCGCCTGGGCCAGGACGCCGCACTCGACGTAGCGCTGCGCTTCCTGCAGCTGCAGAGCCGCAGCGTCGAGCGCGCGCAGCCGGACGGGACGTTCACGCCGGTGTCAGAGCTGTCCTCCGGCGACGCCACGTGGGTGACCTGGGACGAGGCGGTGGCCCAGGAGCTGCATTTCGGCCCGTTCGAGCTGTCGCAGCTGCGCGGCGGCGAGCGCCCCGTCGTCGACGTGGCCGTACCGGTCGGCGAGGACATCGAGACGCTGCACGACCCGAGCGGCGCGGTCGTCGGGCGCCTCGTCCGACGGCGCTGGCCGCTCACCGGCGAGCTAGCGCTGAGCGCCACCGAGGACAGCGGCCTGCTCCGGGTGCGGGTCTCCGTGGACAACCGGGCCGCCCCCGTCACCGACAAGGCTGGGGCCATTCGCGGCTCGTTCATCGGCACCCACATGCTGCTCTCGGTTTCCGGTGCGGCCTTCGTCTCGCTGCTCGAGCCGCCGCCCGACGCGGTCGAGGCCGCGGCACGCTGTCGGCAGCGGCGCTGCTGGCCGGTGCTCACCGGCGCCGAGGGCGACACCGACGTCGTCCTCGCGTCGCCGATCATCCTGTACGACTATCCCGCGGTGGCGCCGGAGAGTGCTGGAGCGCTGTTCGACGCCACGGAGATCGACGAGATCCTCACGTTGCGGGTGATGACGCTCACCGACGAGGAGAAGGCGGCCGCCCGAGCGACGGATGCGCATGCGGCTGCGATCATTGACCGTTGCGACACCATGTCGCCCGAGGAGATGCAGCGCCTGCACGGCATCCTGCGCGACCCGCATGCGGGTGTCGGCCGGGTCGGCGCAGATGTCGACCCGCTCGCCGACCTGCCGACGTTCCGGACCCCGACCGACGATGAGACCTCAAGGTCGTTCGGGCAGCCCGCAGGTCTCATCGCCGGCCCAGAAGGCGGCACCGGTCCCTTTGATACTGGCGGTGACCCCTGGTGGGACCCGGCAGCGGACGCAAGCGTGCAGCCGCAGACCGACTCGGTCCTGATCAACGGGGTACGCGTCGCCGCCGGCAGTCTCGTACGCGTCCACCCGTCGCGCCGCGCGGACGCGCAGGACTTGTTCTTCGCCGGCCAGACGGCTCGGGTGACGTCGGTGCTCTTCGATGTCGACGGAGCGACCCACGTCGCCGTCGTACTCGTCGACGACCCGGCGGCGGAGATGCACGACTGGTACGGCCGCTACCTCTACTTCGCCCCCGACGAGCTCGAGCCGCTCTCGTCGGACCGCGGTGCCGAACCACGAGAGGAGAGCCGATCATGAAGACCGTTGGAGTAGTCACGAGCGTGCTGGGTTTGGGCGTGGTGGCTGTCGCCGCCTACATCGGCGTGCGCTCGATTCCGGACGTGAAGCGCTATCTCGCGATGCGCCGCATGTGACGGCGTACGGACTGGAGGACGACATGGCAGGCGAATACGACGACGACAAGCCGGCTGCGCACCTCGACGAGGAGCCGCAGTCCGAGCGCGGAGCGCCCGGTTCGCGCGACACCGGCTCCGACGATCCCGCCGGGGGTCCGGTCAACCGGCCGGCCGGCACGTCCAGCGACGAGGACGACACCAAGGTGGACCCGCAGGGCTCGGTGACCGGCGGTCCCAACATGCCCGCCGGCGACCAGGCCGGCTAAGGCAACCCAACTGAGTCGGGCCGGCGACCTGTCCGGCTGACCGGCCCGGCTGACGAGGGGCACACCCGAGGAGGACGCGATGACGACAACACCATCCAGCGGTCCGACCGACCCGGAGAGCGGCGACCGCGAGCTGCCGCCGTACGACGACCGGCGCAAGAGCGCCGACGTCGACACCGACGATGAGCAGCTCCGCCGCAACGGCGCCTACGTCGGAGGTGCGACGGGGCCGGTACAGACCGACGACTCGATGAAGTCGACGCCCAAGGAGGACACCCCCCGCGGGGCTGAGGCCTCACCGTCGGACGAGACCCCCGCGGCCGGCACACCGCAGGACACACCGACCGACGAAGGCGTCGGCCCGGCGCACTACGCAGGCACGCAGCGCGGCGAGGACGAGGTCAAGGGCCGCCAGCAACCGGAGGGCCGGGACTAGGTGATGCCGCGCGTACTGGTCGCCGGGATCGGCAACATCTTCCTCGGCGACGACGGGTTCGGTTCGGAGGTCGCCCGCCGGCTGGCGCGGCACCCTCTACCGGACGGCGTGCGTGTCGTCGACTACGGGATCCGGGGCATGCATCTGGCCTACGACCTGCTGGACGGGTTCGACGCGCTGATCATCGTCGACGCCCTGCCGGGAAGCGGCGAGCCGGGCGACCTCACGGTGCTCGAGGTAGGGCCGGACGATCTCGGCGAGGGCGTGCTCGACGCGCACGGGATGGATCCGGTGGCCGTCCTGGCCAGTCTCGGTGCGCTCGGCGGCGAGCTACCACGGACGTTCGTGGTCGGTTGCCAGCCGTTCGGGGTGGGCGACGGCATCGGTTTGACACCGGCGGTGCGCCAGTCGGTCGACGCAGCGGTGACGCTGGTGACGCGGCTGGTGGGCGACCTGCTTGCGCAGCAGGCCACCGCCGGTGTCAGCTTCGGGCGAGGTGAGTGAGGTGTGCCTGGGGATCCCTGGTCGGGTGGTCGACATGGTCGAGGGCTACGGCGGCCAGCTCGCGCTGGTCGACGTCGAAGGGGCGCACCGCAAGGTCAATATCGGGATGCTCGAAGACCAGTCGCTCGCACCGGGGGAGTGGGTGCTCATTCACATGGGCTTCGCCGTCGAACGGGTCGACGCGGCCGGCGCGGAGCGGGCGATGGAGGGCCTGCAGCTGATGGGTCGCGCCCGGGAGGATCCCGAGCAGCCCCTCCCTGAGCAGCCGTCGGCAGAGCCTTCCAGCTCGACGCATCCGCTGGCGGGGTGAGCATGCGATGACCGAGCAGCTGGCGCTGACCCCGTGCCCGGTCGAGGTGGAACCCCGCGCCCGGCGGCGCTTCCGGGTTGCCGGAGTCGTCCAGGGCGTGGGTTTCCGGCCGTTCGTCTACGTCACGGCGAGCTCGCTCGGCCTCACCGGCGAGGTGTCCAACGACTCCGCCGGTGTGGTGGTGGACGTGGAGGGCAGCCCCGCAGCGCTGGCGGCGTTCGCCACGGCACTGCGCGAGAACGCGCCGCCGCTCGCTCGGGTCGAGCGGGTGCTCGCCTCCGACCTGCCGGTCCAGGGCGGCACCAGCTTCACGATCACGCAGACGACGCGGTCCGCCGGTAGCCGCACCCTGGCCGGCCCGGACGTAGCCACCTGCGCCGACTGCCTCCACGAGCTGGCCGATCCTTCCAACCGGCGCTACCGCCACCCGTTCATCTCCTGCACCAACTGCGGCCCCCGCTTCACCGTCATCACCGGGCTGCCCTACGACCGCGGCACGACCACGATGGCCGACTTCCCGTTCTGCGATGCATGCGCCCGGGAGTACGCCGACCCGACCGACCGGCGCTTCCACGCCCAGACGATCGCCTGCCACGACTGCGGTCCCACGCTTGAGCTCGTACGCCCCGGTCACGACCCGCTGGAAGGCGAGGACGCGCTGACAGCGACTCGCCGCATGCTGGCCGACGGTGCGATCGTCGCGGTGAAGGGCCTCGGCGGCTACCACCTCGTGTGCGACGCGGCCAACGACGCCGCGGTCGGCGAGCTGCGAGCCCGCAAGCGCCGCGGCGACAAGCCGTTCGCGGTCATGGTCCGCGACCTCGCGGCGGCAGAGGCGCTGGTGCACCTCGGACCGGGCGAGCAGGCGCTGCTAGCCGGCCCGCACCGACCGGTTGTTCTCCTGACCCGTCGCCCCGAGCCGGACCTCGTGCTCGCCGACGCCGTCGCGCCGCGCAAGCCCCACCTCGGACTGCTGCTGCCCTACACACCGCTCCACACGCTGTTACTCGGGCTGCCCGGTGATGCCCCGTCCCCACCGGTGCTGGTGATGACGTCGGGCAACCTCGGCGGCGAGCCCATCGCCTACCGCGACGGCGACGCGCTCGAGAAGT
>DATHBP010000254.1:0-6154 GCA_035296085.1 Nocardioidaceae bacterium | reverse complement strand
TCCGCCAAGTGGGAGGAAGCCGGCGGCATCGACCTCATCGTCATCTACAACTCCGGCCGCTACCGGATGGCCGGGCGGGGGTCGCTGGCCGGTCTGCTGGCCTACGGCAACGCCAACGAGGTCGTGGTGGAGATGGCCCGCGAGGTGCTGCCGGTGGTCAGGCACACGCCGGTGCTCGCCGGGGTCAACGGGACCGACCCGTTCTACCTGCCCCAGGTGTTCCTGGCAGATCTCAAGCGCATGGGGTTCGCCGGCGTGCAGAACTTCCCGACGGTAGGGCTGATCGACGGGGTGTTCCGGCAGAACCTCGAGGAGACCGGCATGGGCTACGACCTCGAGGTGTCGATGATCCGGCAGGCCCGCGAGCTCGACCTGCTCACGACGCCGTACGTGTTCAGCGAGGACGACGCCGCCGCGATGGCCGAGGCGGGTGCCGACATCGTCGTCTGCCACATGGGCCTGACCACCGGCGGCAGCATCGGAGCCGAGACGGCCCTCACGCTGGACGACTGCGTCGACCGGGTCGACCGGTGGGGCGCCGCTGCCCGCGCTGCCCGGCCGGACGTTCTCGTGCTGTGCCACGGCGGCCCGATCGCCGAGCCGTCGGACGCCACCTACGTGCTCCAGCGCGCCAAAGACGTGCACGGCTTCTACGGCGCCTCGAGCATGGAGCGACTGCCCACCGAGCAGGCGCTCAAGGCCCAGACCGAGGCGTTCAAGGCCGTGGCGTTCTGAGGCCGGCAGAGCTCACGTGAGCGCCCCCCTGGTCGCCGGCGTCGACTCCTCCACGCAGTCCACCAAGGTCGAGTTGCGGGAGCTGCCGACGGGCGCCCTCGTCGCGACGGGGCGCGCCCCGCACCCCACGACGTCTCCGCCGGTGTCCGAGCAAGACCCGGCCTCCTGGTGGACCGCACTGGCCGACGCGCTGGCGCAGTTGCGACCGCACCTCGAGCGTGTCGTAGCGATGTCCGTAGCCGGCCAGCAGCACGGGCTGGTGCTCGTGGATCCGACCGGCGCGACGATCCGTCCCGCCAAGCTGTGGAACGACACCACCTCTGCCCGTCAGGCCGCGCAGCTAGTGGAACAGCTCGGCGCGAACGAGTGGGCGGCACGCTGCGGGCTCGTGCCGGTGGCCAGCTTCACGATCACCAAGCTGGCGTGGCTGGTGGAGCGGGAGCCGGACAATCTCGCCCGCGTCGACAAGGTGATGCTGCCGCACGACTGGCTGACCTGGCGGCTGACCGGTCGCCACGTCACCGACCGCGGAGATGCCTCTGGCACCGGCTGGTGGTCCCCGATCGACGGCAGCTACCGCACCGACCTGCTCGGCCTGGTCGTCGAGGACCCGGATGCTTGGCTGCCGAGGCTGCCGGACGTGCTCGGACCGCAGGAGGCAGCGGGCTGCGTACTCGGCCGCGTCGCGGACGAGCTGGGCTTGAGCGCGAACGTCGTCGTTGGGTGCGGGACCGGTGACAACATGGCAGCCGCGTTGGGCCTGGCCATGGCGCCAGGAGAGGTGACCGTGTCGTTGGGCACGTCCGGCACCGCCTACGCCGTGGCCGCCGAACCCACGACCGACCCGACCGGGGCGGTGGCCGGTTTCGCCGACGCCGCCGGCGGCTATCTGCCCTTGGTGGCGACCCTGAACGCGACGAAGGTGACCGAGACAGTCGCTCGATGGCTCGACGTCGACGTGGCGCAGCTGTCGAAGATGGCGCTCGCCGCGCCGGCGGCTCGAGCGGACCTCGCTCTCGTTCCGTACTTCGACGGCGAGCGCACTCCCAACCTGCCGGAAGCCACCGGCGTGTGGTGGGGCCTGCGTAACGACACGACCCGCGAAGAGCTCGCCCGGGCCGCATTCGCCGGCGTCGTGCACGGGCTGATGGCCGGCGTGGATGCGCTGGGCGCCGCAGGTGTCGGGATGGGTGGATCCCTCCGGCTGATCGGCGGTGGCGCTCGCTCACCCGCCTACCGCCAGATCACCGCCGACCTGTGGGGCTCCCCGATCACGGCCCATGCCGACGCAGAGCCGGTCGCAACGGGCGCCTGCGTCCAGGCCGCCGCTATGCACTCCGGCCGCGGACTCCTCGAGACTGCGAGGTCGTGGCGGCTGGACGCCGGCACCCAGGTCGAGCCGGATCCCCGGATCGACGGTGCAGCGCTGCGTGCCGCCTACCGTGACGCAGCCGGGAGGCTGTGATGCCCACGGTCGTGCTGGCCGGAACCCTCGACACGAAGGGGCACGAGTACGCGTTCCTGCGGGACCGCGTACGCGAGCACGGCGTCGACGTCCTGCTCGTCGACGTCGGGGTCTACGATCCGCAGGTCGAGCCCGACATCTCCCGCGAGGAGGTGGCCCGCGCGGCCGGTGAGGATGTCGCCGCGCTGGCCTCGGCCGGTGACCGCGGCGAGGCGACTGCGGCCATGGGACGTGGGGCGGCCGCGCTGCTCACCACGCTGCACCGTCAGGGGCGGCTGGACGGGGTGCTGGGTGTCGGCGGGTCTGGTGGGTCGTCGATCGTCACGACGGCCATGCGTGCGCTGCCGGTCGGTGTGCCGAAGCTCATGGTGTCGACGCTCGCCTCCGGAGACACCCGTCCCTACGTCGGGGCCGTCGACGTCACGATGATGTACTCCGTCGTCGACATTGCCGGAATCAACTCGATCTCCGCGAGGATCCTCACCAACGCTGCCGGCGCGATCGCCGGCATGGTGCAGGGCGCCGTCCCGCCGCTGGACGCGAAGCCGCTCATCGGCGCGACCATGTTCGGGGTCACGACGCCCGGCGTCACCCGTGCCCGCCAGCGGCTCGAGGAGCTCGGATACGAGGTGCTCGTCTTCCACGCGACAGGGACCGGCGGGCAGTCCATGGAGACGCTGGTGACCGGCGGCTACCTGGCCGGCGTTCTAGACCTGACGACAACCGAGCTGGCCGACGAGCTCGTCGGGGGGGTGCTCTCGGCGGGGCCCGACCGGCTGGAGGCAGCAGGTGCGGCGGGCGTGCCGCAGGTGGTCTCCCTGGGAGCGCTCGACATGGTGAACTTCGGACCTCTCGAGACGGTGCCGGCGCGGTTCGCGGACCGCAACCTCTACGTGCACAACCCGACGGTGACGCTGATGCGCACAACGCCGGCGGAGTGTCGCGAGCTCGGTCGCTGGATCGGGAGCAAGCTCGCCGCGGCGACGGGTCCGACGGCGCTGTTCGTGCCGAGCAAGGGCGTGTCGATGATCGCGGTCGACGGACAGCCGTTCCACGACCCGTCGGCCGACGCGGCGCTGCTCGAGGGACTGCGGGAGACGCTGGGCGACGTCGAGGTGCACGAGCTCGATGTCGACGTCAACGACGAGCGCTTCGCCGTCGCCATGGCCGACCGTTTGCACGAGATGATCACCGAGTCGACAGCACAGCAGGGAGCCTGATGAGCACGTTCACCGCTTTGGCCGATGTACGCCGCGAGCAGTTCGACTGGGGGGTCATCGGGTGGCGCCTGGTGCCGGCACAAGGCGCCGACCACCTGGTCGTGATGGATGTCGAGCTCCAGCCCGGGGGCGGCCACGACTTCCACCGCCACCCCGGCCAGGAGGAGATCATCATCGTCAAGGAGGGTGAGATCACCCAGTTCGTCGGTCAGGAGTCAGCAACTCTCGGCGTCGGCGACTCGGTTTTCGTACCCGAGGGCGAGGTGCACGCCTCGTTCAACGACACGCAGCAGACCGCCTACCTGCAGGTCGTGCTCTCCCCCTCGCTGGGCGGGGAGACCGGCTACGGTCTCGAGGACGTCGCCGCCCAGGAGCCGTGGGCATCGCTGCGTACGCGCTAGTGCGACTCGCGTACGACGCTGTCTCCGCTGCACCCGACCAGGAAGTCGAGGTCGGCGCCGCGGTCCGCCTGCAGCACGTGCTCGACGTAGAGCCGCTCCCAGCCGCGCCGGGGTGCCGCAAGCGATGCCGCCATCGCGGCAGCGGGTCGGCGCCGGTCCCAGTCCTTGGCCGGTACGTCGGCATCGAGGCGCCGACCGGCCACGTCGAGGACGACCGGGTCGCCGTCTCGCAGCAGCGACAGCGGGCCGCCGGCGGCGGCCTCCGGAGCCACGTGCAGCACCACGGTGCCGTACGCCGTACCACTCATCCGGCCGTCGCAGACGCGCACCATGTCGCGCACGCCTTTGGACAGCAGCTTCGCCGGCAGCGGCAGGTTGCCGACCTCGGGCATGCCGGGATAGCCGCGCGGACCGCAGCCCCGCAGTACCAACACGGAGTCCTCGTCGACATCGAGGTTCGGGTCGTCCAGCCGCGCCTTGAGATCCTCGACGCTGTCGAAGACGACGGCCCGGCCCCGGTGCTGCAGCAACCGCGACGAAGCCGCAGCCGGCTTGACCACCGCACCGTCGGGGGCCAGGTTGCCGCGTAGCACCGCTATTCCGGCGTCTGTCTGCAGCGGTTCTTCCCGCGGTCGGATGACGGTGCGGTCCCAGGTCGGAGCGTCCGCGACGTTCTCGACCAACGTCCGCCCGGTGACTGTCAGCGCCGTCGGGTCGATGAGGTCCGTGACCTGGGCCAACACGGCGAGCAGGCCGCCGGCTCGATGGAAGTCCTCCATGAGAAAGCGCCCGGCGGGGTGGAGGTCGACAAGCAGCGGCACGCCCGAGCCGGTGCGGTCGAAGTCGTCGAGCGTGAGCTCGACGCCCAGTCGACCCGCGACGGCGAGCAGGTGTACGACGGCGTTCGTCGACCCCCCGATCGCAGCGAGCGCCACGATCGCGTTCAGGAACGACCCCTTGGTCACAACCGTGCTGGGGCGGCGTTCCGCAGCCACCAGTTCGACCGCCAGCCGACCGCTCTGGTGTGCCATGACAAGCAGCCGGCTGTCGGCTGCGGGGATCCCCGCCGCTCCAGGCAGCGTCATGCCGAGAGCTTCGGTGACGCACGCCATCGTGGACGCGGTTCCCATCGTGTTGCAGTGCCCCCGGCTGCGGATCATCGCCGACTCCGCGGCGAGGAAGTCGCGCTGCGCCAGCGTTCCGGCCCGGACCTCCTCCGAGAGCCGCCACACGTCGGTGCCGCACCCCAGCGGCGCACCGCGAAACGTGCCGGTCAGCATGGGGCCACCGGGGACGACGATGGCCGGCAGATCCACGGAGGCGGCCGCCATGAGCAGGGAAGGGATCGTCTTGTCGCAGCCGCCGAGCAGCACCACGGCGTCGACCGGGTTTGCTCGCAGCAGCTCCTCGGCCGCCATCGCCGCCAGGTTGCGCCACAGCATTGCGGTCGGCCGCATCTGGGTCTCGCCGAGTGACACCACCGGCAGGTTCAACGGCACCCCACCCGCTGCCCACACCCCCTGCTTCACGCTGGCCGCGACGTCATCGAGGTGGCTGTTGCACGGGGTCAGGTCCGACGCGGTGTTGGCGATGGCGATGTGCGGGCGTCCGACGTCGAAGGCGTCGTCCGGGAGGCCGCGTCGCATCCAGGCTCGGTGGATGAACGCGTTGCGGTCGTTTCCGCCGTACCACTGCTGGCTGCGTTGCCCCACAGACCCTGCCCTTCGCCTCCGGAGACGCCGCTGCCCCGACCGCATCCGCACTCACCGTACTCACCGCGGGTCGTTCACAGCTCGGCTAGGAGGCGCGGTGCAGTGAGGACGATCACCGCCGGCGTCGCAAGTGAGACGGCGTACGAGCTCGCCGAGGGGCCGGTCTGGGACGCCGACCGAGAGCGCCTGCTGTGGGTCGACATCCCCCACGGCAAGGTACTGTGCGGCCGGCTCGTGTCGGGAGGTGTCCAGGTGACCGACGAGTACGAGTTCTCCGGCCCGGCTGCCGCGGTCGTGCCGACCGCCGACGGGGGGCTGCTGGTCGCCCTCCGCCGCGGGTTCGCCGCCATCGCCGCGGACGGGACGGCCTGGACGGGGCGCACCGTGCTGCGGGAGTCTGCCAACAGCCGCTTCAACGACGGGGCCTGCGACCCGGTCGGCCGCTTCCTTGTCGGCAGCATGTCCCTCGACGGACGGGAAGGCACCGAGCGGCTGTACCGGCTCGACGGCACCGGCGCCGTCGAGGTCATCGACGACGGGCTGACGCTCTCCAACGGGCTCGGCTGGTCACCGGATGGGCACACGCTCTACCACGTCGACAGCGTTCCGGGGGTCATCTGG
>DATHBP010000253.1:0-9081 GCA_035296085.1 Nocardioidaceae bacterium | reverse complement strand
GCTCGATGAAGCCGAAGCCCTTCTCGGCGTTGAACCACTTCACTGTGCCTTGTGCCATGTGCTTGCTCTCCTCGAGCTAAACGATTCAAGGCCCGCACCTCGCGGGACTCGGGCTGCTGGGTAGGTGTTCTCCGCTCCCAGGCAACCCGGGATATGGAAAACGCCCGCTGACAGACTCCGCGGGCGTTTGACAACGTGCGAGGAACTGCAACTGCAACCGCTGGCAGGCTATCACGAACAAGGGCCGCAAGGGCAGTCTGCGCGTCGACACCGTGCGCGGGTGGATTCTCGGGCTACCGGAAGAGGACGGGAATGACAGGACGCATGCGAGGCGTCGAGGAGCGGCCGGTCGGGCTGCGCTACGAGGCGGATCTGCTGTCCGAACCGGAGGAAAAGCAGCTGCTGGCACTGATGGAGCGGATCGAGTTCCGAGAGGTACGCATGCGTGGGCAGGTGGCCCGGCGCACGGTTCGTCACTTCGGCTTCACCTACGACTACGAGACGTGGGATGTCATTCCGGCTGACCCGATGCCGGCCGAACTAGACGAGGTACGGGCTCGCTGTGCCCGGCTGGCCGACCTGCCACCCGAAAGCCTCGCTCAAGTGCTCGTCAGCCGCTATCCGCCCGGCGCCACCATCGGCTGGCACCGCGACGCCTCGGCGTTCGGCCCGGCGGTGTTTGGCGTGTCGTTGGGAGCACCGTGTGTCATGCGCTTCCAGCGCGGAACGGGCGAGGCCCGCCGGGTGTACGAGCAGCCGCTGGCCCCGCGCTCGGCGTACGTGCTGGCGGGCAGTGCGCGGTCGGCCTGGCAGCACAGCATTCCGGCGGTGCCGGGCTTGCGCTACTCGGTCACGTTCCGGACCCTACGCCGGCCGCCTCGGTGAGTGGCACTCATTCCCCCGCCGCGGCCCGACGGGCAACCGCATCCAACGCCACGGCGCGGTGGGGGCCGACGACCACCGGGTTGAGCTCGAGCAGGGCCAGATCTTCATCGACGGTCAGCTGGGCAACGGCAAGGACCAGATCCACCACCGCCGCCGGCACCGCCCCATCCGCGTCCACGAACCACTTCGCCGTCCGCAACCGACCCAGCGCCGCCCGCACCCGCGCGCCGTCGACCGGCAGCGGCACGACGACCGTGTCGTCGATGACCTCGGTGAGGCTGCCGCCGGCGCCGAGCACGAGGACCCCCACGGTGGTGTCGCGGCGTACCGACACGAACAGCTCCGGACCTGATTCGGCCATCTCCTCGACCAGCACGACAGCGTGGCGCCAACGCACCAGCGACCGCAGTTCCGTGTACGCCGCCCGTACCGCCGCCGGGCCGGTAAGGCCGAGCAGCACCGCCGCCTCGACCGCCTTGTGCTGGAGGTCGGGTGCGGACAGCTTCATCGCCACCGGGCCGCCGAGCCGTTCGGCGGCCGACACGGCGGCGTCGGAGCTGTCCACCACGGTCCCCTCCGGGACATCAACCCCGGCGGCGCGCAGGAGCTGCTTTGCGACGTGCTCGGGGACCCAGTCACCAGGAGTGCGTGGACCAGCCGCGGCACTGATCTCGCGTAGCCGGCCCGGGTCGGCACGCTCGACCAGCAGCGCAGCCGCGCACTGCAACGCCTCGGAGATGCCGGACACGGGGGTCAGCCCGGCTTCGTACATGTCCTCGGCGCTCGAGTGGGGCTGCAGCTCGGGCAACGTGGCGGCGAGAAGCGTCGGCGTGCCGCTCCGGCCGGCGCCTAGGACGACCCCGTCACGGGTTGCGCGCCACACGCGGTCCATCGCGTCGGGCATCTGCGCGGCCTCGTCGTAGTAGAAGATCACAGACCCCACGCCCGGGTCCGAACCGACCGCGTCGACGATCTCTGCCAGCGGCTCCTCCAGCCCGAAGAGCTGTGCTGTGTAGTCCAGCGGGTTGGCCAGCGTCGCTGCGTCTGTCAGCACCGCCTGCAGTCGGCGCCCGGTGGCGGCGTCGAAGTCGGCCAAAGGCACGCCGATCCGCGCGGCGATGTCGGCGGCGACGGCGGCATCGCCACCCGAGCAGGTGATGATGCCGACCGCGCCCCCCGAGCGACGGCGCGACTTCGGCGCCATGCCGAGCGTCTTGGCCAGCTCGAGCAGGTCGTGCGGCGTGGTCGCCCACGCGGCGCCGGCGTCCTCGACCAGCGCGCGGAGCACGCGGTCGTTGCCGGCCAGCGCACCGGTGTGCGCCGCGACCGCGGCAGCGCCACGCGCGGACTGGCCGGCGACCAGCACGGCCACTCCGACGTCGTGCTCGGCGCAGCGGGCCAACGCCGATGCGAGCGCGGCGCCGTCGCCCGCGTCTTCGAGGTAGAGGGCGACGGAGCGCACACCGTTGCGGCCGGCGAGCGCGTCGAGGTAGTCAGCCGCCTGGACCACGGCCTGGTTGCCACAGGACACCACCGTGTGCAGGCGCAGTCCGTGCCCGGCATTCAGCGCGTTGACCGCGATGTTGCCGCTCTGCGAGACGACAGCCACGGGACCGGGAGTGGCCGGCAGGAACGCGTCGCCCCATAGCGGCGCCTTGTCGTGGAGAGACACGATCCCGTCGCCGTTCGGCCCGCAGACCGGCAGGCCAGCCGCCAGCGCGGTTGAGCGCAGCCGGCGCTGGAGCTCCACGCCGCTCGGTGTCTCGGCGAAGCCGGCGGCGAAGACGACGGCGGAGCGGGCGCCGGCGTCGATGGCCTCGCTGAGGAGACCGGGCACGGTGGCAGCCGGTGTTGCGATGACCACGCAGTCCGGGGCCTCCGGAAGGTCCGCGAGGAGCGGGTAGCACGCAATTCCGTGCACCGCACGAGCGCTCGGGTGTACGCCCCACACCGGCCCTTCGAACCCAGCGGCGACGAGGTTCTCCAGGGTCTGGTTGCCGTACGTCCCGGGGCGCGGCGAGGCGCCGACGACGGCAACCGAGCGTGGGGCCAGCAGCGGGGTCAGGTCCATCGCGGTCGGCGGACCCACTCCCGCCTCACCCGGTCGGGTGACCGTCAGCGGTGCTGCGGGCGGCATCGGCGTCGCTCCCCCGTACGGCGCGTGCCATGGTCTCGAAGTTGGCGACAAAGCGCTGCACGTCGGCTTCGCTGTGCTGCACCGAACACGTCCACTGTTCGCACTTTCCCCACGGGGGAAGGAACACACCACCGTTGTGCTGGTAGAGCCAGTGTGCGTGCCCCCACCGCGGGTCGTACTCGAGGAAGTCGCGGTAGTCGCGCAGCTGATGGTGCATGATCACGGCCCCCTTGGCGCCAAACGCCTGGGCGTAGCCGGGGAGCCCGTAGTCGGCCAACACCTGCTGCGCGCCCGACACCATGCGCGTGCGAAGCCGGTCGAAGTGCCGGTAGGCGTCGTCAGTGAGCACCTCGGTCAGCATTGCCCGAGCGGCGGCCATCGTCAGCGGGTTGCCGTTGAACGTGCCAACCTGCTCGTAGGCCCCAGTGACGATCAGCTCCATGACCTCGCGGGTCCCGCCGATCGCCCCACACGGCACGCCACCGCCGAGCGCCTTGGCGACGCACAGCAGGTCCGGTGTCACGCCGGACTGTTCGACCACACCGCCGGGAGCGACGGCGAAGCCAGTCTTGACCTCGTCGAAGGCGAGCAGAGCCCCGTGAGCGTGCAACAGGTCGCGCAGACCAGCGAGGTAGCCCTGCGGCGGCGCGATCAAGCCGATGTTCATCATGATCGGCTCGAGGATCATGCCGGCGACCTCGCCGCGGTGTTCGACGAGTGCCCGCTCGACGACGGCCAGGTCGCCGAACGGGACGACAACGGTGAGCCGGGCTATCTCCTCGGGGATCGACGTACCCGCTCGTACTGAGGACGGCCGGCTCGCCGGCCCCATGTCCTCCACCGGGGGGTAGACCGACACCTGCACGCTGTCGTGATGGCCGTGGTAGCTGCCTTCCACCTTGACGATCTTGGGCCGGCCGGTCGCTACGCGCATCAGGTGCACGGCGTCCATCGTCGACTCGGTGCCGGAGTTGTTGTATCGCCACACGGGCAGGCCGAACCGCCGAGCCAGCTCGCGCGCCACGACCACCGCATCCGCGGTGGGCTGAGCGAAGTGGGTGCCCTTGCGGACGCGGTCCGACACGGCCGCCACGATCGCCGGATGTGCGTGCCCGGCCAGCCCTACTCCGAACCCGCCGTGCAGGTCCACGTACTCCGCGCCGTCCACGTCGCGCACCAGAGAGCCGGCACCGTCGCTGATCCAGATAGCTGCCGGCGCCGCGTCCTGCCAGCTCGATGCGACGCCGCCCGCGAGGACGTCGCGGCACTCCGCGCGCATGCGCTGGGACTCGCCAGTGCGCGCGAGCAGGGCCTGCTCCTGCTCGGCGATCAGGATGTCGAGCCGGGCGAGGTCACGGGCGGAGTCGGCCGCGGAGGCCGGCCGCCGGGCTGTCGTCAGCGTCATGGTCAGCTCCTCGTGCCGGCGGGGACCGCAGGCTCAGATGGTGTCGGGGACTGCGCCTCGGACAGCGAGCGTGGCACTCGGCCGTCCAGGTAGGCGCGGGCGAGCATCGTGATGGAGTCCCGCACGGTCTTCTCGAACACCTCGGCGAGGGGTCCGGGCCGGAACCCACGGGAGGACAACCCACGCTGCACGCTCTCGGTAGCCGTCCAGTCCTGGCGGTTGGTGAGGTCCCAGAAGTCCACGGCGTACGCCGGGTCGAAGCCCGGCCGGGCCGTGGCCTCCGGCGGGAACAGCCATTGGCATTCGACCCAGGAGCGGCCGGGACCGAGTGGCTCTATCCGATGAGTCATCACGTAGTCGGGGTGCAGGCTCAGCAACAGGTTGGGGAACACCTGCAGGTAGAGGATCTGGCGGGCGGTCTGGCTGTCCACTCGGCGCATCACGACACCGCCGCTGCGCCCGTCGAACGACATGGTCTCGGCGTGCGGCTCGAGCTCGAGGGTGCCGCCGCACCACAGCCCGTCAGAGGCGACCTCCCAGCCGCTCGAGGGTGAGGACACCTTGCACAGCTCGGGATGGATCGCCGAGCAGTGGTAGCACTCGTGGTAGTTCTCGACCAACAACTTCCAGTTGGCGGTGACCTCGTACTCGTGGCTCACCGAGACGCTCAGCCGTTCGCACTCGTAGGGAGCGAGGTGCTCGTCGATGCCGGCGAGATAGCGCTCGACGGGCGGGGCGTTGCCGTCCGCATTGACCAGGACGAAGCCCTGCCACTCGGTGACCGGGACACCGAGGAGTCCATAGCGCGACTTGTCGAGGTCGTCGCGCTGGCTCGGGGGTACGCCGTGCAGTCGGCCGCGCAGGTCGTAGACCCAGTTGTGGTAGGGACACGAGACGAAGCGGCGAGTGGCGGTCTGCCCACACGGCAACAGCTCGTGACCACGATGGCGACAGGTGTTGTAGAACCCGCGCAAGACGCCGTCGTCGCCGCGGATCAGCAGGACGGTGTCGTCGGCGACGCTGACAGCCCGCTGCGCGCCGGGGTCTCCAAGTCCCTCGCTTCGTCCGACGCAGAGCCAACCCCCGGCGAAGACCACCTGACGCTCCCAATCGAGGACGCCAGCGTCGAGGTAGGCGGGAGCCGGCAGCATCGAACCCGGCCGCGCCGGATCGAGCAGTGCAGCCAGGTCGGCTGCCGGCAACGCAGCGGGCGTACCCATCGAGACCTCCCGGCGAGAGCCGACCGAGCCGCTACGCCTATTGTGACCACCGACTGGCCTGAGCCAGACTAACTGGTCGACCAGTCAGTGACGCAACCGTCGAGATGAGGGAGCTAGCGTGGCGATGCATCCCAAGGAGCGGCCGGCGTACGACCGACGACAGTTCCTCCGCAACTCGCTTTACGTCGGGCTGGGCGCGGTGGCCGGCCCGGGCCTGCTGAGCGCATGCGGCTCAGAATCGAGCCCCGGCGGCCAGGGCGGCCAGGGCGTCCAGCTACCACTTGCCCGACCCGACAACCCGGTGAAGCTTCCGATCCCCGCTGGGATGAAGCCGATCGCGGACGGCATGAAACCCGAAACCGGCACGCTCAAGATCTTCAACTACGCCGACTACCTGGCGCCGGGTGTGCAGAAGGCGTTCGAGAAGGAGTACGGGGTCGAAGTCGAGGTCACCACGTTCAACTCGATGGACGAAGCGGTGGCGAAGCTGCGTACCGGCCAGACCGACTTCGACGTCATCTTCCCCACCTCGGACGTCATCAGCAGGGTCGCTCTCGGTTCGCTGATCCAGCCGCTGAACCACAGCTACCTGCCCAACCTGACGAACGTCTGGCCGCAGCTCCAGGACCCCTACTACGACCAGGGCGCCCGCTACACGGTTCCCTACACCGTCTACTCGACGGGTATCGGGTACCGCGCCGACAAGGTGTCCACCATTCCGGCCAACGGTTACGACATCTTCTGGGACCCGCAGTACAGCGGCCAGACCCACATCCTCGACGACGGGCGAGAGGCGATCGCGATGTCGCTGCTGCGCAACGGCGAGACGGACGTCAACACCGAGGATCCGGCGAAGATCGAGGCTGCCGCCGCGGAGCTGCGCAAGCTCGTCCCCCTGGTCCGCGTCAAGGTGGACATCAACGGCTACAGCGAGCTGCCGGAGGGCCGGGCGACGGTTCACCAGTGCTGGTCTGGTGACCTGATCGGTGCGCAGTACTACTTGCCCAAAGGCGAGACACCCAAGGTGCTCGGCTACTGGCGCGCAGAAGGCTCTAACGGAATGGTCGGCAACGACACCATGGCCGTGGCCGCTGGCGCACCGCACCCCGTGCTGGCGCACCACTTCTTGAACTTCATGCTCAACGAGGACACCTCGCTGCGTAACTTCGGCTGGGTGGGCTACCAGCCGGCGATCGCGAAGTTCACCCCGAGCTACTTGACCGACCAGGGCTACGTGCCGGCGAACCTTGCAAACACCGTCCTCACCGTGGACGAGTACAACACCGGCCGGCAGCTCGGTGCGTTGAGCCCCGAGGGGCGGGCGCTCTGGGACGATGCGTGGGCGAAGTTCAAGTCCGGCTGACGGCTGACGCATTCAGGCCACGGCCGTGAGCACGCGCGCCGACAAGGCGGCGGTGAGCACCCAGCGCGCGGCGTCGCGGCTGTGGCCGGCGTTGGCCATGCCGGGAACGCTGTGGCTGCTGGCGTTCTTCGTGGTTCCGTTCTACGCGATCGCGGCGATCGCGTTCGGCGGCACCGACCCGTTGTTCGGTTCTGCGGTCCCGGTGTGGAACCCACTGCAGTGGCAGTTCGGCGATCTCAGCAGCGTCGTGCAGCGGGCGATCTCGGGTGACCTGCAGCCGGTCTTCGTCCGGACGTTCGTCTACGTCGCCGTAGCACTCGGGCTCAGCATCATGATCGGCTATCCGGTCGCCTACTACGTGGCTCGGCACGCGGGCCGGCGCCGCAACCTGCTGCTGGCGCTGATCCTGGCGCCGTGGTGGATCAACTACCTGACCCGCATGCTGGCCTGGGTCAACTTGTTGCAGGAGGACGGGTACGTCAACCGCGCCTTGCAGGCGGTCCGCGTCGTGCCCGGCCCCATCGACTGGCTCTCCGGTAACCCGTACACGGTCGTGATCGCCCTGGCGTACGGCTATCTGCCGTTCTTCATCGTGCCGCTGTTCGCGACGCTGGACCGTATCGACGGCCGGCTGCTCGAGGCATCCCGAGACCTGGGGATCGGCGCGGCGGGGACGTTCTGGCACGTCACGCTGCCGTTGTCGCGCCAAGGGCTGATGACGGCGTCTGCGATCACGGTGCTGCCGATGTTCGGCGACTACTACACCAACGCGATCGTGTCGGGTTCGCCCACAACGACGATGGTGGGCAACCAGATCGAGTTCTACCTGCTGCAAAGCCAGCAGAAGAGCATCGGCGCCGCCCTTGTGCTCGTGCTCTCGGTCCTGCTAATGGCGCTGATGGCCTACTACCTCGCCGCGACCCAGCGCGCCAGCCGGGAGCTGTCGTGACGACGGTCGTCGCCCCGCCACCGGAGGCGGCAACCCCAGCGCTCGTCGAGACCCACCCGGGGCGCGGTCGGCGGCGGGTGCGGCGGCGGCCGTTCGTACTGGCCTCGCTGACCTGGCTCTATGTCATCTGGTCGATCGTGCCGGTGCTGATCGCTGTGCAGTTCTCGTTCAACGACGGGCGGTCGAGGACGTCGTGGCAGGGTGCGTCGTTCCGCTGGTACTGGGGCGACCCGTTCGCCTCGGTCTGGCACGACGAGTCCCTGCGCCTGGCGCTGATCAACAGCCTCCGCTTGGGGCTGCTGACCCTGCTGATCGCCACGCCGATCGGCACGGCCCTGGCCCTCGGGCTCACCCGGTGGCGCGGGCGCGGGAGCCGGCCGTCGAACGCCCTCATGCTGCTGCCGCTGGCCACACCCGAGATCGTGATGGGCAGCGCCCTGTTCCTGGTGTTCACCAACCTCTTCACCGCCGTGCCCCTCGGCCGTACGGCGCAGCTGCTCGGGCACGTCACGTTCTCGATCTCGTACGTGGTGGTGATCGTGCGCGCGCGGTTGCTCTCGGTCGGCGGAGAGTACGAGACGGCGGCACGCGACCTCGGAGCCTCGCCGATCCAGGCGATCCGCACGGTGCTGATCCCGCTGCTGATGCCGTCCGTGTTCGCCGCCGCGATGATCGTGTTCGCGGCGTCGATGGACGACTTCGTCGTGAGCTCGTTCCTGTCCGCTGACGCTTCCTCGGCAACGGTGCCGATCAAGCTCTACAGCGCGATCCGCACCGCCCCCACTCCGGCGTTGAACGCGTTGGCAACCCTGCTGCTTCTCGGCTCGGCGCTCGCTGTGCTGCTCGCGTGGCTGGTGCTGCGCCGGGTCCGACGTGGCGGCGGCACCGCCCTGGACGACCTCGCGCTGGACGTGTGAGCTAGGCGGCCGGCTCCGGCGCCAGCAGCCGCAGCGCATCGGGCGGCAGCGTCACCGTCACCCGGGTCCCGCGCACGAGCTCGTCGCGCTCGCCGTCGTTCACGACCAGCGCCTGCAGCGACTGGCCCTGCGGCAGCCGTACCTGGACCTGCGTCGTCGCACCGACGTAGACGAGCTGGTCGACCGTCCCGGTGAGGGAGTTCGG
>DATHBP010000252.1:0-8785 GCA_035296085.1 Nocardioidaceae bacterium | reverse complement strand
TGCCAGCATGACCAAGATGACGGCGGTGACCGCCAGCCAAGCCCACAACGGTACGTCCACGATGCCTCCAGTGCGACTGCCACTGGAGGTCTCCCCACGCCACAGCTGGCGCCGACCGGCCGGGCCGTCGTGGGACTGCCGTACTGACGACCGGTCGAGGCGGGTACTCCCCTCCGCGGGTCCAAAGATATACGAACTTTACTTCGTATGTCAACTCATGCGGCACTACCCTTTGGTGAATGGCCACCGAATCAGGCTCGACTCCCAACGGCAGCAGGCACGTGCATGGCTGGACATTCCTCAGCAATCACGCACACGTCCTCGTCTGTCTCTCCCGCGACCCGGACCTAACCATGCGCGAGGTCGCGCAGCTGGTCGGGATCACCGAGCGAGCAGTGCAAAACATCGTCGCCGATCTGTCCCGCGACGGCTACCTTCGCATTGAACACCGCGGCCGTAACAACCACTACGTCGTGAACGGCCAGATGCCGCTACGGCACCCGCTCGAAGCAGATGCAAGTACCGCGACGCTACTCGCTGCTCTGCGGGATGCTGCCCACCCATGAAGCGCGATGGATGTTGTGGGCAGACCCTGCCCTGCCCACTTGCTGGGTGGAGCTGAGGGGACTCGAACCCCTGACCCCCTCCATGCCATGGAGGTGCGCTACCAGCTGCGCCACAGCCCCGCACGCCCGCGCTGGCGGGCTACGGAAGTGTAGCCGGGCTACCCGATTCGGCAGCAGCCGCCGAAGCCTCGGCCTGTTCGTCGCTGGGTACGTCGTCGGAGAGCATCGGCTCGGGCAGCGACCCGGCGTTCCACTCGCGCAGCTGCCAGCTGAGTCGAGCCTCTTCGAGCACCACCCAGGAGCAGTTGCTCAGGCCCCCGAACGCTCGCCACCGCTCTGGCGGGATGCCGAGGAACCGGCACGCGCCCACGCGGATCGCGACCCCATGCGACACCAAGACGGCGGTCTGTCCGGCGGCCAGCTCAGCGACCGTCCGCTCGATCGCCCGCGCGACCCGATCGGCGGTCTCCGCGTACGTCTCGCCGCCGCCGCGCCGTACGTCCTCCCCCGCCCGCCAGCGCCGGTGCTCGTCGGGGAACCGCTCTGCACACTCCTCGAGGGAGAGCCCCTGCCACTCCCCGATGTGGATCTCACGCAGGTCTTCGTCAATCGCCACCTCAAGGTCCGCCCGCCGCCCGAGCTCCCCCGCAGTGGCCCATGCCCGCGCGAGGTCGCTGGACACGATGATGCTCGGCCGCAGCGACGCCAGCCGCGCGGCGGTCTGCCGCGCCTGCTCCACCCCTACGTCGTCCAGCGGTACGTCGAGCTGGCCCTGCGCGCGGCGTACCGCGTTCCAGGCGGTGCGGCCGTGCCGCCACAGCACGATGCGGCGACCGCTCACCGTGCGTCCGACTCGTGGTTCTCCCGCCCGCTGGTGACCGACTCGGGCAACGGGATCACCGGGCAGTCGCGCCACACCCGCTCGAGCGCATAGAACTCGTACTCGTCAGCTCGTTGCACGTGGACGACGATGTCGAGGTAGTCGAGGAGCACCCAGCGAGCCTCCCGTACGCCTTCGCGGCGCACGGGCTTGGCGTCCATCAGCCGCAACCGCTCCTCGATGGCGTCGACGATGGCGCCGACCTGACGGTCGTTGGCCCCCGAGCAGACGAGGAACGCATCGGTGATCACGAGCTGGTCGGAGACGTCGAACGCGACGAGGTTGCCGGCCAGCTTGTCCGACGCCGCCGCGGCGGCGGCTCGGACCAGCCCGACCGCCTGTTCAGTTGCTGCCACGGGTTCCTTTCTGCCTCGTACGCCGGTCCTACGCGGTGGGTGCGTCCGCCTCCAGCGTGCCATGCGGCACGCTCGGCGACGCCGACCCGACGCGGTAGAGCTCACGCTTGGCGATGTACTGCACGACCCCGTCCGGGACGAGGTACCACACCGGCTCCCCGCGCCCCACCCGGTCACGACAGTCGGTGGAGGAGATCGCCAGCGCCGGGATCTCCACGATCGTCACCCGCTGACGCGGCAGACCCTCCAAAGTCAGGGCGGTGATCCGGTGACCGGGCCGCGTACATCCGACGAAGTGCGCGAGGTCGAACAGCTCGTCGGCGTTGCGCCACGTCAGGATCTGGGCCAGCGCGTCGGCGCCGGTGATGAAGTAGAGGTCGACGTCACCCGCCTGGCCGCGAAGCAGGTCGCGCAGCGTGTCGACCGTGTACGTCGGCCCGCCGCGGTCCACGTCGACGCGACTCACCGAGAATCGCGGGTTGGACGCGGTCGCGATGACGGTCATGAGGTAGCGGTCTTCGGGTGGTGAGACGAGCCGGCCGCCCTTTTGCCACGGCTCGCCCGTCGGCACGAAGACGACCTCGTCGAGGTCGAACCACGCCTGCACCTCGCTCGCGGCGACCAGGTGCCCATGGTGGATCGGGTCGAACGTCCCACCCATCACCCCAACCCGGCGACGCCCGCTCACCTCGTCACGCGCACCGATCAGCTGCGGTGCGATTGGGGCTCAACTGTGCGGACGTCCCTTGCCATAGGCCAGGGTGCCGATGAGCAGCACCAGCAAGATCACGAAACCGCAGAGCCCGAACAGCCACGCCGGCGCCGGAATCTCACGCAGCTCCTCGGCGGCCTCGACGAACCAGGCGGTGTGCATGGCTGCAGGTTACCCGTCCAGCCGCGCGTCGGTCCCGCGTGGACCCAGCAGCATCTCGGCGCCGGCGTGGAGCTGGGGGTCGAAGTCGAAGACGACCGCATCGTCGCCGCCGCCGATCACGATGTCGTCGCCTGGCTGCGCACCCAGCTCGCTCAGTCGCTCCTCCACGCCGAGTCGGGCCAGCCGGTCCGCGAGGTAGCCGACGGCTTCGTCGTTGCTGAAGTCGGTCTGCCGTACCCAGCGCTCGGGCTTGCGCCCCCGGACGACCCAGCGTCCGCTCAGGTGCTCGACGCTGAACTCCGGGCCGCCCACCGACGGCGGCCGCAGCACGAGCCGGGTTGGGGGCTCCGCCGGGCGTGTTGCCCGGCCGGCCTCGACTAGCCGGGCCATCTCGAACCCCAGCTCGCGCAGCCCCTCCCGGCTGGCGGCGGAGACCAGCAGGCAGCGCAGGCCACGTGCGGCGACATCGGCCCGCACCATCTCGGCGAGCTCGCGGGCGTCGGGGACGTCCACCTTGTTGAGTGCGACCAGCCTCGGCCGGTCGTCCAGCCCTCCGTACGCCGAGAGCTCGCGCTCGATGACGTCGAGGTCGGTCAGCGGGTCACGACCCGGCTCGGTTGTTGCGCAGTCGACGACATGCACCAAGGCGGCGCAGCGTTCGACGTGGCGCAGGAAGTCGTGGCCCAAGCCGCGGCCGTCGCTGGCACCCTCGATCAGCCCAGGCACGTCGGCCACCGTGAACGTGGTGTCGCCCGCGGTGACGACGCCCAGGTTGGGGGTGAGGGTGGTGAAGGGGTAGTCGGCGATCTTCGGACGGGCGCGCGACATCGCGGCCACCAGGCTCGACTTGCCCGCGCTCGGGAAGCCCACCAGCCCCACGTCGGCGACCACCTTGAGCTCGAGGACGATGCGCAGGTGCTCACCGGGTTCACCGAGCAGGGCGAAGCCGGGTGCGCGGCGGCGAGACGACGCGAGGGCGGCGTTGCCGAGCCCTCCGCGGCCGCCGGCTGCGACCACGAACTCTGTGCCGTCGCCGACGAGGTCGACCAGCACCTGCCCGTCCTCGGTGCTCACGACCGTGCCGGTGGGAACGGCCAAGACTGCCGGCGCGCCGGCCGTGCCGTTGCGGTTGTCACCGGCGCCGTGGCCGCCGTGGCCGCCGTGTCGCTCTGCCTGATGGTGGTAGTCGATCAGCGTCGTCACCGACGGGTCGACGCGCAGGACGACGTCGCCGCCGGCGCCACCGTTACCGCCGTTGGGTCCGCCGAAGGGCTTGAACTTCTCCCGGTGCACCGACGCGACGCCGTTGCCGCCCCGGCCCCCGTACACGTCGAGGACAACCCGGTCGACGAACGTGGGGACCGCCATGGTTACTGCGACGCGGCGCGCGTCACTCCCCCGAGGCAGCGACGATGTTGACGACGCGGCGTCCCCGGAAGGAGCCGAACTCCACGTGGCCCTCGACGAGGGCGAACAGCGTGTCGTCTCCGCCGCGGCCTACTCCGGTGCCCGGGTGGAAGTGCGTGCCGCGCTGGCGCACGATGATCTCGCCCGCGCCGACCAGCTGGCCGCCGAACCGCTTGACCCCGAGCCGCTGCGCTGCTGAGTCGCGCCCGTTGCGGGTGGACGCAGCCCCTTTCTTGTGTGCCATCGCTTCGCCTCGCAGGTCCTAGTTCTTGCTCTCGATGCCGGTGACTTCGACTTGGACGTACTTCTGCCGGTGGCCTTGGCGCCGGCGGTAACCCGTCTTGTTCTTGAACTTCAGGATGTGGATCTTCGGTCCCTTGGTGGCACCAACCACCTCGCCTGACACGGTGACGTCGGCCAACATGGCGGGGTCGGAGACAACCGTGTCGCCGTCGACCAGCAGCAGGACCGGCAGGGCCACCGTGTCACCAGTCGCCCGCGCGGCCGCATTGATCTCGATCACATCGCCGACGGAGACCTTGTGCTGGCGGCCGCCGCTGCGCACGATCGCATACATCGAGGGACTCGCTTCCTTCGTTGGCTCGAAGCGGCGGGCACGTCCGCGCGCGTCGGCGCGAATGCGCACCGACCACCCAGGATACGGACTGTCCGAGCGACCGGTCAAAAGACCCGGCGCTCAGGCAGGCTTTGTCGCGCGGCTGCGAGCCCGCTTCTTGGGTGTCACGGCCGGGGGCAGGTCGTCCACTGCGGCGCTCGACGGGGGCAGCAAGGAGCGCGTCGAGGGCATCGCCGACCGGCCCGAGTCCGACGCCGGTGAGGCGTCGCGGTCTCGTACAGCTTCTGGTTCCGGCGCGAGCTCCACCTTGCCGTCGGGCGCCACGGCTGCCGGCTCCGGCGCGAGCTCCACCTCGCCGTCGGGCTCCATGGTTACTGGCTCCGGCGGGAGCTGCACCTCGACCGGGACCGGCGGCGCTGTGGTGGGTGGCTTGGGCTTCGGCTGGCTGCGGCGGCGGGAGCGATCGTGGTCAGCGGCTTCGGCTCGCGGCTCGACCGGCTCGGCGGAGATCTGCAGTCCCCGCCCACCGCAGTGCTCGCAGGTCTCGCTGAATGCCTCCAACAGCCCCGTTCCGATGCGCTTACGGGTCATCTGGACGAGCCCGAGCGAGGTCACCTCGGCCACCTGGTGCTTGGTGCGATCGCGGCCGAGGCACTCGATGAGACGGCGGAGCACGAGCTCCCGGTTGGACTCGAGCACCATGTCGATGAAGTCGACGACGATGATCCCGCCGATGTCACGCAGGCGCAGCTGACGTACCAGCTCCTCCGCGGCTTCGAGGTTGTTCTTCGTAACCGTCTGCTCCAGGTTGCCGCCGGACCCGGTGAACTTGCCGGTGTTGACGTCGACGACAGTCATCGCCTCGGTGCGGTCGATGACCAGCGAGCCGCCCGAAGGCAGGAACACCTTGCGGTCGAGGCCTTTGGCGATCTGCTCGTCGACCCGGTAGGCCGCGAACGCGTCGCGGTCGCCGGACCAGCGCTGTACGCGGTCGGCGAGCTCGGGCGCCACATGGGCGACGTAGCCGTTGACGACGTCCCACGCGTCGTCGCCGTCGACGACCAAGCTGGCGAAGTCTTCGGTGAACAGGTCGCGCACGACCTTGACGGTGAGATCAGGCTCGCCGTACAGCAGCGCGGGTGCCTGGCCGCCCTCACCCTTCTTGGTGATGTCGTCCCACTGCGCGGTGAGCCGGTTGACGTCGCGGGTCAGCTCCTCCTCGCTTGCGCCTTCGGCCGCCGTACGGATGATGACGCCGGCGTCGCCGGGCAGGATCTGCTTGAGCAGCGCCTTGAGCCGGCTGCGCTCGGTGTCGGGAAGCTTGCGGCTGATCCCACTGGACTGCCCGCTGGGTACGTAGACGAGGAACCGACCGGGCAGGCTGATCTGGCTGGTGAGGCGGGCACCCTTGTGACCCACGGGGTCCTTGCTCACCTGGACGAGCACCTGCTGGCCGGACTTGAGCGCCGACTCGATCTTGCGCGGCTGGTTGTCCTTGCCGAGCAGGTCCCAGTTGACCTCGCCGGCATAGAGGACTGCGTTGCGGCCCTTGCCGATGTCGACGAACGCTGCCTCCATGCTGGGCAGGACGTTCTGGACACGGCCGAGGTAGACGTTGCCGATCAACGATGTCTGCGACCTGCGCGAGACGTAGTGCTCGACGAGCACCTCGTCTTCGAGCACGGCGATCTGGGTCAGCTCATCGTGTTGGCGGATGACCATCTCGCGTTTGACCGACTCGCGGCGGGCGAGGAACTCAGCCTCGCTGACGATCGGCGGGCGGCGGCGGCCGGCGTCGCGCCCGTCGCGGCGGCGCTGCTTCTTGGCTTCCAGTCGGGTGGAGCCCTGAATGCTCGTGATGTCCTGGCTCTTGTCCCTGTCCTTCTCCTTGCTGCGCGGCTCCCGCACCCGCACGACTGTGTCGGCGGGGTCGTCCTCGGACGGCTCGACGTCCTCGCCGCTGCGCCGGCGGCGACGGCGACGACGGGCACTGGGGCTCGTGCCCGGCTCGGTCGGCTCATCGCTCGGCCCGGCAGTTGCCGCCTGCGCATCCACCGTCGGCTCGACGGCTGTCGTGTCCTCGTCGTCCGCTAGGTCGGGATGCGTTGTGCTCTGGGCAGTCTCGGCGTCGTGCTCGACACCCGACTTGCTGCGGCGTCGTCCGCCACGGCGACGTCGGCGCCTCGACGAGGTGCCCTCTTCACGTTCCTCGTCGTCGTGGCTGACGACCGCAGCGGTGCTGTCCTCGGTGCTGTCCCCGGTGTGACCTGCCGGGCTGTCGTCGGCTTCCACCGCCGCTTCCGGTACGGCCGCGACGGGCTTGCTCGTACGGCGGCGTGGCGCTGCCTTGCTCGGGTCGGGCGGCTGGAACAGCGGAACTGCCGGCAGTGCCGGAGCAGTCGGCGCCTCGTTGGTCGGCTCGTTCGTCGCCGGCGGCTCGACCAATGCACCGGTGGCCAGGCCGGAGAGCTCCGCCAGCGCCGGGTCAGTGGCCTCGCGGCTCGGCTCGGCCACCGCCTTCTTGCTTGCCGCCTTGCGGGTAGTCGCCTTCGCCATGGCAGTCTTCTTGACGGCCGTCTTCTTCGCCGCCGTCTTTTTGGCGGTCGCCTTCTTCGCGGTCGCTGCCTTCTTCGCAGCTGGCGTGGCGGCGTCGCCGGCGGCCGGATGGGCAGCCGCCGCGTCGTTCGCCGTCAGCACCGGGTCAACGCTGTTCGTCTCCGGCGGGCCGGCCGGCCGGCTGACCGCTCGGCGGCGTACGCGCACCGGTCTGGTCGACGGCTGGCCGTCCGGCGCTGGTGGAAGGGTCCCGGGCTCGGCCGGGACCGTCTCGATATCGGACATGTGCGCTTCCCCTCGAGGCCCCGGGCGCTTGGCGCCGCGCGGGGCCTGGTCGTGTGCCGGGCAGCGCTGCTGCGCCGGCTAAGCCTGCGGTGGCACTTCGCAGCGGGTTGGCTCGCGAAGTGGCGACGCGTCCCCCGGTGGCTCCGTCGCGCGGGTGTCGTCGCTTCGGGTCTGCCGCGGTCGCTCCTGCCACGAGGCGTCGCGGTCGACATCGAGCGGGTCACCCACCGTGCCGCTCCGTTGGTCCAGCGGCCCTTGTGCCAGTCGGAGCACGCGTGGTGCTTCGGCTGGCGTCAGGCCGGCGGTCTTGTGGAGGCCGGCGAGGACATCGTCGGGTCGTACGGACGGCGTGCCGTGACGTACGACCACGTCGAGTATCGCACACGTTCGGTCACGGTCGAGAGAGCCGCGCACGGCCAGCCGGACAACGGCCGCTCGGCAGTCGAAGACGCGCACGCCCTTCTTCGTCAGCCGCTCGACGTCAACGCGGGGCTGCGTGAGGAAGGCTTCGACCGCGCAGGCGGCTTCCGCACGCGGTGTGCCGGACAGCTCGATCTGCCAGTGGCTCGCCTCGATCCGGTCGGCGAGGCCACCCGGCCCGGCGGTCACCACGCGGAGCACATCGAGACCGTCGGGCAGTGCGGCGTCCAGCGCCACCTTCACCGCCGCCGGGTCGACCGGCTCGCGCAGGCCGATCTCCAAGTACTCCGCCTCGCTCGACGCCCCCGTGGGCGCCGCCCCGGCGTAGGAGATGCGCGGGTGGGGCGAGAACCCCGACGAGAACGCGATCGGCAGGCCAGCACGCTGCACGGCTCGCTCGAAAGCCCGGCCGAAGTCACGGTGGCTGGTGAAGCGCAGGCGGCCACGTTTGGCGTACCGGATCCGTAGCCGTTGCACCGGCGGAGCCTGCTGCGGAGGGCTCGTGGGCACGCATCGACCGTAGCGGGGTGCAGGGCAGCGCGAGGCGCAGCGACGAGCAGGAGGTCGACAGGCAGGATGGCGGCCATGTCTGGCTCGTCGGGTGCCGACGGTGCCGCCGGTACTTCCGCCGCGTTGGGCGCGGCGCGACACCGCCACGAGCTGCTCGCGTTCGTCGGCGTCGTGTCGCTTGCCGTCAACCTGCGGCCCGCGGTGCTCAGCGTTGGGCCGGTGCTGGACGAGATCCGGACCGGCCTGGGCATGTCCGCGACCGTCGCGGGCCTGCTGACGACGCTGCCGGTGCTGTGTTTCGCCGGATTCGGCGCGCTCGCCCCCGTGCTCGCGCGGCTGGTCGGCGTCCATCGG
>DATHBP010000251.1:0-6871 GCA_035296085.1 Nocardioidaceae bacterium | reverse complement strand
CACCGTGCGCGCGGCTGCTCCGCGCAGCGGCTCGACGCGACGGGTCGCCTGCTCGCCGGGCTCCTCGTCCGGGGTCGCCTGCCGAGGCGCTGACTTGCCCGGCTCCGCGGGCGTCGCGTCAACCCGCTGCTCGGCGAACGGTGGCTCCACGTCGGGCTTTCCGGCGCTGGCCGGCGGTGTGGTGGGCTCCTGAGCCGGCGCGGCCGGCGGGCTTGTCGGGGCCGGCTGTGCTGGCGCTGGCTGGTTCTTCGGGGCCGGCGCGGCCGGCTGGCTTGTCGTGATCGGCTGTGCCGGCGCCGGCTGGGTCGGCTTCGTCGCCGTCTGCACCGCGCCGTCCGCGGGAGCTGGCGCCGCGGAACCGTTGCCGGACCGGTCGCGGAAGAACTCACCCCACGCCTGGTCGACCGAACCGGGGTCGGCCTGATAGCGCTCGTACATCTCGTCGACGAGCCACTCGTTCGGGCCAAAGCCCGACGGTGCCGGGGTGGGAGAGGGCTCGGCCACGTCCCGGTTCGCCTCCTCCGCTGCTCCGCTTCGGCGATGAGTCTCCCAGGCTAGCCCCCTCACCCGCAGCCGAGCACTGTGCACAATGAGCCCGTCGGGCGATGGGGAAGGGGCGAAAATGAGCACGACTGCCGACAAGCCCGTCCTGGTTGCGGTCGACGCCGACGATGCGGCGCTCGCACGGGTCACGGCCGAGCTCACGCGGCGGTTCGGCCCGGACTTCTCCATCGTCAGCTCGACGAGCGGCTCGGAGGGACTGGCGCAGCTACAACGCCTCGCGGCCGAGCGTGCGGACGTCGCGGTTGTCCTCGCCGGTCAGCAAACGCCCGGCCTCAGCGGGTCGGAGCTGTTGAGCCGGGTGCGCGGCCTGTTCCCGCGCGCGCAGCGCGGCCTGCTCGTGGACTGGGGCGTGTGGCGCAAGCCGGAAACGTCCCGTCCGGTGTTGAAGGCAATGGAGCTCGGCCACATCGAGTACTACGTGCTCAAGCCCTGGCGCTCGCCGGACGAGCTGTTCCATCGGACGATCGCCGAGTTCGTGCACGAGTGGTCCCGCAGTGTCCCGTCGACGCAGCGAGAGCTGACGCTCGTCGCCAGCCCGGCGATGCCTCGGGCACTGGAGCTGGACAGCCTGTTGACCCGCAACGGGGTGCCGCACGCCTTCTGTGAACCCGAGTCACCGGAGGGGCGGGTCGCGCTCGAAGCGGTGGGCCACGTCGGCGTGGACATGCCAGTCGTCATCCCCAAGGACGGCCAGGCGCTCATCGACCCGTCGAACGTCGCGCTGGCGGAGTCGTACGGGATGCACACCGAGCTGGGGGCCGAGCGGGACTTCGACGTGGTCGTGGTCGGCGCAGGGCCCAGCGGGCTCTCCATCGCGGTGGGGGCGGCTTCCGAAGGGCTGCGGACGCTGGTCGTGGAGGCGGAGGCGATCGGCGGTCAGGCGGGTTCGAGCTCGCTGATCCGCAACTACCTCGGATTCTCCCGGGGGATCAGCGGAGCCGAGCTGGCCCAGCGGGCCTATCAGCAGGCCTGGGTCTTCGGCGCCCACTTCGTGCTCATGCGACGCGCGACGGCCCTGCGCCCCGACCGTGAGCGGTTGGTGGTCACCATCTCGGACGGCAACGAGGCGACGGCGAGCGCAGTCGTGCTGGCGACCGGTGTCACGTACCGACGGCTGGGTGTGCCCAGCCTCGAACAGCTCGTGGGTGCCGGAGTCTTCTACGGGGCGTCTGTCTCGCAGGCGTCGGCGCTGTCTGGGCAGCAGGTCTACATCGTGGGCGGAGGCAACTCCGCCGGCCAGGCAGCGATGCACGTCTCCCGCTTCGCCGAGCGGGTGACCGTGGTCGTGCGAGGCCGCTCAATGGCCGACAGCACGTCGGCCTACCTGCGTACGCAGATCGACGCGGTGCCGAACATCACGGTGCTCGCTGACAGCGAGGTCGTGGGCGGAGGGGGCAACGGCAGGCTCGAGCACCTCACCGTGCGCACCCGGTCCACCGGGGAGGAGCGAACCGTTCCGGCCGCCGCTCTGCTGGTGATGATCGGCGCCGAGCCACGCACCGACTGGCTGCCCGGCTCCGTCGAACGGGACGCTCGCGGCTACGTCGCCACCGACCGAGACATCCCCCCCGACCGCTGGATGCACGACCGGCAGCCGTACACGCTGGAGACGAGCCTGCCCGGTGTGTTCGCGGTGGGGGACGTCCGGCAGGGCTCGGTCAAGCGGGTGGCGTCAGCGGCCGGCGAGGGCGCGATCGTCGTGCCGTCGCTGTTCGCTCTTTCCGCGCTACAGCAGAGCCCCGTCGGCTAGCTCGACCAGCCCGCCTTCCCGCTGACCCCTGTCAGCCCTGCAGCACCGGGTCACGCTTGAGTCTCGCGCTCGAGCTGGTGCAGCAGGTAGGCCTCCACCGGCTCCTGCTTGCCCTTGAGCTGCAACGGGGGCAGCAGCTCGACAAGTGCGCCAGGGGGCAGCCGGGCGTACGTACCGGCACCGATCACGACCTCGCCGGCCGGTGCCGCTCCCTCCAGCCGGGCAGCCAGGTTAACGGTGTCGCCGACGATGCCGTGCTTGCGGTGGCCCCGCTCACCGCCGATGACGCCGGCGAGTGCCTCGCCGCTGTTGACCCCGACCCGGAACTGCGGCCAGTCCGGATGAGCCGCAGCCAGCGCTGACGCCTCGCGCTGCAGCGCCAGCGCCGCGCGGGACGCCAGTAGGGCGTGGTCGGGCTGGTCACCCTCCTTGTTGAAGACCACCATGATCGCGTCGCCGATCAGCTGGTGGACGTCGCCGCCCGACTCCTCGAGCATCGGGACCAGCCGGCCGAAGTAGGCGTTCAGCATCGTGGCGACGTCGCCGGGCTTCGTCCGCTCGGAGTACGGCGTGTACTGCTGAAGATCGGCGAAGAGCACGCTGACGTCGCGCGCGCCGGCGAGCGTCTGGTCGAGGTAGAGCGCGCTGAAGCGCTCCTCGTGCCACTCGACCCGGGCGCTCAGCGCGATCAGCCCGAAAGCGGCGACCATCAAGACGTGCCACTCCCACCAGGAGACCTGCCAGTTTCGCGCGAACGCGACGACCACCATGGCCTCGGCCAACAGCGCGAAGGCAACCGCCACCGCGAACGCGAACCGGGCACGCCGGCGCCGGTAGAGCCGGTAGTAGCCGAGGCTGCCGAGCGCGTAGAACGCCACCCCCAGAGCGCCCAGCACGCTCTGCCAGCCGTTGAGCTCCTCCTCCGCGAGCGGTACGTCCAGCGGCGGCAGGTTGGCCAGCGAGACGGCTCCCCACAGCACGATCAGCCCGAAGCAGCCGGCCTGCAGAAGCCGAGCGCGCACAATGATCCGACGGGAGGCGGCCCCGGAGAAGTCGATGCCGGAGGCGGCGACCCAGGCGCCGCCGAGGAGCAAGCCGACCGGCGTGGCCAGCTCGAATCCCGCATTGGAGCCGAGCAAGACACCGGGGGTGGCCAGCGCGTGCAGTCCGAGGAAGCCAGCGCTGGAGATGAACGCGAGCGAGACCAGGAAGAGCCGAGCGTCGCGACGGCGGCGGGCCGCGGTACTGACCAGGTAGCCCAGAGCGGTGGATATCGCGGCGGCGCCGAGCACCAGCCAGAAATGCGCAGGCTGGTTCTCCCATCGCACGTCGACCGGCGGCCGCAGCAGGAGGACTACCAGCACCGCCAGCGGCAGGGCCAGGACCAACGCCCAGCCGACGACCGAGCGCGGCGTGGTGCGGCGTGCGGCGTACGGGCCGGAGGGCTCGGCTGGCTCTGGGGGACCGCTCACCGCGGCAGTGTGCCAGTGCCCATCACCCCCGCGTCGACCCACCAAGCAGCGGCGGGGCCGCCCCCGAAGGGATGACCCCGCCGCTGCGAGTTGCTAGCTGGGTTGCTGGTTGGCGCTCAGGAACGCGTGATGGCCAGCTTTGCGT
Organism: Nocardioidaceae bacterium; assembly: GCA_035296085.1. Taxonomy (GTDB): domain Bacteria; phylum Actinomycetota; class Actinomycetes; order Propionibacteriales; family Nocardioidaceae; genus DATHBP01. The sequence continues at coordinate 2,940 of DATHBP010000251.1, read as the reverse complement.
GTGCCAGGTCGATGACCGACCCGGACCTGTCGCCCGCGAGCAGCTTGATGCGCAGCCCGACCACGTCGATTCCGTTCGGTGTCTTGTCGACGACGCCGGCGCGGAGGACTGCCAGGTTGCCGAGGTTGCGCACGCCGTCAGCACCGAGCGATACCTCATCGCCGCGGAAGAAGACGCCGCCAAGCTTCGTGCCCTTGGCGCTGCGCACGTTGGTGCCGTCGGCGCGCAGGGTGACGTTCGCCCTGGCGACGACGCCGTTGACCCGGATCTTGTGCCCGAACAGCAAGGCCTTGGCGACCTTGGCCTGGGTGTAACCCGACGCGGACTGTCCGTTCTGCTCGCCGGAGACCGAGCTCTCCAGGCCGGTCAGCGCGGCGACTCCGAGCGCGTTCACGGAGGCGGTGCTCGTGCGCTGGACGGCACCGCGGGTGCCGGCACACGGCATCGGCTGCAGCGAGGTACGGCCCGAGGTCACGGTGTTGCCGAGCAGGCGGACCTGCGACCCGTTGGCGTAGCCGTGGAAGATCCCACCGGTGATGTCGCCATCGATGCGCGAGGACGCATAGCCGGCGGTGATCTTGGTGTCGGTCGGGATGACCGTGATCTTCAGCGAGACCGCGCGGGCCCCGGCGAACGAGGAGCCGCTTGCCTTGTGGCGTGCTCCGACGCTGAGGATGGCGACGCCGGGAATCTCGGTGGGGTCGCCCCTGGTGGGCAGCTCGACCGCGGTGCGGACGGGGCCGATGTCAAGGAACGCGTCGGCGACCGATGTGCTGGTGGTGGAGCCGTAGCCGGTCGAGTCGTGGTACGAGCGTGTCGTCGCGACGATGCCTTCGAGCGTCAGGCGGCGGTCGGCGTCGCCTATCCGCAGCTTCGCGATCGAGCTCCTGGAGTTGGTGGCGACGCCGCCGCCGCCGCTAGTCGTCCAGGTGCGGCTGCGGACGGTCGTGGCGCTGGCCAGCGAGTCGAGGTTGACGGCGGCGACGTGGTTGCTCTTGTCGAGCCCGGCCCTGCGTGTGCAGCCGAGGTGGGAGTAGGCGGTACGGCCTGACGCGGCTGGGATGTCGCCGCCTCTGACCTTCGTCCCGAACGCCGTCGCCTCGAAGGCGAAGTTGGTGACCGTGGTGGCCGCCAGAGCCGCGGATTGCGGTGCGACTGCCGCCGCCGGGCCGGCGAGGCCCAAGCTGGATGCGGCGAGTGCCCCCACCGCAGCTAGGCCGAGAGTTCGGCGCATGGTTGTGTCCCCGTCTGTTGGTGGATTGCGTTGCCCAATGTGACCACGCAATAACAGAGAGTACATGAGGCTGGCTTAGCGGGAAGAATCCGGATTGGGCGCGCGCTGCGGAGCACACGGAACGTGACGGTGCCCCCGGTAGGATTCGAACCTACGCTCCCGGCTCCGGAGGCCGATGCTCTATCCCCTGAGCTACGGGGGCTCGGGGCGAAATCAGGCTAGCAGCGGGCCACCCCGACCTCCGGTGCACCTGAGGCCAGCCGCACGCTGCGTCGATACGCTGGGTCCGGTGACCCCCGAACAGCTCTCCGCGGCAGTCCGCGACGCGCTGGCGAGCCTGGTGGACGAGGGTGCCGTCTCCGCTCCGGACGGCCTGCCGGAGGTGCGAGTCGAGCGGCCCAAGAGCAGGGATCACGGGGACTACGCAACCAACGTCGCGCTGCAGCTGGCGAAGCGTGCGGGCGTGGCCCCGCGGCAGCTGGCCGGCCTGCTCGCCGAGCGGCTGGTCAGCACGCCGGGTGTCACCGCCGCGGAGGTGGCCGGTCCCGGCTTCCTCAACCTGCGGGTGGACGCCGGCGCGCAGGCAGAGGTCGCCCGGCAGATCTTGGCAGCCGGCACCCGCTACGGCTGCGGCGACCGGTTGCGCGGCCAGCTGATCAACGTCGAGTTCATCTCCGCGAACCCCACCGGACCGATCCTGCTCTCGCACACGCGGTGGGCTGCGGTCGGTGACGCGCTGGCCCGGCTGCTGGAGTGCCAAGGCGCGGAGGTGACCCGGGAGTACTACTTCAACGACTCCGGGGCGCAGATCGACCGGTTCACGAACAGCATCTTGGCCCGGGCCAAGGGCGAGGACGTCCCCGAAGGCGGCTACGTGGGTGCGTACATCGACGAGATCGCCGGCCAGGTGCTCGATCGCCGTCCCGACCTGCTCGACCTGCCGGAGCCCGAGGCGCGCGAGGTCTGCCGCGTCGAGGGGGTCGCGCTGATGTTCGCGGCGATCAAGAGCTCGTTGCACGACTTCGGCGTCGACTTCGACGTCTACTTCTACGAGCAGTCGCTGCACGACACCGGTGCGGTCGAGCGGGCCGTCGACCGGCTCCGCACGAGCGGACTCACGTATGAGTCGGACGGCGCCTTGTGGCTCCGCTCCACCCGGTACGGCGACGACAAGGACCGCGTACTCGTCCGCAGCGACGGGCGGCCGACGTACGTGTGCGCCGACGCCGCCTACTACCTCGACAAGCGCGAGCGCGGGTTCGACCGATGCCTGATCATGCTGGGCGCCGACCACCACGGCTACGTCGGGCGGATGAAGGCCATGGTGGCGTGCTTCGGCGACGACCCGGAGCGCACCCTGGAGATCCTCATCGGGCAGCTCGTCAGCCTGGTACGCGACGGCGAACCGGTACGGATGAGCAAGCGGGCCGGCACCGTCGTCACGCTGGAGGACTTCCTCGACGCGCTCGGCGTCGACGCGGCGCGCTACGCCCTGGCCCGCTACTCCAGCGACTCGCCGATCGACATCGACGTCGAGCTGTGGACCCGCAGCACCCGCGACAACCCGGTCTACTACGTGCAGTACGTGGCCGCCCGGACGGCCAACGTGGCGCGCAACGCCGCCGACGTGCGCCTGACCCGCGGCGAGCCGGGCGAGTTCCACCCCGGGCTGCTCAGCCACGAGAAGGAGAACGACCTGCTCAAGG
>DATHBP010000250.1:0-12744 GCA_035296085.1 Nocardioidaceae bacterium | reverse complement strand
GCAGTAGTAGTCCTTGTTGGCTAGCCAGTACTGCCGCTTCCACCGCCGGTCGGCGATGCGTCCGCTCGCCTCGCCCGGCACGTCGATCCTGGTCGGCGAGCCGAACCCGAAGTCCTTGGCCGTCTCCACGATCGGGTCCTTGATGCCGACGTCGCTCGAATCCCCACCGGCGGCCAGCCACTTCTGGTATGCGACCCGGTAGAAGAACGTGTCGCAGGAGATTTGCAGTGCCTGGGCGAACGTGATGTAGCCGTAGGCGGCCGACTCGTAGTTCTTGAACACGCGGTTGCCGACCAGGTACGACGACGAGCAGTCGAGCTTGTCCGCGGTGGTGTAGCCGTGGGTCAGGGCGGCGGCGGTGGTGATCGGCTTGAACGTCGAGCCGGGGGCGAACTGGCCCTGGGTGGCGCGCGACAGCAGCGGGGTCCCGGCGTCCGCCGAGTAGAGCTGGGCCAGCTGGCGACGGCTGATGCCGCCGACCCAGACGCCGGGGTCGTACGTCGGGTAGCTGGCCATCGCGACCAGCCGCCCGTTGCGCGCGTCCATGACCACGACCGCGCCGGAGTCGGCTTCGTACTTGCGGCGCGTGACGGGGTCGAAGGTCTTCCTCGCGGTGCTGATCGTCTGCAGCAGCTGGCGCTCGACGATCGCCTGCAGCCTCGCGTCGATGCTCGTGACGAGACTGTCGCCGGGCTGCGGGAGGCGAACGCCGGCGTCGCCCCGCACCCGCCCCATCGAGTCGACGGCGACATCCTGCTCGCCTGGTAAGCCGCGCAGGTAGCGGTCGTACTCGCTCTCGATCCCCGCTCGCCCGACCAGCGCGCTCGGGTCGACGGCTCTACCGCCGCGACGTTGCGCGCGGTCCAGCTCCGCCTCGGTGATCGGCGACAGGTAACCGAGTACGTGGGCCGCGTTGACCCCGTACGGGCGCGGGTATGCCCGCACCTTGCGTGCCTCGGCGCGCACTCCGGGGAAGTCCTCGGCCTCCTCCTGGATCGCCAGCGCCTCGCGCTGCGACACGTCCTCGGCGACCGTGACCGGCTGGAACGGAGACCCGTTCCAGCAGACCGGAGGTGGTTCGGCGCCGGCCTCACCGCACAGCTTGGTCCGCGCCGCCACGTCGGCGTAGGAGAGGTGGACGGTGTCGGCGACCCGGCGCAACAGGTCTGCCGCCCTGGCCCTGCCGAGGTTGTCGAGCACCGTGCGGTCGACGGTCACCACCCACGCGGTGCGGTTGGCGACGAGCGGCCGACCCATGTCGTCGACGATCAGGCCTCGCGGCGGAGTCAAGATGATCTGCTGCACAGCGTTGTCCTGCGCTTGTGCCCGGTAGGCATCGCCTCCGACCACCTGGACGTACCACAGCCGGGTGAACAACGTGGCGAACAGGCTGACCGCCAGCACCTCGAGCACGACGAGACGGACCCGCGAGCGCGCACTCATCGCCACTCCGGCGCAGGCTGCAGCCGTCCGAGCAGTACGACGCAGACCGGCAGGACGAAGGGGGTGAGCACCACGTCGTAGACCACGGCGATCGGGAGGACACGAAGCACACCGTCGACGCTGACGCCCGGGTCACCCAGGACCAGCCCCGACAGGGCGAACAACGACGTGGCGATGAACGAGCCGGCGGCCACGACGACGACCGCGGCGAGCGCCGAGGAGCGGGCGTCGTAGCGGACGAGCCCCGCCAGGTATCCCACGACGACGAAGGCCAGAGCCCATCGTCCGGCGGTGTGGTCGGCGGGCGGCGCGACGTCGAGCAGCAACCCCGCCGCGAAGCCGACGAGCGCGGCGTACTCGGGGCCCCGGACGAGGGCGGTCGCGAGGACGACGAGCAGGGCAAGGTCGGGGACGACGCCGGCGAAGCTGAACACCGTGAACGGTCCGACCTGCAGGGCGACGGCGAGTACGACCAGGACGGCCACCACCAGGGAGCGCAGCAGCGTCACCACGAAGCGACTGCCACGTCAGCTCGTCCCCACCGGGACCGCGGTGAGCAGCGGGTGTCGTGGCTGGCGGTGCGCGCCGACGACCACACCGACGAGGTCGAGGGCAGAGAAGTCGACGTAGGGTCGCACCGCCGCCGAGGTGGACAGCTCACTCGGACTGCTGCGCACGCTGACGACCTGGCCGATCGGGACGCCGGCGACGTACGGCGCTCCGCGGCGGGAGCCCCAGGTGAGCACCGAGTCGCCGGGCTGCGGCGCTACCTGGCCGTCGACCAGCTCGAGGTTGAGCCAGCCGGTCTGGCCGAGGCCCGCTTCCCCGCGGACGAACCCGAGCTCCATGCTGGTCGCCAGCCGCCCGCCTACGACGGAGTCCGGGTCGACGACCAGCAGGACTGTCGCGGTCAGCGCTCCGGCGCGGATGACCCGCCCGACGAGGCCCTGTGGGGCAAGCACGCTCATGTCGGGGCGTACGCCGTCGCGCGTCCCGGCGTCGATGGTGGCCGTCTGCGAGAACGTCTGCGCCGAGCCGAGTCCGACCACCTGGGCCGGAACCAGCTCGAGTCGCCGTGCGGCGCTGACGCCGAGCAGGCCGTCGAGCTGTGCCGCCCGGTGGCGGGCCAGGGCGCTGGCGCGAAGTCGGGCCTCGAGCCGTGTTGTGCGGGCCGTAAGCCTGTTGTTCTCCGCCCGCAGGTCGGAGAGGCTGCGCACGTGCTCGCGCACGCCCTCGATCGGCTGTACGACCGCGTCGAGCGCCGCCTCGACAGGCCCTACGGCGTTGGCCGCCACCGAGCGGAGCGGCTCGACCGGCGAGTCGGAGCGCTCGCCGACGTCGACGGTCATCACGGTCAGCGACGCCATCAGCAGCAGGCCGAGGACCACCCTGGAGCGCCGTTCGCCGGCCACCCTCACCGCCGGGATTCGGCCACGAGCACCGCGCGCAGCGCCTCGAACTCCTCGACACACTTGCCTGCACCGAGCGCGACGGAGTCAAGCGGCCCGTCGGCCACGTGCACAGGCATCCCGGTCTCGTGCCTCAGCCGTTCGTCCAGCCCCCGCAGCAGCGCTCCGCCGCCGGTGAGGACGACCCCACGGTCCATGATGTCGCCCGCCAGCTCGGGCGGCGTCTTGTCGAGGGTCGTACGCACCGCGTCGAGGATCGAGTGCAGCGGCTCCTCGAGGGCTTGGCGTACCTCCGCCGAGGAGACGACAACCGTCTTGGGCAAGCCGGAGATGAGGTCGCGCCCGCGGATCTCGGCCTCCGGCTCGTCGGGCAGCGGGAACGCCGAGCCGATCGTCATCTTCATTTCCTCGGCGGTCCGCTCGCCGAGCATCAACGAGTACTCCTTCTTCATCCAGTTAATGATCGCGAGGTCCAGCTCGTCACCAGCGACGCGGATCGACTGGCTGGTCACGATGCCGCCGAGGGAGATAACGGCGACCTCGGTGGTGCCACCACCGATGTCGACGACCATGTTGCCGGTGGCCTCGTGGACGGGGAGTCCGGCGCCGATTGCGGCTGCCATCGGCTCCTCGATGATGTAGACGCGCCTGGCCCCGGCTTGGTAGCCGGCCTCCTTCACCGCGCGCTGCTCCACCGAGGTGATGCCGGACGGGACGCAGACGACCAGGCGGGGCTTGGTGAAGTAGCGCCGGCGATGCACTTGCTGGATGAAGTAGCGCAGCATCTGCTCGGTGACCTCGAAGTCAGCGATGACGCCGTCTTTGAGTGGCCGAATCGCGACGATGTTGTCGGGCGTCCGCCCGATCATCTTCTTGGCCTCGGTGCCGACCGCGAGGATCTCGCGGGTCTGGGCGTTGAGCGCGACGACCGACGGCTCGTTGAGCATCACCCCCCGCCCACGCACGTAGACGAGCGTGTTTGCGGTGCCCAGATCGACGGCCATGTCGCGGCCGATGAAGCTGTTCGCCATGCGACCTTCGTCCCCTTAGCCCAGCTGCCAACTCAGGGTAAATGCGACGGGCCTGGATGCTGCGCAGACACGACGGGCGGGGGCGGTAGTCCGCCAAGTTGTCAGGCGGCTGGCGGCGCATGCGCCGTCGACGCCCTGACAGGTCGGCTAGTCGGCCAGCTCGGGGAAGAAGATGGCGATCTCGCGCGCCGCGGACTCGGGCGAGTCGGAGCCGTGCACGAGGTTCTCCCGGTTGGACAGGCCGAGGTCCCCTCGAATGGTGCCGGGTGCTGCCTTACGCCCGTCCGTCGCACCGTTGAGCGCGCGCACGGCCTCGACCGCCTCGTCACCTTCGAAGACCACGGCGAAGCTGGGCCCACTGGTGACGAACGCGCGCAGCGGCGGGTAGAAGTCCCGGTCGACGTGCTCGGCGTAGTGCCGGTCGGCCGTCTCCGTGTCGATCGTGCGCAGGTCCATGGCGACGATCCGCAGACCCTTGCGCTCGTAGCGACTGAGGATCTCGCCGGCGAGCGCCCGGCGGACGGCGTCAGGCTTCACGAGGACGAGGGTCCGCTGCGGCATGGGCATACCCTAACGTTGGCCGACACGGGGGCGCGGCCAATCGGAGCGAGACAGCGGATGGGGACCACGGTGGCAGCCGGGAAGGGATCTCCCGAACCGGCGGCGGACGAGCGGGTGCTCGTCGTCACCGACCTGGTCCGACGCTACGGCGACCTCACCGCCGTCGACGGGGTGTCGTTCCACATCGATCCAGGTGAGACGTTCGGGCTGCTCGGCCCCAACGGTGCCGGCAAGACCACCACCATCTCGATGGCCGCCGGGCTGCTACGCCCCGACCAGGGCACGATCAGCGTCGCAGGCCGGCCAATGGGGCCAGGCGAGGTGGACGTGAAGCGCCATGTCGGCCTGGTGCCCCAGGACCTGGCGATCTACCCCGAGCTGACCGGCCGCGAGAACTTGTCCTACTTCGGACGTCTGCAGGGCATGCGTGGTACGGAGCTCGTACGCCGCATCGACCAGGTGCTCGAGCTGGTCGGGCTGGCCGACCGCGCCAAGGACGCTATCAAGGAGTACTCCGGCGGCATGAAGCGCCGACTCAACATCGGGGTCGGGCTGCTGCACCGGCCCACCCTGCTGGTCCTCGACGAGCCCACCGTCGGCGTGGACCCGCAGTCTCGCAACGCGATTCTGGAGTCGGTGGAGGCGCTGTCCGTGGACGGGATGGCGGTCCTCTACACCACCCATTACATGGAGGAGGCGGAGCGGCTGTGCGACCGGATCGCGATCATGGACTCGGGCCGGATCCAGGCCGAAGGGACCCGCGGTGAGCTGATCGCGCTGACCGGTGGGGTTGACCAGGTTCGGCTCACCGGCTCTGCCGGCGCGACGAGGCGGGCGGCCCACGTGCTGGCGCAGCTTCCGGCGGTGCAGCAGGCCACGGTGGACGGTCGTACGGTCCTGCTGACCGTTTCCGATGCGCCGTCGGCTGTCGCCTCGATCGTCAACACCGCGACCGAAGCGGGGATGACGCTGGACGGCGTCGAGGTCACCCGTCCGGACCTGGAGTCGGTGTTCCTGCACCTGACCGGCAAGGCGCTGCGGGACTGACCGTGCGGAAGCTGTGGACGCTGACGGCGTACGACCTGCTCCAACGCGTACGCGACCGGTCGGTGCTGATCTACGGGCTGGTGGTGCCCCTGGCGCTGATGTACGTGTTCAACCTGACTTTCGGCGGTACCGAGGACCTCGAGCTCCAGCCGGTGACGGTCGCGGCGGCCGTACCACCAGGAGACCAGCTGGCCGCCAGCGTTGTACGAGCTCTCGCCGCCAGCAAGGCGCTGGAGATCGCCGTCGAGGAGGTTGCCGCCGACGAGGCGGCCGCCCGGGTGGCGGCGGGCGACGCCGACGTGGCCTTGGTCGTGCCCGAGGGCTTCGCCGCGCAGGTGATGGCCGGGAACGGGCCGGCGGTTGAGGTCACCGAGTCCGCCGAGGCGGGGCTGGAATCCGACATTGTGCTCTCGGTCGTCGACGGTGTGCTGGCTGAGCTCGCTGCCGGCTCGGTGGCGGCGGCCGCCGCCGCGGAGGCGGGGGTGCCGCAGGACCGGCTGAACGCCGTCGCTCAGCGGGTAGCCGACCAAGGCCCTGCGATCGGGCTGGTCGAGGGCCGCGCCTCCGACGAGCAGCTGAGCACGTCCGGCGCGTTGGTCGCGGGACAGGCGGGCCTGTTCTTGTTGTTCACCGTCGGCTTCGGAGTGCTGAGCCTCGTGGCCGAGCGCGAGCAGGGGACGCTCGCCCGGCTGCGGTCGATGCCGATGCCGGCGGGACTCGTGGTGGCGGCCAAGGCGCTCTCCGGCTTCCTGCTCGGTGTCGTCTCCACCGCGGTCCTGCTGACACTCGGGTCGCTGTTCTTCGACGTGTCCTTCGGGTCGCCGGTCGCTGCGGCCGTGCTGGTGCTGAGTGCGGTCGCCGCGGGCACGTCGCTGACGTTCATCGTGGCGCGCGTGGCGCGCACCAGCGAGCAAGCCAACACCGTGCAGTCAATCGTCGCGCTCGTGCTCGGCATCGCCGGTGGGGCGTTCTTTCCCATCACTGCCAGCGGGCTGGCTGGCCGGCTCGTGGATCTCAACCCCATCGCGGCCTTCACCCGCGGGCTGGGCATCACCTCCGGTGGGGGCGGTCTGTCCGACATCGGGGCACCGGTCACGGTCATGCTCGGGTTCGCAGTCGTTGCTTGGCTGGCCTCCCGGCTCTTGCCGGACCGGGGGCAGCTGTGAGCCCGGTGCTGACCGTGGCCGGGGTCGAGCTCCGACGCTTCCTGCGGGACCGGTCGAACGTCTTCTTCGTATTCCTTTTCCCACTGCTGCTCGTGTTGGTCCTTGGTGCGCAGTTCGGCGGGAGCAGCAGCGCCCGCGTCGCCGTAGCTGGGCCGGAGGCCGCGCTGCGCGACGCCTTGGTCCACGCCCTCGAGGCCGACGAGGTGACGGTCACCATCGCCGATCCCGAGGCGGTTCGGGAGCACGTGGCGCGCGGCCGCGCCGACGTCGGCCTGCTCGTCACTGCGCAAGCGGGCCTGGCGTTCGCGTCCGGCGAGAATGCTCGAGTCCAGGTCGTGCCCGGCTCCCGGCAGGGCGCGCAGGCCGGCGTGCAGCGGGTTCGTACCGCCGCATGGAGGGTCTCCGCAGACCAGCGCCAGCTCGCGACGCTGTCGTGGGCCGGCGTACCGAAGGACGCGGCGCAGGCAGCGCTCGAGCGAGCCGCGTCGTCCGTCCGAGTGCCGGCCCTGCGGGTGGTCAACGAGGACTCGCTCAGCCAGGAGTTCGCAGGCCTCGGCCAGTTCGATCTGCAGGCGGTCGGCCAGACGCTGCTGTTCGTCTTCCTCGCGTCGTTGGCCGGGTCCGCCACTCTCATCAAGAGCCGCCGCCTGGGGGTGGTGAGCCGCACGCTCGCGGCACCGGTGTCCACCGTGACGGTCGTCGGGGGCCAGGCGCTCGGCCGCTTCGCCATCGCGGGTTTCCAAGGCGTCTACATCGTGGTGGCGACACTGCTGCTCTTCGGCGTGTACTGGGGGAGCCTGTGGCTGTCGCTTCTGGTGCTCGCCGCGTTCAGCGCCGTCGCCGCCGGCGGCGCCATGGTGCTCGGCTCCGCACTGGACAACGAAGGGACCGCGTCCGGTGTCGGCGTCGGACTCGGCCTGGTGTTCGCGGCTCTCGGTGGGTGCATGCTGCCGCTGGAGCTGTTCCCTGACACGCTGCGCACGGTGGCGCACATAACGCCGCACGCCTGGGCGTACGAAGCGTTCGCGGAGATTCAGCGGCACGACGCCGCATTGCCCGACGTGCTCCCTCAGCTGGCAGTCCTCGCCGCGATGGCGGCGGCACTGCTGACGGCGGGAACCTGGACGCTTCGGCACAGCCTGAGTCGGGCTCTGTGACCGCAGTCAGTGGTGCTGCGCCGCCCACTGCTCGTCGTGAGCGGCGCGTGCGCTCTTGACCGCCTCGATCCGCCGGCCGAGAACGATCGCGACCACCCAGAAGCTCGCGAAGACCAGGCCCAGCACGAACATGGCGGGTACGACGAACCCGAGCGCCACCGCGCCGACCTGGACGAGGCTGCCGGCGACGTAGGCCCAGCGGTAGCGCAGCAGACCCGCGACCAGGATCGCCGCCAGCGTGAGGCCGAGCCCGGCGAGCAGCGCCGGGCCGGTGTCCACACCAGCGACAGTGATCATCACTGGGACGGAGAGCCCCAGCACGATTGCCTCGAACACGAGCACGGAGGCGCACATGGTCCGCATGCTCAGCGCCTCGCAAGAAGCGTGCGGGCCTCGCCGGCGGTGATCACCGAACCGGTGACGAGCACGCCACCCTGCCCATAGACAGCGCCGGTGTCGCCCGACTCGGCGAGCCGGCATGCGGCGTCGATCGCATCGTCGAGGCGGGGTGCTATCTCCACCCGGTCGGCGCCGAAGACCTCCACGGCAGCGGCGGCCAGGTCCGCGGCGGGCATCGCCCGCGGCGTGGAGTTCTGCGTGCAGACGACCGTCTCCATCACCGGTTCGAAAGCTGTGAGGACCCCCTCGACGTCCTTGTCGGCCATCACGCTGAGCACACCGATGAGAGGAGTGAAGCCGAACGCCTCGACCACGGCAGCAGCCGTCGCCTCCGCGCCCTGCGGGTTGTGCGCCGCGTCGACGACAACGCTCGGGCTACGCCGCAGGACCTCCAGTCGCGCCGGTGACGTCACCGCCGCGAACGCCGTGCGTACCAGGTCGATGTCGATCGGCTCGCCACCGCCGCTGAAGACCTCGGCGGCCGCGAGCGCGCACGCCGCGTTCGCGGCCTGGTGGGCGCCGTACAGCGGCAGGAACACCTCCGGGTAGTCGCCGGTAACACCGCGCAGCGTGAGCAGCTGACCGCCGACGGCCGGAGCCCGGTTTGTGACGCCGAACTCCGGTCCCTCGCGGACGACGACCGCCTCCACCTCGACGGCGCGCCGGAGCAGGACCTCGGCCACGTCGAGCGACTGCTGCGCGAGTACGGCGAACGACCCCGGCTTGATGATCCCGGCCTTCTCGCCCGCGATCTCCGCCGCAGTGGTCCCCAGATAGTTCGCATGGTCGACGGCGATCGGGCAGATCACCGCAACCGACGCGTCGGCCACGTTCGTGGCGTCCCAGCTGCCGCCCATGCCCACCTCGAGCACCGTCGCGTCCACCGGCGCGTCCGCGAACGCCGCGAACGCCATCCCCGTCACCACCTCGAAGAACGACATCGGCACCGGACCGGACCGGTCGACGGTTTCGACGTACGGCGTGATCTCGACGTACAGGTCAGCGAATCGTTGGCGCTCCAGCGGCAGACCGTCGATGCAGATGCGCTCGGTCATGCTCTCGACGTGCGGGCTGGTGAAACGGCCAGTGCGCAGGCCGAGCGCGCGGATCAGGTCGTCGGTCATCCGGGCGGTGCTGGTCTTGCCGTTCGTCCCGGTGAGGTGCACGACCGGGCTGGCCGCCTGTGGGGAGCCCAACAGGTCGCACAGTGCGCGGATGCGGTCGAGCGACGGCTCGAGCCGGGTCTCGGGCCAGCGCCGCAGCAGATCTGCTTCCACCTGGTCGTACGTGGCGCCGGCATCCCGAGCGGTCGGGTCGGTCACAGCCATCGTCAGCCCAGTCTAGGAGGGAAAGCCGTTCGAGGCATGACGAGCAGCAACGTAGGATCGCGCGGCATGAGCGAGGCGGGGCGGACCGGGGCCGCACATCGGGCAGAGGTGCCGGACAAGCCTGCCCTAGAGGGACTCGAGCACAAATGGCAGGCGCTCTGGGAGCAGCAGGGCACCTACCGCTTCGACCGGACGAAGTCGCGCGCCGAGATCTACAGCATCGACACTCCCCCGCCGACCGTGTCCGGCACGCTGCACTTCGGCAGCGTCTGTTCCTACACCCAGTGCGATCTGATCGCCCGCTACCAGCGGATGCGCGGCCGTGAGGTGTTCTACCCGATGGGGTGGGACGACAACGGGCTCGCCACGGAACGGCGGGTGCAGAACTACTACGGCGTGCGCTGCGACCCCTCCCTGCCGTACGACCCGGCGTTCACGCCGCCGGAACGGCCGGACCCGAAGCGGCAGGTGCCCGTCAGCCGACCGAACTTCATCGAGCTGTGTGAGCGACTCACCGGCGAGGACGAGGTCGCTTTCGAGCAGCTGTTCCGAACCCTCGGGCTCTCGGTGGACTGGGACTACCTCTATCGCACGGTCAAGGACGAGACGCGGACGATTTCCCAGCGGGCGTTCCTCCGCAACCTGGCGCGCGGCGAGGCCTACCAAGCCGAGGCGCCCACGCTATGGGACGTCACCTTCCAAACCGCGGTGGCTCAGGCTGAGCTCGAGGCAAGGGAATACCCCGGTCACTTCTATCGGGTCGCCTTCGACGGCTCAAACGGGCCGGTCCACATCGAGACCACGCGCCCGGAGCTGATCGCCGCCTGCGTCGCGCTGATCGCCCACCCCGACGACGAGCGCTACCAGCCGCTGTTCGGGTCCAGCGTGCGTACGCCTGTCTTCGGCATCGAGGTGCCCGTTTTGGCGCACCCGGCCGCCGAGCCGGACAAGGGCGCCGGTATCGCGATGTGCTGCACCTTCGGCGACCTGACCGACGTGCAGTGGTGGCGTGAGCTCCAGCTCCCGGTCCGCGTCATCATCCACCGCGACGGACGCATCTGGCGCGAGACGCCCGAGTGGGTTACGACTCCGGCTGGCCGGGCGGCCTACGCCGCGCTGGCCGGCAAGACGACCTTCAGCGCCCGCGAAGCCATGGCGACGCTGCTCCGCGACGCGAATGCGCTGGACGGGGAGCCCCGAGCGACTCAGCGGATGGCCAACTTCTACGAGAACGGCGACAAGCCGCTCGAGATCGTGGCCACACGTCAGTGGTACATCCGCAACGGCGGGCGCGACGACCAGTTGCGCAAGACGTTCGTCGCTAAAGGGCGCGAGCTCTCCTGGACGCCGGACTACATGCGTCACCGCTACGTTCACTGGGTTGAGGGCCTCAACGGCGACTGGCTGGTGTCACGGCAGCGCTTCTTCGGAGTGCCTTTCCCGATCTGGTATCCGCTCAGCGACGACGGTGAGCCGATCTATGACCAACCGCTCGTGCCCAGCGAGGACGAGCTCCCGGTCGACCCGATGGCGTTCGCGCCGGTTGGCTACGACGAGTCGCAGCGCGACCAACCCGGCGGTTTCACCGGCGACCCCGACGTGATGGACACCTGGGCGACGTCGTCGCTCACCCCGCAGATCGGCGGTCGCTGGGAGTCAGACGCCGACCTGTTCGCACGGGTCTTCCCGATGGACCTGTGCAGCCAAGCCCACGACATCATCCGCACCTGGCTGTTCTCCCGGATAGTGCGCTCGCACTTCGAGCACGGCGAGGCGCCGTGGAAGCACGCGATGATTAGCGGGTTTGTCCTCGACCCGGACCGCAAGAAGATGTCGAAGTCCAAGGGCAACGCCATCGTCCCGACCGACCTGCTCGCCACGTTCGGATCCGACGCGATCCGGTGGCGGGCGGCGTCGTTGCGGCCAGGCCAAGACTCCGCGTTCGACCAGAATCCGCTCAAGATCGGCCGTCGGCTCGCCATGAAGGTGCTCAACGTGAGCAAGTTCGTGCTCGGGCTGGGTCGCCTCGACGCGTCGCTGGCCACGGTGACCGAGCCGGTGGACCGAGCGCTGCTCGCGGTGCTGGCCGACGTCGTACGTCAGGCAACTGACGCCTTCGACGCCTACGACTACACCACAGCCCTGGAAGTGACCGAGCGGTTTTTCTGGGCTTTCTGCGACGACTACGTCGAGCTCGTCAAGGAACGCGCCTACGGCACCCGCAGCGAAGCCGGCGCCGCCTCAGCGCGGGCCACGCTGGCGATCGCCCTGTCGACGCAGCTGCGGCTGCTGGCGCCGATCCTGCCGTTCGTGACCGAGGAAGTCTGGTCCTGGTGGCGGCAGGGTTCGGTGCACCGGCAGCGATGGCCGGAGCCGGCGGAGCTCGCCGCCGGCGGTGACGAGGCGCTGCTGCCGGCCGTCAGCACCGTGCTGACGGCGCTACGCGGTGCGAAGTCGGCGGCGAAGGTGTCGATGCGCACCGAGGTGACGAGCGCCCAGGTGCGCGGGCCGGCCGACCGGCTGGAGCTCGTGGCGCTCGCCGACGCCGACCTGAAAGCAGCTGGCCGCGTCACCGGCGAGCTCGAGTTCGTGGCCTCCGACGAGGCCACTGCGCTGACCCTGGACGTGGTACTGGCTAGCTGACCTTGGCGCCCCGACCGACTGCTACCACCAAACGCTCCCACTAAAGGCTGAGCGCCCAATTACCCCCCAAATTCGCCGCTGCCATTTGCCTGGTTTTGTTGCTCAGTGGTGCCCAAACGAGGTTAATTCAGCGAGGCTTTGCACAATTTGCCTCGGGAGGAGGCGAGGTCGCCCTGCGCGAGAGTAAGGGGTTTCGTCAGGCGGTGGTTGCGTCAGGCGGACTTCTCGCGGCGCTCGCGTTTGGGGCGCGGCACGTCGCGGGGTACGAGCGTGGGGTTGACGTTGTCTAGCACGACCTCGCCGGTGATGACGACCCGCGCCACGTCGGGCCGGCTCGGCACTTCGTACATGACGTTGAGCAGCACTTCTTCCATGATCGCGCGCAGCCCACGGGCTCCGGTGTCGCGTGCCATCGCCTGCTCGGCGATCGCGTCGATGGCGTCGTCGCTGAACTCGAGCTCGATCCCGTCAATCGAGAACAGCTTCTGGTACTGCTTGACCAAGGCGTTGCGCGGCTCGGTGAGGATACGGATCAACGCGTCCTTGTCTAGAGCGGACAC
>DATHBP010000249.1:0-26666 GCA_035296085.1 Nocardioidaceae bacterium | reverse complement strand
CCTGCTCGGCGGGCTGGCGATCTGCGCCGTCGGTGTCATCGACGACCTCTTCGAGCTCGACGCGGTCACCAAGCTCGCCGGCCAGGTCCTTGCGGCGGGGCTCGTGGTCGTACAAGGCATGCAGCTGTACTGGCTGCCGCTACCCGGCGGCAACTCCACCACGACGTTCGTCTTCGACGGCTCACAGGCGGCGATCCTGACCGTTCTGGTGATCGTGGGGACGGTCAACGCCGTCAACTTCGTCGACGGCCTGGACGGTCTCGCGGTCGGGGTCGTCGGCATCGGTGCGGTGGCGTTCTTCAGCTTCGCGTTCGTCCTGGCCTTCGAGAACCACCTGACCCGGGTCACCACCGCGGCGTTCCTCACCGCCGCACTCAGCGGTGCCTGTCTGGGGTTCCTGCCGCACAACTTCTTCCCGGCCCGGATGTTCATGGGCGACTCAGGCTCGATGCTCATCGGGCTCGTGCTCGCGTGCTCCGCCATCAGTCTCACCGGTCAGTTCAACCCCGCCGACGTCAGCGAGGGGGTGGGCAACGCCTCGGCTAGCCTGCTGCCGGCGCTGCTGCCGCTCGTCCTCCCGATCGCCGTGCTGATCGTGCCGTTTCTCGACATGGCGTTAGCGGTGGTACGCCGCACCCGGGCGGGGCGGTCACCGTTCGCTCCGGACAAGCAGCACCTGCACCACCGGCTGCTCGAGATCGGCCACTCACACCGCCGCGCCGTTCTCGTCATGTACCTGTGGGCCGGGCTCGTCGCGTTCGGCGTGGTGCTGGTGAGTCTGGCGACGGGCCGGGTGGCGTTGCTCGGCACCGGGGGGTTGGCGCTGGCGGCGCTGCTCGCGACCTTCGGATTTCCCGGTCGGCGGCGCGGGCTCATCTAGCCGCGTGACCTGCAGGTTTTGGTGGCAGGCGGACTTTGTGCTAATTTTCACAAGCGACGACGACCCGCCCGAACCAGTCCCAGGACGGCCGCCACGATGACGACCGACACCCTGTACGGCGCTGTGATACCGTCGCGTCCCGTCTGGCACGGCAGCATCGCCACCGCACCTCGCCACGACGGGAGCCGCTCGCAGCATGAGCGACCAGCCGGCCCGGCAGCTGAGCGTCTGGACGTTGGTCGGGATCGGCACCTACAACGTGACTTGCCTGCTGGCCGGTCTGGGGCTGGGCTGGTGGGCCGACTCGCGGTTCGGGACCACGCCGTTTCTGACGCTGGTCGGCCTCGCCGCCGGCATCGCGGCCGGAGTCGGTGGGTCGTGGGTTCGGATCAAGGCGTTCCTGCATGACTAGGGAAGGGGCAACAGCGCCGGTGCTCGGCTCACTCCCGATCGTGCGGGCACTGGCAAACCAGCGCCGCACCGCCATCGTGGCTCTGTGCCTGATGGCGGCCGGCTTCGTCATCGCCGCCTCGAACGGGTACTGGGCCATCGGCGTGTTCATCTGCGCCGGGATCGCGCTCGGCCTGGTGAACAGCTTGTTGACCGAGATGTCGATGGTGCGGTTCACCGAGAGCGGCACCGAGCTCTCGCGCCGGCAGTTCGCGGTGTCGGCCTTCGTGCGGCTCATGGCCATCTCGCTTGTCGCGTTCGCCCTGGCCGTAGCCTTCTGGCCAGCAGGGGCGACAGCGCTGGCGGGGCTGGCAGTCTTTCACTCCATCACGGTGGCCTTCACGGGGCTGCCGCTGCTCAAGGAGGTGCGCAAGGCATGAGCGACGGTGTCCACGCGGCCCCCGACATCACTATCGGCCACCACGTGACGGTCGAGTTCCTCGGCTTCACGCTGAACGCCGACACCATCTGGTCGACGGCAATCGCCGGAATGATCGTCATCGGGCTCGGCTTTTGGATGCGGTCGAAGATCACCAGCGGCGTCCCCAGCAAGATCCAGGTCATCTGGGAGGCGCTGATCGGCGCCGTGACCCGCCAGGTCGAGGCAAGCCTCGGCCACATCAACCCGTTCGTGGTTCCACTCGCGGTTGCTCTTTTCGCCTTCATCTTGATCGCCAACTGGCTGCATGCGATCCCCAGCGGCGACGACCCGCACTACCTGCCCGCGCCGACCGCCGACGTCAACCTCACCTACGCGCTCGGGTTGCTGGTGATCGTGGGCGTCCACGTGTTCAGCATCCAGCGGCGCGGCCTCAAGGGCTACATCAAGCACTACTTCCAGCCCTATCCGATCCTGTTCCCGATCAACCTGCTCGAGGAACTCGTCAAACCCTTCACCCTGGCGCTGCGACTGTTCGGCAACATCTTCTCCGGCGGCATCCTCGTCACCTTGATCGGGCTGTTCCCGCTCTGGATCCTCTGGGGTCCCAACGCCGTCTGGAAGCTGTTCGACATGTTCGTCGGTCTGATCCAGGCCTTCATCTTCGCGCTGCTCACGATCCTCTACTTCGGGATGGCCGGAGAACGCCATGACGAGGAGGAGGCGCACGACCCGCCGACCAAAGACGCGCTGCCCGACACCGGCACGCCCCCTCAGCACCGCGACTCGACCGCCCGTACCGGATCTTCAACCCAGCCCGCAGGGGCGCACTGACCCGCGACCAGCGGGTCGGCTGACACCAGGACAAGCACGGTCGCGACGAGGGTCCGGCCGCCGAAGGAGCCAAGGAGAGACATGGCAGATCCCAGCAACATCGACTCTGCGATCAAGACGGCCGGCGCCTTCATCGGCGGTGGGCTGGCGCTCGGCGGCGGTGCCATCGGTGCTGCTGTCGGCGACGGTCTCGCCGGTAGCGCCACCATCTCCGGCGTCGCCCGGCAGCCGGAGGCGCAGAGCCGGCTGTTCACGATCTTCTTCTTGACCGTCGGTCTGGTCGAGGCGATGTACTTCATCAACCTCGCCTTCATGGCGTTGTTCGTCTTCGTCCTCGGCAAGTAGACCTGCGGCGGCTAGGAGGCACCGATGCCCATGACGGTTCTCGCCGAGGAGGAAAGCAACTTCCTCGTACCGAACGCGACGTTCCTGGTCGAGCTGTTCGCCTTCCTGATCATCTTGTTCGTCCTCGCCCGCTACGTGATTCCGCCGATCAACAAGGCGCTGACCGAACGACAGCAACGGATCGCGCAGCAGTTCGCGGAAGGCGAAGAGGCGCAGAAGCGAGCGGAGGCCGCCGAGGAGGAGTACAAGTCAGCGCTCACCGGCGCCCGTCAAGATGCAGCCCGCATGCGCGAGGAGGCCCGCGAGCAGGGCGCCAAGATCATCGCGGAGATGCGCTCGGAGGCGCTGGCCGAGTCGCAACGCATCCTCACCGCCGCCAAGGCCCAGCTCGAAGCCGAACGAGCGCAGGTGGTGACTCAGCTGCGCACCGAGGTGGGCACGCTGGCCACCACGCTCGCCAGCCGCATCGTGGGCGAGTCGCTCGAGGACGAGGCGCGCCAGCGCCGGGTGGTCGATCGCTTTCTCACTGAGATCGAGAGCCAGGGCAGCGCAGCCGCCGCAGAGCGCCAGGGCAGCCCCGCCGCGGAGCGGCAGGACAGCACAGCCGCGGAGCGGCAGGACAGCACTGCCGCCGGGGAACGGGCCCGGTGATGCGCGGTGCCTCGACCCGCTCCCTGTACACCGTCAGCGGGCGCCTCGAAACCCAGCTCGGCGAGGGTGCCGACGCTGGCGTTCTCGGTGCGGAGCTGTTCTCGATAGCCTCCCTGCTCGACGCCTCACCCACCTTGCGCCGCGTGTTATCAGACCCGGCGACGCCCGCACCGGCCAAATCCGACCTTGCCCGCGCGCTGCTCGAGGGCAAGGTCTCGGGAGCAACAGCCGAGGTCGTCGACGGTGCGGTCCAGGCCCGATGGTCCTCCGCACGCGACATCGCCGACGGGCTCGAGCGGCTGAGCGTGCTCGCGCAGGTCTTCGCTGCCGAGCGGTCAGGCCAGCTCGACGAGCTCGAGGACGAGCTGTTCCGGTTCAACCGCATCGTCGACGCCGACCCTGACCTGCGCCGCATCCTGGTCGACCGCGGGGTGGCCGTCGACCGCAAGCGCGAGCTCGTGCACCAGCTGCTGGACGGCCGGGCGACCGAGGCAACCATCTCGCTGGTCGAACAGGCAGTGTCGGCGCGCCATCGGTCGTTCGACACGGTGCTCACCGACTACCAGAACGCCGCCGCCAACCGACGCTCCCAGCTGCTTGCTACCGTCATATCGGCGACCCCGTTGACGCCGGCTGAGTCCGAGCGGCTGAGCGCTGCCTTGCAGACCATGTACGGCCGGGGAGTGCATCTCAACGTCGAAGTTGACCCCTCGGTCGTCGGTGGCGTCCGGGTGATGATCGGCGACGAGGTCATCGACGGGACCCTCGAAACCCGGCTCGCCGACGCCCGGCGTGAGCTGACCTGACGAGCACCAGCCCGGTCCGCAGCGACCGCGGTCCGACGAGAAGAGAGCAGGGACCAACGCGATGGCAGAGCTGACGATCCGCCCGGAAGAGATCCGCGACGCGGTGCAACGATTCGTTGCCGACTACGAGCCGGACACCGCGAGCCGGGACGAGGTGGGCACCGTCACCGAGGCCGGCGACGGCATCGCGCGCGTGGAGGGTCTGCCCTCGGTGATGACGAACGAGCTGCTGCGGTTCGAGGACGGCACCCTCGGCCTGGCGTTGAACCTCGACGTCCGTGAGATCGGCGTCGTGGTGCTCGGCGACTTCGCCGGCATCGAAGAGGGCCAGCAGGTGCGGCGGACCGGCGAGATCCTGTCCGTTCCGGTCGGCGAGGGCTACCTCGGCCGGGTCGTCGACCCGCTGGGCGAGCCGATCGACGGCATGGGCGACATCGAGACTGACGACCGCCGCGCCTTGGAGCTGCAGGCACCCACGGTGATGATGCGGGCAGAGGTCCGGGAGCCGTTGCAGACGGGGATCAAGGCCATCGACTCGATGACCCCGATCGGGCGCGGCCAGCGCGAGCTCATCATCGGCGACCGGCAGACGGGCAAGACCGCGGTCGCGATCGACACGATCATCAACCAGAAGGAGTTCTGGGCCAGCGGCGACCCGAAGCAGCAGGTGCGCTGCATCTACGTCGCGATCGGCCAGAAGGGGTCGACGATCGCGGCCGTGCGCAGTGCGCTCGCCGACGCCGGTGCGCTCGAGTACACGACAATCGTGGCCTCGCCGGCCTCCGACGCAGCCGGCTTCAAGTACCTCGCGCCCTACACGGGCTCGGCCATCGGCCAGCACTGGATGTACCAGGGCAAGCACGTGCTCATCATCTTCGACGACCTGTCCAAGCAGGCCGAGGCCTACCGGGCCGTCTCACTGCTGTTACGGCGTCCACCGGGTCGCGAGGCCTACCCCGGTGACGTGTTCTATCTGCACAGCCGGCTCCTCGAGCGCTGCGCGAAGCTGTCCGACGACCTCGGTGGCGGCTCGATGACGGGCCTGCCGATCATCGAGACCCGGGCCAACGACATCTCCGCCTACATCCCCACCAACGTCATCTCGATCACCGACGGCCAGATCTTCTTGCAGTCCGACCTGTTCAACGCCAACCAGCGACCGGCGGTCGACGTCGGCGCCTCGGTGTCCCGTGTCGGTGGCGCGGCGCAGATCAAGGCCATGCGGTCCGTCGCGGGCACGCTCAAGCTCGAGCTCGCGCAGTACCGCGCCATGGAGGCGTTCGCGATGTTCGCCTCCGACCTCGACGCCTCCTCGCGTCACCAGCTCGAGCGCGGCCAGCGGCTGATGGAGCTGTTCAAGCAGCCGCAGTACACCCCGTTCCCGGTGGAGGAGCAGGTCGTCTCCATCTGGCTCGGCACGAGCGGCAAGCTCGACAAGGTGGCCGTGGAGGACGTCCGGCGCTACGAGTCGGAGTTTCTCGACTTCCTGAAGCGGGAGAACCCCGGCATCCTGGAGTCGATCCGCGAGGCCAAGGTGTTCGACGACGACACGTCGAGTGCGCTCGAGCAGGTCGTTACCCGGTTCGAGGAGTCCTTCCAGACCTCCGAGGGCCAGCTGCTGAAGGTCGGCTCCGAGGAGTTCGAGGCGCTGCCCGACGAGGACGTCGAGCAGGAGAAGATCGTCCGGCAGAAGCGCGGCTGAGCGATGGCCGCAACCCTGCGCGAGTACCGGGCGAAGATCAAGTCGGTCAACGCGACCAAGAAGATCACCCGGGCGATGGAGCTCATCGCTGCCTCTCGCATCATCAAGGCGCAGCAGCGCGCTGCGGCGGCGACGCCGTACGCCCGTGAGCTCACGCGCGCGGTGTCCGCCGTGGCGACGTTCTCCGACGTGGACCACCCGCTGACCACGGAGTCGGAGAACCCCACCCGAGCCGCGATGCTGGTCATCACCAGCGACCGCGGCCTTGCGGGTGCGTACTCCTCGGCGAACTTGCGCGAGGCGGAGCGGCTCCGCGAGGCGCTGAGCCGAGACGGCAAGGACGTCGAGACCTACGTATGCGGGCGCAAGGGCATCAGCTACTACAAGTTCCGGCGCCGCGACCTCGCCGACAGCTGGGCCGGCTTCTCCGACACCCCCAGCCACGACAACGCCCGCGAGGTCGCCACCGCGGTCATCGACGCGTTCCGCACCCCCACCGAGGATGGCGGCGTGGACGAGATCCACGTGGTGTTCACGCGCTTCGTCAGCATGCTGGTGCAGCGACCCGACGTGATCCGGCTGCTGCCGTTGCAGGTGGTGGAGGACGTCGAGCCGCCCGCGGAGGGCGAGGTGCTGCCGCTCTACGACTTCGAGCCGTCGCCGGAGGACGTCCTCGACGCGCTGTTGCCCAAGTACGTGCAGAGCCGGATCTACTTCTGCATGCTGCAAGCCGCCGCCTCGGAGCTCGCTGCCCGTCAGCGCGCGATGAAGTCGGCGACCGACAACGCCCAGGACCTCATCGACAAGTACACGCGGATCGCCAACCAGGTCCGTCAGTCCGACATCACCCAGGAGATCTCAGAGATCGTCGGCGGCGCCAACGCGCTGGCCGACGCAACCGCGGGAAGCGAGTAAACGACCATGACTGCCACGCTGAGCGAGAACCGCACCGAGGCGAAGTCCGGAGGTGTCGGCCGGGTGGCCCGGGTAACCGGTCCCGTCGTCGACGTCGAGTTCCCGCCGGACTCGATGCCGGAGCTCTACAACCTGATGACCGTCGACGTCCAGATCGGCGACGAGACCCGCACGCTGTCGATGGAGGCCGCCCAGCACATCGGCGACAACCTGGTGCGAGCGATCTCGATGCAGCCGACCGACGGCCTGGTCCGCGGCTCTAACGTCACCGACACCGGCGGGCCGATCACGGTGCCGGTCGGCGACGCCACGAAGGGCCATGTCTTCAACACCCTCGGCCAGGCGCTGAACCTCAAGGAGGGCGAGGAGCTCGACATCAAGGAGCGCTGGCCGATCCACCGCTCCGCGCCCGCGTTCGACCAGCTCGAGGCTCGCACCCAGATGTTCGAGACGGGCATCAAGGTGATCGACCTGCTCACGCCGTACGTGCAGGGCGGCAAGATCGGACTGTTCGGCGGCGCCGGTGTCGGCAAGACCGTGCTTATCCAGGAGATGATCTACCGGGTCGCCAACAACCACGAGGGCGTGTCGGTCTTCGCCGGCGTGGGGGAGCGCACCCGCGAGGGCAACGACCTGATTCGGGAGATGACCGAGACCGGCGTCCTCGCGCAGACAGCGCTGGTGTTCGGCCAGATGGACGAGCCGCCGGGTACCCGGCTGCGCGTCGCGCTGTCGGCGCTGACGATGGCGGAGTACTTCCGCGACGTCCAGGAGCAGGACGTGCTGTTGTTCATCGACAACATCTTCCGCTTCACCCAGGCCGGCTCGGAGGTGTCGACGCTGCTCGGCCGGATGCCGAGCGCGGTGGGCTACCAGCCCAACCTGGCCGACGAGATGGGCATCCTCCAGGAGCGCATTACCTCCACGCGCGGCCACTCCATCACCTCGATGCAGGCGATCTACGTGCCGGCCGACGACTACACCGACCCGGCGCCCGCCACGACGTTCGCCCACCTCGACGCGACGACTGAGCTGTCCCGCGACATCGCATCGCTCGGCATCTACCCGGCCGTGGACCCGCTGACGTCCACCTCGCGGATCCTCGACCCGCGCTACATCGGCGACGACCACTACAACACCGCGGTGCGGGTGAAGCAGATCCTGCAGCGCAACAAGGAGCTGCAGGACATCATCGCCATCCTCGGCGTCGACGAGCTCTCCGAAGAAGACAAGATCCTTGTGTCGCGGGCTCGCCGCATCCAGCGGTTCCTCTCGCAGAACACCTACGTCGCGCGCAACTTCACCGGCGTCGACGGCTCGACCGTCTCGCTGGCCGACACGGTGGAGGCGTTCGCGAAGATCTGCGACGGCGAGCTCGACCACGTCGCGGAGCAGGCGTTCTTCATGTGCGGCGGCCTCGACGACGTCGAGCGCAAGTGGAGCGAGCTGCAGAAGAACGAGTGACCTGACCCGCCGCTCGCCGTACGACGACCGACCGGAGGACCGACCGTGGCAGACCCGCTACACGTGGAGCTGGTGGCAGCCGACCGCACCGTGTGGTCGGGCGAAGCCTCGATCGTGATCACACGGACCGCCGACGGCGACATCGGCGTCCTCTCCGGCCACGCACCGCTGCTGGCGGTGCTCGCCGAAGGCACCGTCGAGATCCGGACCCCGGACGGCGACTATGTCGTCGCAGCGGTGGACGGCGGGTTCTTGTCCGTCGCCAACAACCGGATCTCGATCCTCGCCGAGAACGGCGAGCTGGCCAGCGAGATCAACGTGGCGGAGGCCAAGTCCGAGCTAGAGCGAGTGCGGGCCGGCGACGGTGACGAGGTCGACGAGGCGGCCGTGCGGGCGGCCGAGGCGCGGGTCCGGGCGGCCGAGAAAGCGTCCTGACGGCTCAGTGCGCGTGGCCGCCGCCGGGCTGCCACAGCACGTCGCCCCGCTCGCGGTTGGCGTGCCGGGCCAGGATGAACAGCAGGTCGCTGAGCCGGTTGAGGTACTTCGCGGCGAGCACGTTGACCGACTCGCCGTGCTGCTCGATCGCCGCCCAGGCGCTGCGCTCGGCGCGCCGGGCGACCGTCCGGGCGACGTGCAGGAGTGCGGCGCCCGGGGTGCCACCCGGCAGGATGAACGACCGCAAAGGCTCGAGCTCGGCGTTGTAGGCGTCGCACCAGCCTTCCAGTCGGTCGATGTAGTCCTGGGTGACCCGCAGCGGCGGGTGCTCAGGGTCGGCGACGACGGGGCAGGACAGGTCGGCGCCCACGTCGAACAGGTCGTTCTGCACCGCGGTGACCACCCCGACGATGTCGTCGGCCAGCGCACCGACCGCAAGGGCGTACCCCAGAGCAGAGTTCGTCTCGTCGACGTCGGCGTAGGCCGCCAACCTCGGATCGGTCTTGGCCGTAAGGCTCATGTCCCCGAGCCGGGTCGTGCCGGCGTCGCCTGTACGGGTATAGATGCGGGTGAGGTTGACCACGCACCCACCCTAGGAGGCTCCTCGCCATGACCGGAACTCTCGCCGTCGTCGGCGCCGGGCTGATGGGGTCGGGGATAGCCCAGGTGGCCGCCGTCGCCGGGTGGCAGGTCGCGCTCCGCGACGTGGACGAGGCCGCGCTGGGGCGCGGGAAGGCCAGCGTCGAGAAGTCGCTCGCCAGGTTCGTGGAGAGGGGGACGCTCAGCGCGCCCGAGCAAGCGGCAGCGCTCGACCGCATCGCCACGACGACCGACCTCGTAGGCGCGGCGGCGGACGCGGACCTGGTCATCGAGGCGGTCTTCGAGAGCCTGCCAGTCAAGCTGGAGGTGTTCGCCCAGCTCGACGACGTGTGCAAGGACGGTGCAGTGCTCGCGACCAACACCTCGGCGATCCCGGTCACGACCATCGCCGCCGCCACCCGACGCCCGGAGTCGGTCGTCGGCACACACTTCTTCTCGCCGGTGCCGATGATGCGCCTGTGCGAGCTCGTCCGCGGTCACCGCACGAGCGACGAGAGTTTGGCGGTGGCACGCCACTTCGCGGAGTCGGTCGGCAAGACGTGCATCGTGGTGAACAGGGACGTGGCGGGCTTCGTCACCACCCGGCTCATCTGTGCGCTGGCGATGGAGGCCGTCGCGCTGTACGAGAGCGGGGTGGCGAGCGCCGAGGACATCGACACCGCCTGCCGGCTCGGCTTCGGGCACACCATGGGGCCGCTTGCAACCGTCGACCTCACCGGGGTCGACGTCTTGCGGAACGCGAGCATGAACATCTACGCCGACACCGCCGATGCGAAGTTCTTCCCACCCGAGCTGCTGTCGCGGATGGTGGACGCCGGCGACCTCGGCCGCAAGTCCGGCAACGGGTTCTTCGCCTACGACGGCTAGCGAGCGCGTGGCGCGGCCGAATAGGGCCGCTACGCTGCTTACAGCAAGGTAGGTTGTGCATACAGAGGGTGAGAGGCAACCAGATCCGGCTCTTCTGCGTCTATCTGACAGAGACGGCCGCCGGCCGTCGGCAAATGGGAGGCGCGATGAACGTCAGCCCCACAGCCGATGGCCTGGTGCTGACCGGCTCGCTCGATGCGAGAAGCGTCGCTGTCGTGCGGACGGCGCTCGCCCGGACGCTCGATGAAGTGCCTTTCGGAGATGTGGTCCTCGACGTGAGTGGTGTCGACTCCGTCGATGCCACCGGGTTGGCCGTACTTGCCGCGGCTCACCGTCGAGCTCATCAAGAGGGGCGCCAGCTGGTGCTGCGGGGCTGCCACGGCTCGCTGCGCCGCGTTCTGGCCAAGACCAAGCTGACGCGCGTGCTCCGGCTCGAGCCTGCCGAGGTCAGCGTCTAGCCACGTCCGGGCCCCACCGGCGTTCCGGCCGTACGCTGCGGTCATGCGGGACAAGCCGTGGGTGATGCGCACCTACGCCGGCCACAGCTCCGCCACCGAGTCCAACGCGCTCTACCGCCGCAACCTCGCCAAAGGCCAGACCGGCCTGTCGGTGGCGTTCGACCTACCCACGCAGACCGGATACGACCCGGACGCCGAGCTGGCGCGGGGCGAGGTCGGCAAGGTCGGTGTGCCGATCCCGCACCTGGGGGAGATGCGCCGGCTCTTCGACGGCATCCCGCTCGACGCGATGAACACGTCGATGACGATCAACGCGCCCGCCATGTGGCTGCTTGCGCTGTACCAGGTGGTCGCCGAGGAGCAGGGGGCGGCTCCCGCACAGCTGTCCGGCACCACCCAGAACGACATCCTCAAGGAGTACCTCTCCCGGGGCACCTACATCTTCCCCCCGGAGCACTCGCTGCGGCTGACGACCGACCTGATCGCGTACGCCGTCAACCACGTCCCGCGCTGGAACCCGGTCAACATCTGCAGCTACCACCTGCAGGAAGCCGGCGCGACGCCGGTGCAGGAGCTGGCGTACGCCTTGTGCACCGCGATCGCCGTGCTCGACGCCGTCCGCGACTCCGGACAGGTCCCGCCCGAGCGGTTCGACGAGGTGGTCGGCCGGATGTCGTTCTTCGTCAACGCCGGAGTGCGCTTCGTCGAGGAGACCTGCAAGATGCGGGCGTTCGCCCGGCTGTGGGACCGCATCACCGAGGAGCGGTACGCCGTCACCGACCCGCGGATGCGACGGTTCCGCTACGGGGTGCAGGTCAACTCCCTCGGCCTCACCGAGGCCCAGCCCGAGAACAACGTGCAGCGCATCGTGCTGGAGATGCTGGGCGTCACCTTGTCGAAGGACGCCCGGGCGCGGGCGCTGCAGCTGCCCGCCTGGAACGAGGCGCTGGGGCTGCCCCGGCCGTGGGACCAGCAGTGGTCGCTGCGCATGCAACAGGTGCTGGCGTTCGAGTCCGACCTGCTCGACTACGACGACATCTTCGCCGGCTCCATCGTCATCGAGGCCAAGGTCGCCGAGCTGGTGGTGCAGGCGAGCGTCGAGATCGACCGGGTGCAGGCACTCGGCGGCGCGGTGGCCGCAGTGGAGTCCGGCTACCTCAAGGCCCAGCTCGTCGCCTCGCACGCCGCCCGGCGCGCGCGCATCGAGTCCGGCGAGGAGAAGGTGGTGGGTGTCAACTGCTTCCCGCAGACCGAGCCGTCGCCGCTGACCGCCGACATCGACGACATCGTCCAGGTTCTCGACCCGGCCGTCGAGCAGTCCGCGGTGGACGCAGTCCAGTCGTGGCGGGCGGCGCGCGACGGCGAACGCTGCGACGCCGCGCTGACGCGGCTGCGTACGGACGCGAAGTCGACCACCAACCTGATGGACGCCACGCTGGAGTGCGCTCGCGCGGGAGTGACCACGGGGGAGTGGGCTGGCGCACTCCGCGAGGTGTTCGGTGAGTACCGAGCGCCCACGGGTGTGGCTGGAGCGGTCGGCGCCTTCGGCGCGGGGGCGGGGGCGACGGGGGCCGCGGCATCGGCAGGAGCAGAGCTCGCCGCCGTCCGCGACGACGTCCGGCGCACCAGCGAGGAGCTCGGCGGAGGGCTACGGCTGCTCGTCGGCAAGCCGGGGCTCGACGGGCACTCCAACGGCGCCGAGCAGATCGCCGTCCGCGCCCGGGACGCCGGCTTCGAGGTGGTCTACCAGGGGATCCGGCTCACGGTGAGCGAGATCGTGGCGGCCGCGGTGGCCGAGGACGTGCACTGCGTCGGACTCTCCATCCTGTCCGGGTCGCACCTCGAGCTCGTACCGCAGGTGCTGGACGCGCTGCGCGACGAGGGGCTGACCGAGGTTCCCGTTGTTGTCGGGGGCATCGTCTCCGCCGCCGATGCGCGGACGTTGCAGGACCTCGGTGTGGCTGCAGTTTTCACGCCGAAGGACTACGGGCTCACCCCGATCATGGCACGCATCGTCGACGTCATCCGGGCCGCGAACGCGCTGCCGCCGCTGCGGCAACGCTAGAAGAGGCGGGCGCTGGGGTCGTCCAGCCCACGCAGCTGGTCGTAGTCGACGGTGACGCACGAGATGCCACGGTCCGACGCCAGCACGCGGGCTTGCGGCTTGACCTGCTGCGCAGCGAGGATCCCGCGGACCGGCGCCAGCAGCGGGTCGCGGTTGAGCAGCTCGAGATAGCGGGTGAGCTGCTCGACCCCGTCGATCTCCGCGCGCCTCTTCACCTCCACCGCGACGGTGCCCCCCTGGTCGTCCCGGCACAGCAGGTCGACCGGGCCGATCGCGGTCGGGAACTCGCGGCGCACGACCGCGAACCCAGGACCGAGGGCGCTCGGGTGCTCCGCGAGGAGCTGCTGGAGGTGCGCCTCGACGCCGTCCTTGCGCAGGCCCGGCTCCGCGCCCAGCTCGTGTGCCGAGTCGTGGACCACCTCCTCGATCGTGATCCGCAGCGTGTCGCCGTCGCGTCCGGCCACCGTCCACACCCGGGCACCGTCCTCGTCAGCCTCGGTGAACGTGCACGGAGGACTCATCCAGTTCAGCGGCTTGTACGCACGGTCGTCGCTGTGGATGGACACCGACCCGTCGGCCTTGACGACGATGAGGCGCAGCGCCATCGCCAGGTGCGCGGTGAGCCGGCCGGCGTAGTCGACCTGGCAGCGGGCAATCACGAGGCGCACGGCATCGAAGGCTAACCTGGCGTGATGTCTCGGACGTTCTCCACCATCGGCGTGATCGGGCTGGGCACGATGGGCGCCGGCATCGCCGAGGTCTTCGCCCGCAACGGCTTCGCCGTGGTCGGCGTGGAGCAGACCGAGGAGCAGCTCGAGCGCGGCAGGCAGCACCTCGAGCACTCGACCGCCCGGGCAGTCAAGCGCGGCAAGCTCAGCGCCGAGGAGCAGCACCAGCTGGTCGACCGCATCACGTTCACAACCGCACTGGACGGCGTGGCTGACTGCGACCTGGTCATCGAGGCCGTCGTCGAGCACCTCGATGTGAAGCAGAAGGTGTTCCGCCAGCTCGACGAGATCGTCCGGCCCGACGCCGTACTGGCCACCAACACGTCCTCGCTGTCGGTGACGGCGATCTCGGCGGCGACGTCCGAGCCGCGCCGGGTGGTGGGCATGCACTTCTTCAACCCCGCCCCAGTGCAGGAGTTCGTCGAGGTCGTCAGCACCGTGGTCACCGAGCCCGACGTCGTCGCCGACGTACAGGCTCTCGCTCGCCGGCTTGGGAAGAACCCGGTCGTGATCGGCGACAAGGCGGGGTTCATTGCCAACGCACTGCTGTTCGGCTATCTCAACCACGCGGTGTCGATGTATGAGAACCGCTACGCCTCCCGCGAAGACATCGACGCAGCGATGCGGCTTGGCGCCGGCTACCCGATGGGCCCGCTGGCGCTGCTCGACCTCATCGGGCTCGACACGGCGTACGAGATCTTGGACACGATGTACCGGCAGGGTCGCAACCGTCTGCACGCTCCGGCGCCGATCCTGAAGCAGATGGTCACTGCCGGTCTGCTCGGCCGTAAGTCCGGGCGCGGCTTCTACACCTACGAAGCGCCCGACTCGCCAGGAGTCGTCGACGACGCCGAGACGCCGGCCGCCGTGCCGGCAGCGCATACGCTGCGCCGCGACATCACCCGAGTGGGCGTCGTCGGCGCCGGGACAATGGGCATCGGCATCGTTGAGGTCTTCGCCCGCGCCGGCTACGACG
This sequence comes from Nocardioidaceae bacterium, assembly GCA_035296085.1. Lineage (GTDB taxonomy): Bacteria > Actinomycetota > Actinomycetes > Propionibacteriales > Nocardioidaceae > DATHBP01. Next base: position 12,111 of record DATHBP010000249.1, on the reverse strand, counting down.
TGGTCTCGGTCGCGCGCACCCAGGCCCGCGCCGACGAGGTCCGCGAGGGCGTGTCCCGGTCGATGCTCAAGGCGGTGCAACGGGGCAAGCTGCAGGAGCCCGCGCTGGCGGCTGCGCTCGGGCGAATCCTGCACACGACGCGGTTGGAGGACCTCGCCGACGTCGACATCGTCGTCGAGGCGATCACCGAGGATCTCGACCACAAGCGTGCGCTGTTCGAGAACCTCGACGAGATCTGCAAGCCCGGCGCCATCTTGGCTACGACCACCTCGTCGCTGCCGATCATCGCCTGCGCGTCGGTCACCAAGCGGCCGACCGACGTGGTGGGCATGCACTTCTTCAACCCCGCGCCGGTGATGGAGCTCGTCGAGGTTGTCTCCACCGTGTCAACCGCAGAGGACGTCGCCGAGACGGTGCGCGCGCTGTGCCTGTCGATGGGCAAGCACCCGGTGTCGTGTGGCGACCGGGCCGGGTTCATCGTCAACGCGCTGCTTTTCCCCTATCTCAACGACGCCGTCAAGATGCTGGAGGCGCATTACGCCAGCGCCGACGACATCGACACGGCGATGCGCGAGGGCTGCCGGTTGCCGATGGGCCCCTTCGAGCTGCTCGACGTCATCGGCAACGACGTGTCGCTGGCGATCCAGCGCACGTTGTACCTCGAGTTCCGCGAGCCTGGGTTCGCGCCCGCCCCGCTGCTCGAGCACCTGGTGACCGCTGGATACGTCGGGCGCAAGACCGGCCGCGGCTTTCGCGACTACTCCACGGCCTAGCGGCACCGAGACACAGAGCCCATGTCACGACGACGGCAGTCTCGGCGTCGGTCCGCGAAAGCGCCCGATCCTCGTCCGCTCAGCGGCGGTCACCAGCAGGTGGAGGACTGGCCGGACGGCGAGTGGGTGGTCCGCCAGGTCACCGGATCGGCCGCCACGAAGCCCTACCGCTGCCCGGGCTGCCAGCAGCTCATCCCGATGGCTACGCCGCACGTGGTCGCCTGGCCGGCACACGACGCACTCGCCCCCGACGCCAGCCTGGACGAGCGCCGGCACTGGCACACCGGCTGTTGGCGCGCCCGCGGCCGCCGCCCGGCCCGGTAGCCGGTCACCGTGGCCACGATTCGCGCCATCTCCATCCTGCCGGCTCGCCGCGAGGCGCTGACGCTGGAGACCGCAGACGGGCTGTCCCTGGTCGCCGAGCTGGCGCAGCCGCTGGACACCGCGCCGGTTGCGACGATGGTCTGCCTGCACCCGCTCCCGACCCACGGCGGCATGATGGACAGCCACCTGTTCCGCAAGGCTTCCTACCGGCTCCCGGCGCTGGCCGGCCTCGCGGTGCTGCGCTTCAACACCAGGGGTACCGCGAGCCTGCAGGGGACCAGCGACGGGAGCTTCGATTCCGCCCGCGGAGAGCGCCACGACGTCGCTGCTGCCATCGAGTACGCCGAGTTCAGCGACCTGCCGGACATCTGGCTGGTGGGCTGGTCGTTCGGCAGCGACCTGGCGCTGATGTACGGCTGCGATCCCAGTGTGCGCGGTGCCGTCCTGCTGTCACCGCCGCTGCGCTACGCACGTGACGAGCACCTCGACTCCTGGGCCGCCTCCGGCAAGCCGCTGCTCGCCGTCGTACCCGAGCGCGACGACTACCTACGACCCGACGCCGCCCGCCGGCGCTTCGCCCGGGTGCCGTCGGCAGAGGTGGTCGGGGTAGCCGGCGCCCAGCACCTATGGGTGGGGGACGCCGAACGCGTGCTCGACGAGATCGTCGCCCGGATCGCTCCCGCGGTGCAGGTCCCACTGCCCCGCACGTGGGACGGACCCATGGAGTGCGCCGACGGCATGGCGTACGCCCAGCGACGCCTAGAGCGTGTGCAGGCGCCGGACGCTTAGACAGCGTCTTGGCGACGTGCGACGACTTCTCGGGTGATCAGTAGCAGGGCGGCTGCCAAGGGGACGGCGAGCAGTGCCCCAACGATGCCGAGCAGGGCGCCACCGAGAAGTGCCGCGATGACCGTGACCCCCCCAGGCACGTCGACCGAGCTGCTCATGACCCGGGGGTAGATCACGTAGTTCTCGAGCTGCTGGTAGACCAGGAAGAACACCAGGCAGGCGACCCCGATGCCGGGCGAGGTGACGAAGCCGATCGCGGTGACAACGGTTGCGCCGATGGTCGCGCCCACTAGCGGAATGAAGTCGGTTACGGCGACCACCATGCCGAGCGCGATCGCGTACTCACCCAGCCCGATGGCCATGCAGAAAGCCATCGCGGACAGCCCCGCGATCGTCGCGACGATGAACGCACCGGCGACGTAGCCGCCCACCCGCGACAAGACCTCGTCGCCGAGCAGTGAGACACGCTCGCGGCGGGAGGCAGGGACCAGCCGGTAGCAAGCCCGCTTGGCCTGCGGCAGGCTGGCAAGGAAGTACAGCGTGAGAACGAACACGATGAGCGCGCTGAACACTGCGCTGAGCACGACCTTGCCGACACCGATGATCCCGCCGAAGGCCTGGTCGGCGACCGCGCCACTCTCGAACTGGGCCTCGACCCGGTCGAGCACGCCATAGCGCCGGTTGAGGTCGGCGATCGTCTCGTTGCGACGGAGCTGGTCCATCCACTCGGGGGCTCGAGCGCTGATGGCGGTGATCTGGTCGGTCATGACCGGGATGACCTCGATGGCGAACAGGGTCATCAAGACGATCAGGCACAACGAGACGACCAGCACCGCCCATGCTCGTTTGACACCCCGGCGGATCAGCAGCTCGACCGCCGGGTTGAGCCCGACGGCGAGGAACGCTGCCACCACGACGAGCACGAGCACCGAACGCGCATTGGTTACGACGTTCGCCAAGGCGACAGCGACGAGGACCCCGAGGCCGCCCCAGAACCCCAGGTAGAACGGCGAGTGCTTGGCCATGGGACGGCCGGGTCGTCCGTACGGGTGCTGTCCGCGCGTGGGCTCGTAGTCGCGTAGCAGTTCCTCGGCCATATCCGCCGGTTGGTCGCCGGGGGCCTGCGCAGCGACCGCGAGGCTCTCAGCGGTTCCCTGGGCCGCGCCGGCGGCCTGGTGTGCTTCGCCGGCCGCCTGATGCGCTTCGTCGGCTGCCGAGTGAGCCTCCTGGCTGGCCTCCTGCGCCTCAACGGTGGCCTTGTGGGCGTCCTCGGACGCTTCGTGGGCTTCATCGAGGGCCTCGGCGATGTGCTCCACGACGTCGGCCGGCCCGTCCTGCGCCGTCGCCGCCACGTGGCCCGGCGTGCCGTCGCCCGCGCGCTCGGTCATCGACCGGGCCGAGCGGTTGCCGGGCGGGGCACTAGCGACTCGCTCGCTCGGCCACGTTTTCCTCGGCTGGCACCGGGGCGTCCGGCCGCACGGTGGCACCACCGTCGCCGCTCACCGTGGATTCCGGCGCGAACGAAGCGACCACGTCGCGCAGCGACGCGAGCTGGGCGACGATGCCGTCCCGGCGGCTCTTGAGCTGCTCGAGCTGCTGGCGCGCCGTGGCAACCGTCCGGCTGGCCTCGGCACGTCCCTGTGCGACCAGCTGCTCGGCATGCGTGCGCGCGGCCGAGACGATCTGCTCGGCCTGGGCCCGGGCTGCGGCGCTCAGCCGCTCCGCGTCGAGCTTTGCTTCCTCACGGTGTTGCTGGGACGCCGCCATTGCCGCCTGTGCCTGCTGACTGGCGGCGTTGACCCGTGCCTCGGACTCCGCGATGAGCTGGCGCGTCTGCTCCATCGCGGCAGCATGGCCCTGGGCGGTCCCGTGGGCTAGGCGCTCGCGCTCGGCGGCCAGCGTCCGGCGTACCTCGGTGACCTCCCGGTCAGCCGCGGCCCGGGCTTGCTCGGCTTCCCGGGTCGCTGTCGTGCGAAGCGTGGTGGACTCGTGCTCCGCGGCGAGCCGCAGCTGCGCGGCCTCACGCTGGGCGCCGGCAACCAAAGCGCTGGCCTCGTGCTCGGCGTGCGCTCGCAGCTGCTGGACGTGCGCGAGCGCCGACACACGTCGTTGCTCGAGCTCTTGCATCACGCTGAGCCGGGTCTGCTCGGCATCGCGCTGTGCGTCCGCCCGCACGGCAGCGGCCTCCGCAGCCGCCCGGGCGCTGATGTCGTCGGCCTCGCGGGTGGCTGCCTCCTGCATCGCGTCGGCCTGCTCCTCGGCGAGCCGGAGCAGCTCGGCAGCCCTGCCGCCCAGGCCCGCGTACGTCGGCTCGTCGATCTCCGCGAGGCGCTCGCGCAGGGAACTGAGCTCGTCCTCCAGCTCGCGGAGCCGGCGTGCGGTGTCTACACGCTCGGACTCTGCGTCGGCGAGGTAGGCGTCTACTGCAGCGCGGTCGTAGCCGCCGCGACGGGTGACCGGGAAGGGGGCACGCTCGGGGGTCGAGTCGAAGATCGACAGGCCTCGCTCATCGGCCATCGTGGTTACCTCGCTGGTGTTGTCGTCGCCGTGGGACCGCGGTGGCGGACGGGCGTCAGGTGCCGCGGAATCGGTTGATGGCCTCGAGATGTGCTTGCCGCCGTGGCACGTCGCGCACGCCGAGACCCTCCTTTGGTGCCAGGCAGAGTACTCCGACCTTGCCCGAATGCAGGTTCTTGTGAACCTCGTACGCGGCCTGTCCGGTCTGCTCGAGCGGATAGGTCTTCGAGAGCGTCGGATGTACCCGGCCGCGCGCGATGAGCCGGTTGGCCTCCCACGCCTCTCGGTAGTTGGCGAAGTGGGAGCCGACGATCCGCTTGAGGTGCATCCACAGGTAGCGGTTGTCGTACTGGTGGACGTAGCCGGACGTCGACGCGCAGGTGACGATCGTCCCGCCGCGGCGGGTGACGAACACGCTCGCCCCGAACGTCTCGCGGCCAGGGTGCTCGAACACGATGTCGGGGTCCTCGCCGCCGGTCAGCTCACGGATCCGAGAGCCCAGCCTGCGCCACTCCTTGGGGTCTTGGGTGTGCTCGTCGCTCCAGAACCGGTAGCCGTCGGCCTGGCGGTCGATGACGAGCTCGGCCCCCATGCGCCGGCACAGCTGCGCCTTGTCCGGCGAGCTCACCACGCAGACCGGGGTGGCCCCGCCGTTCAGGGCGAGCTGAGTGGCATAGGAGCCCAAACCGCCCGAGGCGCCCCAGATCAGCACCGTGTCGCCTTGCTTCATGGCTGCGCCGTGGGAGCTGACGAGCTGGCGGTAGGCCGTGGAGTTGACCAGGCCCGGACAGGCGGCCTCCTCCCAGGTGAGATGGCGTGGTTTGGGCATCAGCTGGTTGGCCTTGACCAGCGCCACTTCGGCCAGGCCGCCGAAGTTGGTCTCAAAGCCCCAGATCCGCTGCTCGGGGTCGAGCATGGTGTCGTCGTGCCCGTCGGGCTGCTCGAGCTCGACCGAGAGACAGTGCGCCACCACCTCGTCGCCAGGCTGCCAGGCGTGCACGCCGACCCCGGTCCGCAGGACGACTCCGCACAGGTCGGAGCCCACGACGTGGTAGGGCAGGTCGTGACGCTTGCCGAGCGCGGACGTCGAGCCGTAGCGCTCCAGGAAGGCGAACGTCGACAACGGCTCGAAGATGCTCGTCCACACTGTGTTGTAGTTGATGGCCGAGGCCATGACGGCGACCAGTGCCTCACCAGGCCCCAGCTCGGGTACCGCGACCTCGTCGACGTGCAGGCTTTGCCGTGGGTCCTTGTCCGCCAGCGCCATGCCGTCGAACATCGCGGTCTCGGACTTGCGGACCGTCACGCCGCGGTAGGTCTTCGGCACCGGCAGCCCAGCGATGTCGGCTGCCGGCGCATCGGCGAGGATTGCGTCGCGGATCTCCTTCACGAGGCTGGTCCGGACGCCGGCTCGACGAGCTCGACCAGCACTCCGCCCGCGTCCTTGGGGTGGACGAAGTTGATGCGGCTGCCCGCGGTACCAGGATGCGGCTCGTCGTAGAGCAGCCGCAGGCCGCGGTCACGCAGGACGGCGGTCACTGCCATGACGTCGGCCACCCGGTAGGCCAGCTGCTGGATGCCGGGACCGCGCTTGGCGAGGAACGCGGCGAGCGGAGACCGGTCGCTCAGCGGTGCGAGCAGCTGGATGGACACCGGCGAGTCCCCGACGGCAAGCATCGCCTCGCGTACGCCCTGGTCTTCGTTGGTCTCCTCGTGGACCACCTCGAGTCCGAATGTCGAGCGATAGAACGCGAGGGCGGCGTCCATGTCGGGCACGGCGATGCCGACGTGATCGATGCCGAGGAAGAGCTGTTCGCCCACCGTCCCTCCCTCCGCGCGTCGACCACCGGATTGTCCACCGAGGCCATGGTCTCGCCCTCAGTCTGGAGTCGCGAGCGACTGTGACCGGCTCGACACGACTCCCGGGGCTGCTCGTCCCCGCCGCCGCCTATCGTTGCGGCTATGACCAGCTCTGTGATCGTCGCCGGCTCCCGTACGCCCATTGGACGCATGCTCGGCGGCCTCAAGGACCTGTCCGCCGCGGATCTCGGTGGCCTCGCCATCGCCGCGGCGCTGGAGCGTTCCGGCGTGCGCCCCGAGCAGGTCGACTACGTCGTCATGGGTCACGTGCTACAGGCGGGAACCGGGCAGATCACGGCCCGGCAGGCGGCGGTCAAGGCAGGCATCCCGATGACAGTGCCCGCGATCACCGTCAACAAGGTGTGCCTGTCCGGCATCTCCGCCATCGCGATGGCAGACCAGCTCATCCGCGCCGGCGAGTTCGAGATCGTCGTCGCCGGCGGCATGGAGTCGATGAGCAACGCCCCGCACCTGCTGCCGAAGTCGCGGGAGGGCATTCGCTACGGCGACGCCACGTTGGTCGACTCGATGACCTACGACGGCCTGTGGGACGTCTTCACCGACCAGGGCATGGGCGCACTCACCGAGACCCGCAACGCAGGGACGTACGAGCTGACGCGAGCGGAGCAGGACGAGTTCAGCGCCCGCTCGCACCAGCGTGCGGCAATGGCGTGGAAAGACGGCGTCTTCGACGACGAGGTGGTGCCCGTGACGATCCCTCAGCGCAAGGGCGACCCGCTCGTGGTCGACTCCGACGAGGGGGTCCGCGGAGACACGACCGCCGAGACCCTTGCCAGGCTGCGACCCGCGTTCGCAAAGGACGGGACGATCACCGCCGGGTCGTCGTCGCAGATCTCCGACGGTGCTTGCGCCGTCGTCGTCATGAGCAAGGAGAAGGCGCAACAGCTCGGGCTCGACTGGCTGGCCGAGATCGGCGCGCATGCGGTCGTCGCCGGACCGGACTCGTCCCTGCAGCTCCAGCCGGCCAACGCGATCCGCCAGGCGTGCGCCAAGGAAGGCATCGGCGTCGACGCCCTCGACCTGCTGGAGATCAACGAGGCGTTTGCCGCCGTCGGGCTCGCGAGCGCCCGTGACCTCGGGGTCGACCTGGAGCGGGTCAACGTCAACGGCGGGTCGGTGGCGCTCGGCCACCCGATCGGCATGTCGGGCGCCCGCGTCGTGCTGCATGTGGCGCTCGAGCTCGCGCGCCGCGGTGGCGGCATCGGTGCGGCCGCGCTGTGCGGTGGCGGCGGACAAGGTGACGCGCTGGTCGTCCGCGTGCCGAAGGCGTGACGTCCTCGGCTCCCGCGTGGCGGTCGCGCCGCGCCGAGCCGGATCTTGCCGATCTGGTCGACCGGGCGCGAGCGGCCGACCCGCGCGCCGTCGCCCGTCTCATCTCCCTGGTCGAGGATGCGTCGCCGCTGCTGCGGGACGCGACCGCCTTGCTGTCGCCGTACGCCGGAAACGCGCACATCGTCGGCATCACCGGCGCACCTGGAGTCGGCAAGTCGACGACCACCTCGGGCCTAGTGGGACTGCTGCGTGCGGCGGGCAAGCGCGTAGGGGTGCTGGCAGTCGACCCCTCCTCGCCGTTCTCCGGCGGTGCCCTGCTCGGTGACCGCGTGCGGATGCAGGACCACGCCACCGACGGCGAGGTGTTCATCCGCTCGATGGCCACGCGTGGTCATCTCGGCGGCTTGTCGTGGGCGACCCCGCAGGCCCTGCGGGTGCTCTCTGCCGCCGGGTGCGACGAGGTGCTGGTGGAGACGGTCGGCGTGGGCCAGTCGGAGGTGGACGTCGCGGGCCTCGCCGACACCACGCTCGTGCTGCTGGCCCCGGGCATGGGAGACGGCATCCAGGCAGCGAAGGCGGGGATCTTGGAGATCGGCGACGTCTACGTCGTCAACAAGGCGGACCGCGACGGTGCCGGCCAGGTCGTCAAGGATCTGCGTTCGATGTTGTCCCTGTCGCCTCGCGCCGCGGGCGCCTGGCGTCCGCGCATCGTCTCGACCGTCGCGCACACGGGCACGGGCATCGCCGACGTCGTGGCGGCCATCGAGGCGCACCGGGAGTGGTCCGCGGAGTCCGGCGAGCTGGAACGCCGGCGACGCCGCCGGGCGCGCGACGAGATCGAGGCCATCGCGCTCACCGGGCTGCGCGAACGCTTCGCCGGCATGCACGGCGACCACCGGCTCGATGACCTGGCGGTCGCGGTGCTGGCGGGTGAGCTCGACCCCTACTCCGCGGCAGACCGCGTGGTCGACGCGCTCTGAGGCGGAGGCCGCCCGTCCGCGCGCCTCTCCCGTCGCGGCCCCGGCATGCGCTACAAACGAGATAGCCACCGGCGGTGGCACAGTGGCCCGGTCGAGCGGAGGGCGGTTGAGCGGCGTGATCAAGAAGATCGTCGTGCTGCTCGTGGTGGCGTTCGCCATCTTCTACGTGATCACCAAGCCCGCGGCAGCTGCCGACCTCGTGCAGAACACCGCGTCGCTGATCGCCGACGGGTTCACCAACGTCATCCGCTTCCTCAGCGCGCTGCTCAGCTGACAAGCCGCCATGCTCGGCTGGCTGTACCGCACCGTCGCCGACCCCAAGGTGGAGAGCCATCTGCTCGTCGACGAGGGCGAGCACGTCATCGACGAGGTCCGCCACCACTGGGTCGTCTACGTGCGGCCGGCCGCGGAATGCCTGGGCGCGGTCGGTCTGCTGGTGATCTTCTGGTTCAGCTCGCTGCAGGTCGCCTGGCTGCCACTGCTGCTGGCCGTGGCCGTTGTCGCGCATGCAGGCTGGCTCGCGCTCGTCGAGCACGTCGACCGGTTCGTCATCACCAACATGCGGGTCTTTCGGATCCAGGGGCTGTTCGCGCGGCGGGTCGCCACGATGCCGATCGCCCGGATCCTCGACATCACCGTCGACAAGCCGTTCCTGGGCCGGATCTTCGGCTTCGGCCACTTCGTCTTCGAGTCCGCGGCCCAGGACCAGGGCCTTCGCGACATCCGCTACGTCGCCAAGCCCCACGAGCGAGACCTGACCATCCAGCGCCTCATTCAGCACTCGGGCCTCCGCGCCCGCGCACAGTGAGCGGCTGGGCGGACCCAGCGCACTAACCCGGCCGCGCGCCTAGACTTTCGGGATGGGCGCAGCGGAGATCGAGGCGGGCCGCGAACGGTGGCAGCGACGTTTCGACGCGAGCCCGAAGCGCGACGCAGACTTCACCACGGTGTCCGATCTTGCGGTCGAGCCGGTGTACGGACCTGCGTCCGGCAGCGACGTTCCCGGCTTCGAGCGCATCGGCTGGCCGGGGGAGTTCCCGTTCACCCGCGGGCTCTATCCCACGGGCTACCGGGGGCGGACGTGGACGATCCGCCAGTTCGCCGGGTTCGGCAGCGCCAAGCACACCAACGAGCGATACAAGATGATCCTCGACGCCGGCGGGGGAGGCCTGTCCGTCGCCTTCGACATGCCGACGCTGATGGGCCGGGACTCCGACGACCCGAAGGCGCTCGGCGAGGTGGGCCACTGCGGAGTCGCCATCGACTCCGCACACGACATGGAGACGCTGTTCGACGCGATCCCCCTGCAAGACGTGACGACGTCGATGACCATCTCCGGCCCAGCGGTGCCGGTGTTTTGCATGTACCTCGTGGCCGCGGAGCGGCAAGGCGCTGACCTCGCCACGCTCAACGGCACGTTGCAGACGGACATCTTCAAGGAGTACATCGCGCAGAAGGAGTGGCTGTTCCCCCCGGAGCCGCACCTGCGCCTCATCGGCGACCTGATGGAGTACTGCGCCGAGCACATCCCCGACTACAAGCCGTTGAGCGTCTCCGGCTACCACATCCGCGAAGCGGGCTCCACGGCTGCGCAGGAGCTGGCGTTCACGCTCGCCGATGGTTTCGCCTACGTCGAGCTCGGCCAGTCACGCGGCCTCGACGTCGAAAGGTTTGCTCCGGGGCTGTCGTTCTTCTTCGACGCGCACATCGACTTCTTCGAGGAGATCGCCAAGTTCCGCGCGGCGCGACGCATCTGGGCGCGCTGGCTCCGCGACGTCTACGGCGCGCGCAGCGAGAAGGCGCAGTGGCTGCGGTTCCACACCCAGACCGCCGGTGTCTCTCTCACGGCGCAGCAGCCGTACAACAACGTGGTACGCACCGCGGTGGAGGCACTGGCAGCCGTACTGGGCGGGACGAACTCCCTGCACACGAACGCACTGGACGAGACGCTCGCCTTGCCTACGGAGCGGGCAGCGGAGATCGCGCTGCGGACCCAGCAGGTCTTGATGGAGGAGACCGGCGTCGTCAACGTCGCCGACCCGCTCGGTGGCTCGTGGTACGTCGAGGCGCTCACCGACGAGATCGAGGCGCAGGCCGAGCAGATCTTCGCAAAGATCCTGGAGATGGGCGGCGGGACCGACCGCGAGCATGCGGTAGGTCCGATGACGTCGGGGATTCTGCGCGGGATCGAGGACGGGTGGTTCATGGCGGAGATTGCCGACGCGGCGTTCGCCTACCAGCGCCACCTGGAGAAGGGCGACAAGCGGATCGTGGGCGTCAACTGCCACGAGTCGACCGTGACCGGCGAGCTGGAGATCCTCCGGGTGTCGCACGAGGTCGAGGTGGAACAGGTGGCCGAGCTCGGCGAGCGCCGCCAGCACCGCGACCAGAGCGCAGTCGACGCCGCTCTCGAGCGCATGGTCCAGGCCGTACGCGAGGAGGCCAACGTGATCCCGCCGATGCTGGACGCCGCCCGGGTCGAGGCGACGCTCGGTGAGATCTGTGACGCGCTGCGCGCGGAGTGGGGCGAATACCGCGAGCGGGCGCAGTTCTGACCAACCTTCCGTTCCGGCGTACGGAGGGCGGCGTGCGCGGGGTCTGGTCCGGTCCGCGACAATGAGGGCATGACCGCCGGCAGCTTCTCCCGTCCAGGTGCGATCGACCTCTCCACGCTGGCTCGACCGGCCGAGGCGCCGGGCGCTGCTGGGGGGACCGCCGCCGGCGCCGGCAGCTATGTCGTCGACGTCACCGAGCAGAGCTTCCAGACCGACGTCGTAGAGCAGTCGCTGCGCGTACCCGTCGTCCTGGACTTCTGGGCCGACTGGTGCGAACCCTGCAAACGGCTGAGCCCCGTGCTCGAACGGCTGGCCCAGGAGTACGCCGGGCGGTTCCTGCTCGGAAAGGTCGACGTCGAGGCCAACCAGCAGCTTGCCGCCGCTGTCGGCGCGCAGAGCATCCCGCTGGTGATCGCGGTCGTCGGGGGCCAGCCCGTACCGCTGTTCCAGGGAGCGCTGCCCGAGCCCGACGTGCGCCGCTTCATCGACGAGCTGCTGAAGGTCGCCGCGGCGAACGGCATCGTCGGCACAGCCACCCCCCAGCCGCCGGCCGAGGCCGCCGCCCCGGAGGCTGCCGAGGCCGAGCCCGCTGGTGACCCGAGGCTGGCGGCCGCGGAGTCGGCTATGCAGCGCGGTGACTACGCCGCCGCCGCCGAGGAGTACCGCAGCCTGCTCGCCCGAGCACCTGCCGACCCGGATGCCACGGCGGGCCTCGCCTGGGCGGAGCTGCTCGCCAGGACGAGCGGTCTGGACGACACAGCGACGCGTGCGCAGGCGGCCAGCGCCCCCGACGACGTCGATCTGGCGCTTCAGGTGGCCGACCTCGACCTCGTCGCCGACCGCGCTGACGACGCGTTCGAGCGGCTGCTCGGGCTAGTCGTCGCGACGGCCGGCGACGAGCGCGACCGCGTACGCAAACGCCTCGTCGAGCTGTTCGGCATCGTCGGCACCGACGATCCGCGGGTGCGCTCCGCGCGCCAACGGCTGGCCTCCGCGCTGTTCTGAGCCGCGTTCCAGCGC
>DATHBP010000248.1:0-6951 GCA_035296085.1 Nocardioidaceae bacterium | reverse complement strand
GGCCCGCGCCGAGCCGGTCGAGCACCTCCCCCACGGCGGGGGAGAGCAGCCCGACGTCACTGTCGGCCCTGCGCAGGCGGCGCAGCACCTCGCGCTGGCGGCGGATGACCGCCTCCTTCTCCGCCAGGTCGTGATCAAGGGCTTCGAGAACCGCCTGCCGGGTCCGGCTGTCGTCCGCCGTGAGCACGGACCGGACGTCGTCCAGGCTCAGCCCGGCCTCCGTCATGCGCCGGATCCACAGCAGGCGCACGATGTCCTCGTAGCCGTACCGGCGCCGGTCGTCGGGGCCACGCTCGGGTTCCGGCAGCAGGCCGACCTGGTGGTAGTGCCTGACGGCGCGGGGCGTGGTGCCGGCCAGGGCGGCGGCCTCACCGATCCTGACGGTGCGGCGGGGCGCGGGGACGGGTGCGTCGAAGGTCATCGGGGACACTGCCTTTCGCTTGCCGCCCCCACGACAGCACATGCCGTTACGTCACCTGCAAGACACCAGTACACACCGGAGGCGGCCGCGTACCGGCGCGCACGGCCGAGCCCGGGAACGCGGCCCGCCGCGCCGCCTCGGCCACGGTACGACGAGGGCCCCGACCGGTTCACCGGTCGGGGCCCTCGTCTCCGCTGTTCAGCGGGCTGCGGAGGATACGAGATTCGAACTCGTGAGGGGTTGCCCCCAACACGCTTTCCAAATGTTCGCCCGGGGGTCCGGCGGGATCCATACCCGTCCTGACCTGCAGCTGAGCGGGTGATGGGAGGCGGTTCGGACGGCCCCGGACGGGGGTGAATGAGACTAAAATTGAGACCAGAGATGGCCATGTTGCACCTGATCAATGACGGTCCTGGCGGTGTGAGGGCCGCATCGGCAACGGGCCCTCGGACGGAGATCAGCCGACGTTCTCCTCATCGTTCAGGAGCCGCATCGCGTATATGTGCTCCTCCGGGTGCCGTGTCAGCCGCGCCATCACCCAGGCAGTGCGAGCGTCCATGCCTGGCCCGAACTCGGCCGCCAGCCGACGGGCCTGCCAGGCCGTCCGAGGCGCGAGCACCCAGCGCATGAGAGGGAACCGCACCCGGCGGATGCCTGTCGCCGACAACCTCGCTGGCCCGGTTGCTTGCTCCGGAGATGGGCCGGGGCCGTCTGGCGCGTGCGGTGTCGTATCGGTCACGCGGTGAGTGTCACGGCGCATCTATGCCCTACGGAGTCGATCAGCCCAGTGACCACCGGAAAGAGCGGAAGGAGCCGCTGCCGTTGACGTCCGAGGCGGCCAGGCCCGAGTTCGGGGCAGGTCTGGTCTGAGCTGAAATCCGTCTGCGTCGTACCTATGGGCCCGGTAATGTCATGCGGCGTGACCGAGACTGGTGTTCAGCCCGATCCTGCCGACGAGCAGACGGCTCCTGAGAAAGCGGGGCGACCTTCCCTGCTGGATTGGCAGAAGCGGCTCAATGCCTCGTCGGGCTGTCGCGCCATCGCGCTCGGAGACCGAGTCAAGCGCATAGGGTACGTGTTTCAGGGAAACGTCGCGCAGTACAAGTCCCTGGTCGCCGAACTGCAGAACCCGATGGTATCTGGTCCGATCCTCGACGTGCACAATCCCGAGGTGCACGACCGGCTTCTTTCTGAGGCTGAGCGGCTTCTGCACAACGTGCTGATGGGGATGAGTACGCGGGTCGATCAGCAGCGCTGTTTCATGAAGGAGTACTTCCAAGATGACTCGGCGCTGATGAATGAATACCGAAGTAAGGTCGCCTCCATGTTTAAGAATGACGTGGAGGCAAAATTCTTGAAAGGGCTGCGCAATTACATCACCCATGCCCAACTCCCCGTAGCGCAGAGCAGGCAGACGTTCGGACAAGAGTCCTTCGAGATCACCTTCACTTTGCCTGCTGAGCCCCTGCTCGCATGGAGCCGTTGGAGCGGTGAGCTGCGCGCCTGGATAGCTGGTCAGGGCGACGAGATTGTCATCGTGAATGTAGTTGACGCGTACGCCCGCAAGGCTGGCGAGATCGACAAGTGGTTGTTCGATCGGATCGCTCTCAAGTACCGCTCCGATATTGATGCATATCTGCACGAGTGTGTGGAATTTGATCGTGAGGTCGATCGCGTCTTCGGGGAGTAGGGGATACTGCGGCACCGCCTGGCTGGGGTCAAGGTAAGAGGGCCGTGCTCGTGGGTGAACCGCTCCGGGTCTGATGGAGGCTCTGGCCTGCCTCGAGTTGCGCGGAGTCGACCGTGACCAGGGCTGACCACCTACACCGGTCCCGGGACGGTTCACACGTCATCGGCCCGGTCCGGACATGACCGGCCTGTTCGGCCAGCTGCCAGCAGTTCTTGCGCTCGACGCTCGACAGCAGGCCGAGCAGATAGGCGCGGGCGGTCCCGCGGCTCAACCCGCCCGAATCGCCCCGCGATCCGGGCCATGATCTGGTCGAACATCATCCGCCAGCGGGCAGGGTCTACGCTATGGCCCGCGGCCACCGCACGATCTTCGTTTGTCCACACACCAACCGATGATCACGCGGTGGTTGTACCCGTTCCCAGCCGGGTCCGCTGCAAGATCGCAAAGTCAGACTGGAGTACTAAGCGTGCCCACCAACCCTCTGCACTTTGAGGTCCGGCCTCTCGGGCCTGGGCCTCTTATGCCTCCACGGTGAATGCCACTTCGTATCCGTCGCCGATCTTGATGTCCTCATAAACGATGGTCTGGCACAGCCGGTTCCATCGGTTGCCCAGTAGAACAGCAAGTCCCATCGGGCAGGCGAGGAAAAGGTGCATGCGCTGAACTCGGCGGGTGGAGCGGCGGAGGTGATCGCGGATGCCCACTGCCAAGGCGTTGGCGGCGGTGCTGCCGGGGACGGAGCCGTCGTTCGCTTTGCCACTCGGCGGGGCGAGAACGATGAGCTTACCGACCGGAAGGTTCTGTTCGTGTAGGTACTCCAGGACGTCCCTGGTGATCTCCGTCGCGACCGCGATGGCAACAGCGATCTCGTCGCCTTGGCCAATCTCGTACTCAGCGACTTCCGGGACCAAAGCAGTCTCAAATGGGTCATTGGTAGACCAGAGCTGGCTGCCTGCTCTCCCCCGCTGCAGCACCGCGAGGTCGGTCCCGGTGACCATGCGGAAGGTGGTACCAACCAGAAAGGCTGGTGCTAGACGGATGCTGCCCGTGACGGAGACAGCGGTCGTACCGGCAGGGAGGCATCCAGGCGCGGCCTCAATGTCCGCCTGCAGCTGGGCCCAAGTATTCGGCGACAAGGGCCGACGCTTGGTGTATTCGGAGTCGCTTTCGAAGCGGTCGACCCAGTCAATGGCGTGGTCGGCGTCCGGTGCCATCGGGTCTGGCTTAAGGGTCGCGATCGACAGGACGGCCCGAGCGGGGCCGGCCTTCAGGGCCAACTCGTCGACGGCGGTCTCGACCATCGCCAGCGTGAGCTCGCGCTGGCCGTCCCGGACCATCTTGGCGACCCATCCAGCCCCCGCCTCCAACGCCTGCTGGTCATGGCGCAGTCCCGCGATGGCCATCAACAGCTGCAGGTGTTCCTGGTACTTGACCATGTTCACCGACAGGTCGAAGTGTAGAACCGACAGCAGGTCGAGGAGCTCGGCCGCGGTCAGACCTGCTTCTTCAGCCCACTTGGCGCGGGCCTTGCCGCGATCCGACTTGTCTCCGCCGATGGCTGCCTTGGGCATCAGCAGCCCGGTGCGGGCATCGCAGACCTTCACCAGGTCATCGGCGGGGTCGGCCGCCCGGTTGGTGACCAGGTGCAGTTCGACGCTGCCGCCGTCTGCGGTCAACTGCTTCCACGTCCTGGCGATCTTCTTGAGAATCGACGGGCCGCCGCTGTCGGTGGGCTTGGTCAGGTATTCCGTATTGACCGGTGTGGCGCTGTCGACCGCGTACTTGACCTGCTTGTAGGTGTTCGGGGGGATATCACGCAGCAGGACTACGTCGTCGAGATTGCCGACGCCGTCAAGTTCGACGCCGACGGCGCGCACAGGGTTGTGCGAACGGGCGGTGTTCTCACGCAGGAGGGTCAGGCATGCCTCCCAGGCGACGAGCCATTGGTAGTAGTCGCCGGTGGTGCGGACGCTGGTGGGGCCGGGGGCGGGTAGGTGGGCCATCAGCGCTCCTCGGTAAAGACGGGGGTGGGCTCCAGCTCCTCGGCAAGGGCGAGGAGGTCCTCGTCCATGACGGGTCGGTCGGGGAAGGCGCGGAAGACGGCTGCCGGGACCAGGCGCTGGGTGAGGTCGGAGAAGGTGTAGCCGGGGCGGTCCTTGGTCGGGCCGGTGAGCTCGACGACCTTGTGGATGGTCTCCGGTCGGATGCCGAGTCCGTCGAGTGCTCGGGTGAGGACCGCGTGGCGCTGCTCGTCGCCGGGGCGGGTGAAGGTGAACGTGGCCGCAGCGCGGCGCATGACGGCCGGGTCGAGGGCGCCGACCCGGTTGGTGCACAGGACGATGATGACGGGGAGCGCGGCGCTGGCCAAGCTGTCGATGCCAGCCAAGAACGCGTCGACGCCGGCCCGATCCTCATGGTGCATCTGCTGTGCCTCGCGGGACTGCACCAGGGCGTCGGCCTCATCAATGACAAGAATCTGCACTGCGCGTGCTCCCTCAGAGCCCGACGCGCGCTTGCCCACCGTGTGCATGTGGGTAAAGGCGTTTCCAATGAGGGAGGTCATCTCGCCGACCAGACCGCTGCCGCGGGTGGCGAGCTTGAGCCGGTACAGGTACACCGGCAGATCGAGCCAGTCGGCGAGGTCGCAGCCGAAAGATTCGGCCAGTACGGACTTGCCGGAGCCGACGTCGCCGGCGAAAACGAACAGCGGTGCTCTGTCTGCGAACAGGGCGAGAGCGGCGACGTCGCCGCCGTGGTACTGCGCGGCCCAGGATCGAAGCCGGCGCGGGTCCGCGAGGAGCGCGGCCTCTTTGCGTAGGCGCAGCTTCGTCTCGTCCAGGCCGACCAGACGGTCGTAGCGGGCGCGTCGGGTGGGCTCGGGCAACTCGAGGACTGGGTGGAACAGGTCGTCCTGGCTGGTCACGTGCTCGTTCCTCCTGCGGGTGGTGCTGGACTAGTAGGCGACGTAGACGTCGCGTGAGACGCCGGTGCCGTTGCGGGCGTAGCCGTGCCCCGTGGTGCTGGTGCCCGCGGCGGCGCTCGGGGCGGTGCCGGTCGTCCGAGAGATCGGCAGTGCCTCCTTGACCCCGGCCTGCTGGCTGCTGGTCAAGAGCCAGAAGGCGGAGCTGTAGTTCAGGAAGCTGTGAAAGGCGTAGCCGGTGAGGTCGACCGGGTCCGGGAAGCTGCCGGGTCGTGAGTCGACGAGTTGGCCGCCGACCGTGGCCTTGTAGCGCAGGCGGAACTTCCAGGCGTTGGTGGCGGTGTCGCGGAAGCCGTAGTCGACGGTGTCGAGATAACCGTCTCGCAGAAGCAGGGCGACCTCTTCGGCGAACTTCCCGATTCTCTCGTGGGAGGGCTCGCCGTAGAGGTTGTACAGCAGGCGCAGGTCGGCGGCGACTCTGCCTCCGACGTAGCGGGCATCGGTGATCGTGAACGAGCCGGAAGCGGATCTGGAGTACGAGCCGGTCATGATCATTCTCCCGGGAAAGTAGGGCCGAACAGCTCGCGCCAGAGGTCGAGCGCCTCACTCTTCGTGGCCGCGTAGGCGGCCGTCGTGAGGGTGTCGAGGGTGGTCTTGGCGTGATTGACCAACCGCTGGCGGTCGAACTCGGTGTAGCCGCGAGCGACGTTGTTTTCCGGGTTGACCGGGTCCCAGACCTGGATGGGGTCTCTCGTCGGGCTTACCGCGTCGGCCGTGTAGTAGTCGGTGAAGACGATCGGTGTCTTCAGGCCGGTACGGACGATGTAGGAGAGGACCTGCTCGATCGCCTGCGGGTAATCGTCGACCTGCAGGGGCTTTCCGTTCCAACCGACGTCCCAGAGATGCGCGACCAAGAGTTCGATCAGGAAGGACTTGCAGCGCAGCTGCGGATCGCCCTCCTTGCTCTCGCGGATCCATGCTTTCAGCAGGCGGATCAGCTCCCGGTAGCCGTCGCCGGCCTCACCCTTGCGCTTTTCGATGAAGCGCAGGTGCAGCGTGACCGAGGTGAGTACCTTGATGCCGCCGCTGGTGACCAGGTAGCCCCGGTCGTCCGGCTCGCCGGTGTAGAGCACGGGCACCACGTCGATCTTCAAGCCGGAGCCCCGCATAGTGATGCCGACCGCGTGGTCGGAGGGCTTGAAGTCCTCCGCGACCTTCGTCTTGCCGTAGACCTCTTTGCAGCGCTCCTCCAGCCAGGCCAGTACCGTCGAGACGTCGATGCCGGGGTCACCGACACGCAGGTACGCGGCAACATCCGCGTCAGACCCTGTGCCGCGCCTGCGACGGATCGCGGTGTGCTTGGCCGTGCTGCCGGACGCGCGGAGCTTCACCAGGTCGAAGTCCGGGTGGGCGGCGATGTAGTCCTCCAGCCGCTCCCGCAGGTAGTTCACCTGGCGACGGCGCTCCTTCGCCTCCTCCTTCGGCACGTTCACCTTGTTCTTCGCGAATGCCTTGAGGACCTCGTGGCCGACGTAGCTCTCCCCCGCCATCGCTGTTCACCCTTCGCCCGAGGAGCAGATCGGTAGGAGAACAGGCCTACCACGCACCACTGACAAGCCCGGTTGAGTTGCGAGGGACGCCCAGGCGCCGACGGCGGACCGCCTACCGGGTCCTCCGGCTCCGCCCGCCACACGAACTGCAACCCAAACTGCAACCTCCGGAACGACGAAGGCCCCGACCGTGACCGGTCGGGGCCTTCCGTCTGCCCTGGCGGGCGGGTGCGGAGGATACGAGATTCGAACTCGTGAGGGGTTGCCCCCAACACGCTTTCCAAGCGTGCGCCCTAGGCCTCTAGGCGAATCCTCCGCCGCAAACAATACAAGACCCGGGGGAGTGGTCGCGAACCCGATGCCCGTGCTC
>DATHBP010000247.1:0-2133 GCA_035296085.1 Nocardioidaceae bacterium | reverse complement strand
ACGCTGCTGCTAGCGCCACCCGAGCGCGACCTGTGGATGCTCGTGGGCTCGGCCGGCGATCCGGTCGCGAAGCGGTACGCCCGAGCCACCGGCCGTCGCGTCGATCAAGAACTGCTCGACCTGTACGCGCTGTGGTGGGACTTGTGCGAGGTGGCGATGTATGTGGCGGTTTTCCGCTCCCCGCACGAAGACACCGAGGACATGCGAGTGTCTTGGGGCGGGCTGCAGGAGTCGATCGAGGCCCTGGACGGCCGGCAGCGCTCAACCAGTACGGCTGTCTGCTGAGGCACCCGGGCATGAGCGTCATCGGTTCACGGCACCGCTGCTCCGGGCCCGTCGGGTCTGCCAGCCACGCTTCGCCGCCCGGCTCCGCGCCCGGCGCTCCCGCTCGGCTTGCTGCTCGGCCCGAGCCAGCGCACGTTGCGCTCTCAGGGCGGCGTTGCGCGCCCTTCGACGCTCCGCCTCGACGACCGCCTCCGACCGCACCGGCCAGACGTACTCCTCGTCATGGGGATCCCCGGGGAAGGCGTCGCGGTAGTACTGGGGGTCCTTGCGCAGCAGCGCCGAGCGGTGGCTGCGGTGCAGCGCCTCGTCGCCGAGCCACGGCGGCAACGCCCCGCCCGCCTCGAGCTCCGCCTGCGTTCGGATCGTGTGAACGCCCGCGGCGCGCAGGTCGGTGCGGATGGTCGCGGCGCAGGTGTCGCCGAAGCCCGACTCGACCCACACCTCGCAACACGTCACGCCGTAGCGGCCGAGCGCCTCCGCATAGCCACGCCACATCAAGACGACGGGGTGATGACGCCAGCCGTAGTCCGGCCGGGTGATGCCACGAATGACCTGGATGACCTCCACCCGCTGTTTTCCGAGGCGTTTCTGGTCGAGTACCCGGGCAGCCTGCTCGAAGTCCGGATAGGGAAGGAACGTCTGCATGGGATCCGCGGTCGCCTGCCGTTCAGTCGACGGGGGGCACCGCGACACCCGGGGGTCCGCCCGGCGCGTCGTGAGCGCGACCGACGGCGAGATAACCCAGACGGCGTAGGGCTTCGGTGTTCCGCGCGGCAATCGCGAACTGGCGCACCGGGCGGGGGACAACCAGCGCTGGCCCGGCGACCACGTCCTCTCGGATGCTCACCGAGGTCTCGCCGGTCCCGGTCGACTCCACAGTGATCGTGACGTGAGCCTCACCGACCGGCCAGCCGCGCGCCTTGAGGGTCAGCTCGCGTTCCGGCTCGCAGCTGAGCACCTCGGAGGTGTCGTTGATGACGACCGGCCACAGGCCGAACGAGTGGTGGATCTTGGCGCCTGGAGCCGGCCAGTGCGCGTCGACATCGCGGACACGTGAAGTGCCGACTACCCAGGTCGCATACATCCAGCCGTCGGCGAGGACGGACCACACCGCGGCAACGGGTGAATCGATGCGCCGATGCACCACTGCGGCCTGCTGACCCACCAGCTCATCACTCATGTCGCCACCATTTCTTCGCACGTCCCGGGAAGACTCCCCATCCTGCCCGCCTGTGCGGATGTCAGCCCTGATCTCTCCGCGTCTTGAGCAGCATTTTGAGCGCCGCCACGCCGGCGACGGCGGCACCCACCGGAACCGCGCGCAGCCACTGGCGTCCCCAGTCCCCACGCTCTGCGTCGCCCCCAGGCTGCGCGGCGAAAACGTTGCCCTCGTGCGAATCGGTGGGCTCGCGGGACAAGCCGCCGAGTCGCATCAACGGGAGCACGAGAGCGTCGAAGACGCCAGGAAACGCTCGGAATCCGGAGACCGTCACCGGGTTGGCCGCTCCGACGGAAATCTCGCGTCGCGGCCGCTCGACGGCGCGCACGATCGCCCGGGCCACTTTGGCGGGAGTGTCCACCGGCGGCGGTGGGCGGCCGACGTACCCCGCGTAGTTGGCTGACTGCGAGTAGATGGGAGTGTCGACCCCGCCGGGGCTCACCAGGCTGATGTGGATGCCGGGCGTCTCTCGCGCCTCGATCTGCAACGTGCGGACGAGCCCGTGCACGGCCCATTTGCTGGTGACGTAGGACGCCATGTACGGGGTGGCGATCTTGCCGAGCAGCGAACCGACGAAGACGAGGCGCCCACCACCTTGGGCGCGAAATCGCTCCAGCGCGGCGCGGGCG
>DATHBP010000246.1:0-12450 GCA_035296085.1 Nocardioidaceae bacterium | reverse complement strand
GCCGCCCGCACCTGGTGCTGCCACGGGCGCGCGATGCCGGCGGCTCGCAGGGCTCCGACGAGGTCGGGATCGGCCCACGCGGGCCAGTCGCCGAAGCGTCCGGCCTGTGCCGGGTGAACTTCGAGGTGCCGCAGCCGCTCGTGGCCACCAGGGGTGTCAGTGAGCCGGGCGACGAGGGCGGCCGGATCAACGGTGGGCCGGCGGCCGTTGCGCCCGGGCGCGGGGCAAGCCATGGTGTCGGTGTCGGCAGCCTCGGTCACAGCCAGTCAGTCTCCCGCCAGGGCCGACAACCTTCGCGTGGTTGAATGCGGTGGGCGTGACGATACCCGCAATGCCCCCACGCCCGGATTGCCGACGATCGAAGGGATACGCACGTGGACCTCTCGCTGGAGACCCGGCAAGAAGGCCAGTACACGATCGTCGAAGTCGCCGGCGAGATCGACGTCTACACCGCGCCCAAGCTGCGCGAGTGCCTGGTCAGTCTCGCCGACGACGGCCACCACCAGCTGGTCGTCGACATGGAGAAGGTCGAGTTTCTCGACTCGACGGCCCTCGGCGTCCTCGTCGGGGGGCTCAAACGGGTACGCGCCCACGAGGGGTCGATGGAGCTCGTCTGCACCTCGGAACGGTTGCTGAAGATCTTCCGGATCACCGGGCTGACGAAAGTCTTCGCTATCCACGACAGCGTCGCGGGTGCAACTGCTGCTGCCGGCTGAGCGTCGGACATGTCGCACGTGCTGCTGAGCGTCCCGCCCGACCCCGCGTTCGTTCGGCTGACGAGGTTGGTCGCGGCAGACCTCGCCCGCAAAGCCGGCATCCCCGAGGACGTCCTCGACGACGTGCGGCTCGCGGTCGGGCAGGCCTGCGCCCGCGCGGTGTCGATGCACCGCCACGAAGGGCTCGCCGACCCGGTGGTCATCGGCTTCGCCGACGACCCGTTGGTCGAGGTGACCGTGCGCGACAGGGCGCCGCTTGCCCCAGCCGAGGGGGAGCAGGCCCTGGCTGTGCTCAGCGCGGCAGCCGCGAGCGATCCGCTGTGGGCGGAGCCGGAGGGCGACGAGCTCACGCCGTCGGTGGTGCCGGAGATCGCTCTGTTGCAGGCGCTGGCACCCGACCTGTCGTTGACCACCGGACCGGACGGTTCGGTGGTGTGCATGCGCTGGCCGCGCTGACGCGCCGTCGCCGGAGCTTTTTGTTACCTGACTGCGAGCGCCAGTAGACTCCCGCCGGTTCGTGACCCGTGTGCGATGTCCCTCGCGGCAGCCCGAGGGTTCGCGCGTGCGCCCAGCAGTTGACCTGACCTGACACCGGGGCGTTTGTCCCGCAGAGGAGGACCGATGTCCGGGCTCAGCCTCGCCCAGAGCGGCGAAGGCGTCTCGTTGTCCGGCGGCAACGTCGGTTTCGTTCTCGCCGTCGCCGTGATCGGTGTGATCGCACTGGTCGTGGCCGCCGTCCTCCGCAAGGAGGTTCTCGCCGCCGACGCGGGCACCGAGGGCATGCAGCGCATCGCGCTCGCCGTTCAGGAGGGCGCCTCCGCCTACCTCACCCGCCAGTTCAAGACGCTGGCGGTGTTCGCCGCGCTGGCGTTCGGCCTGCTGTTCATACTCCCCGGCGATGCCTCGATCCGCGTCGGTCGCTCGATCTTCTTCGTACTCGGCGCAGGTTTCTCCGCGTGCATCGGCTACCTCGGCATGTGGCTCGCGGTGCGGGCCAACGTACGGGTAGCTGCCGCCGCCCGCCAAGGCAACCGCGACGCTGCCATGCAGGTGGCCTTCCGCACCGGCGGGGTCGTGGGCATGTCGACTGTCGGCCTTGGTCTGCTGGGGGCCGCGGCCGTTGTCATGATCTACCGCGGCGACGCCCCGAGCGTGCTGGAAGGCTTCGGGTTCGGCGCTGCCTTGCTCGCCATGTTCATGCGTGTCGGCGGCGGTATCTTCACAAAGGCCGCCGACGTGGGCGCCGACCTGGTCGGCAAGGTGGAGCAGAACATCCCCGAGGACGACCCCCGCAACGCCGCGACCATCGCCGACAACGTGGGCGACAACGTGGGCGACTGCGCCGGCATGGCGGCCGACCTGTTCGAGTCCTACGCCGTCATGCTCGTCGCCGCCCTCATCTTGGGCAAGGCGGCCTTCGGTGAAGAAGGACTCGTCTTCCCGCTGATCGTTCCGGCGATCGGCGTCCTCACCGCGATCCTGGGCGTCTACATCACCCGCCCTCGCCGCGGCGAGGGCGGGCTGAAGACCATCAACCGCTCGTTCTACATCTCCGCCGCGGTGTCGGCCGTCCTGTGCTCGCTGGCCGCACTGCTCTACCTGCCGGGCTCGTTCGCCGAGCTGACCGGCGGGGCCACCTCCGACAGCGACCCGAGGGTCGTCGCCATCGTGGCGGTTGTCATCGGCATCGTGCTCGCCGGCATCATCTTGGCCCTGACCGGCTACTTCACCGGCACCGAGCACCGGCCGGTCAAGGACGTAGGCAAGACGTCGCTGACCGGCGCCGCGACGGTCATCCTCTCCGGCTTCTCGATCGGGCTGGAGTCCGCGGTCTACACCGCACTGGTCATCGCCGCCGCGGTCTACGGCGCCTTCCTGCTCGGCGGTGGCGCGGTCGTCGTGTCGCTGTTCGCCGTGGCACTTGCCGGCACCGGCCTGCTCACGACCGTCGGTGTCATCGTCGCGATGGACACGTTCGGGCCGGTCAGCGACAACGCTCAGGGCATCGCGGAGATGTCCGGCGACGTGCACGGCGAGGGCTCGCAGATTCTTACCGAGCTCGACGCGGTCGGCAACACCACCAAGGCGATCACCAAGGGCATCGCGATCGCAACGGCGGTGCTGGCCGCCACGGCGCTGTTCGGCTCCTACACCGATGCCATCAGAGTCGCCCTGGCCGATGCCGGTCAGGGTGTGCGCGACTTCGAGTTCAACTCACTCGTCTACAGCCCGAACACGCTGGTTGGCCTGATCATCGGGGCGTCTGTCGTGTTCATGTTCTCCGGACTGGCGATCAACGCGGTGGGCCGCGCCGCGGGAGCGGTCGTGTTCGAAGTGCGCCGGCAGTTCCGCGAGATCCCCGGCATCATGGAAGGCACCGGGCGACCGGAGTACGGCAAGGTCGTCGACATCTGTACCCGCGACTCGCTGCGCGAGCTGGCGACTCCGGGTCTGCTGGCGATTCTCGCGCCGATCGCAGTCGGCTTCGGGCTCGGTGTTGGGCCGCTGGCCGGCTACCTGGCCGGGGCAATCAGCGCCGGCACGTTAATGGCGGTCTTCCTGGCCAACTCCGGCGGCTCCTGGGACAACGCAAAGAAGCTGGTCGAGGACGGGAACCATGGCGGGAAGGGTTCGCCTGCGCACGAGGCGACCATCATCGGTGACACCGTCGGTGACCCGTTCAAGGACACCGCCGGCCCGTCGATCAACCCGCTGATCAAGGTGATGAACCTCGTCTCGCTGCTCGTCGCCCCCGCGATCGTCACCATGAGCGTCGGCGCCAGCGAGAACAACCCGCTGCGCATCGGGATCGCCCTCGTCGCCGCAGCGATCATCGCGGTCTCCATCTACATCTCCAAGCGGCGAACGGTGGCGATCGGCGCCGAGCAGGAGGAGGAGAGGGCGGCGGTACGAGCCTGACCGGCGCGAATCGGTCGTGCGCCGCAGCCCGCCTAGCACGGCGGTCAACCCCGGCCAACTGACCAGGTGCTCGCGTGCGCCCGCCTTCCAGCTTCGCACGGTAGTTCCCCACTTCGCTAGGCGGATCCGCCCCGCGGAGTGGGCAACGACCCACATAACTGGGCAGTTGCCCGGCCGCAGGGGCAGGCTGAGGTGATG
Source organism: Nocardioidaceae bacterium (assembly GCA_035296085.1). Lineage (GTDB taxonomy): Bacteria > Actinomycetota > Actinomycetes > Propionibacteriales > Nocardioidaceae > DATHBP01. The sequence continues at coordinate 8,617 of DATHBP010000246.1, read as the reverse complement.
CGAGCGCGCTGATCATCTCCGCCGTCGTGCTGCTCGTCGGTGGCTGCACTGCGAGCGCGCCGGCAACGCCGGACGCGCAGCCGTCGGTCACTCCCGCGCCGACGGCGAGCCCGACTCCACCGGCGGCGATTCCGACTCCATCGGCGGCGTCTCGGGCTCCCTCGGTCGGGACCCCGGATTCTCCGGCGGCGAGCCCGGCGCCCTCAGTGAGCCCGACTGCGTCCGCGGCAAGCCCGGCGCCGACCGCGCTGCAGTGGGCGTAGCGGTGCGGCGAGGTCGCCGACTGCTCGAGAACGCCTTCCCACCGCTCGCCCGAGCATGATGTCGCCCACCACGAGCACGGTCACGGTTCGCGCAACGGCTGCGTCCGGCGTACTGCTCGCCGTCGGTTTGGGCGTTGGTGTCGGCGTCGCCGGGGCCGTGGCCGTGGTGGGGGTCGCCGCGGTGGCTGGTGTCGCGCCGGCGGTTGGAGCGGGCGGGGGGGAGTCCGCACCTGGCTGATCGACCCGCGAGATCCTCCCTCGCATGCCGCGCCGAGGGCGAGCGTCGCCACCGCTGCGGCACGGCACAACACCACTGCGGTGGTCGTCCGCTGCAGCGCCGTCCGGCGACGCTACCGCTGGATTTCGCGGCTGGTGCCGGGGTTCAATCGGAACATCGTGGGGGTGCGGACCGTTACCGTTCATCGCAACCTCGACGTCAGGAGCAGCGCAGCAGTGGCAACGAAGACGACCGGCGAGCGCGCGGGCGCCGGCCTTCGGCTGGTGATCGTCGAGTCACCGGCCAAGGCCCGCACGATCGCGGGCTACCTGGGCGACGACTACGTCGTCGAGTCCTCGATCGGCCACATCCGCGATCTGCCCAACAACGCTGCCGAGGTGCCGGCGAAGTACAAGTCGCTGCCCTGGGCCCGCCTCGGCGTCGATGTCGCGAACGGCTTCGCACCGCTCTATGTCGTGCCGAAGGACAAGAAGCCGCAGATCACGAGGCTCAAGAGCCTGCTGCGCGACGCGAGCGAGCTCTACCTCGCCACCGATGAGGATCGCGAGGGCGAGGCCATCGCCTGGCACCTGCTTGACGAGCTCAAGCCCACGGTGCCCGTGCGCCGCATGGTCTTCCACGAGATCACCGCTGCAGCGATCGCTGCCGCTGTCGCCAACCCGAGGGAGATCGACGCGCACCTGGTCGACGCGCAGGAGACCCGGCGCATTCTCGACCGGCTGTACGGCTACGAGGTCTCCCCGGTGCTGTGGAAGAAGGTGATGTCGGGGCTGTCGGCCGGACGCGTGCAGTCGGTGGCCACCCGGTTGGTCGTCGACCGCGAACGGGAGCGCATCGCGTTCCGCGCCGCGGGCTACTGGGACCTCGAGGCCACCTTCGATGGCGGCCAGGCGGCAGAGCCTCCTACCTTCCCGGCTCGACTCGCCAGCGTCGACGGCGCCAAAGTCGCTCAAGGCCGAGACTTCGCCGCGACCGGCGAGCTGCGAGCCGGCTCCGACGTGGTCCACCTCGACGAGTCCGGCGCGCACGCGCTCGTCGCCGCGTTGCGCGACCAGCCATTTCGCGTCAGCTCGGTCGACGCCAAGCCCTACCGCCGCTCCCCGTACGCCCCGTTCCGCACCACGACCCTGCAGCAGGAGGCGTCGCGCAAGCTCGGCTTCGGTGCGGCTCGCACCATGCAGGTGGCGCAGCGGCTCTACGAAAACGGCCACATCACCTATATGCGCACCGACTCGGTGACGCTGTCGGAGTCAGCTGTCGCCGCCGCGCGAACGCAGGTGCGCGAGCTGTACGGCGCCGAGTACGTGCCGAGCGCGCCGCGGCTCTACACCAGCAAGGTCAAGAGCGCCCAGGAGGCGCACGAGGCGATCCGGCCGGCCGGCGACGAGTTCGCCACTCCGGCCTCGACAGGCCTGCAAGGCGAGCAGCTGAGGCTTTACGAGCTGATCTGGAAGCGCACCGTCGCCTCCCAGATGAAGGACGCCGAGGGTCACACGGTCACGGTCCGGGTCGCGGCACGCGCACAGACCGGGCAGGACGTCGTGTTCACCTCCTCCGGCCGGGTGATCACGTTCCACGGCTTCCTGCGGGCCTACGTCGAGGGGGCCGACGACCCGGAGGCGATGACCGATGACCGCGAGACGAGGCTTCCTGCGCTGTCCGAGGGCGACTCGCTCAGCTTGGCGGCGTTGACCGCCGCCGGTCACGAGACCCGCCCGCCGGCGCGCTACACCGAGGCCACGCTGGTGCGCGAGCTCGAGGAGCGCGAGATCGGCCGTCCGTCGACCTATGCGGCCATCCTCGGCACCATCCTCGGGCGGGGCTACGTCTACAAGAAGGGCACTGCCCTGGTGCCGGCCTGGCTGGCGTTCGCGGTGGTGCGGCTGCTGGAGCGGCACTTCGAACGGATCGTCGACTACGCGTTCACCGCCCAGCTCGAAGACGTGCTCGACGACATTGCCGCCGGACGCCGGGTCTCCGCCGAGGTCCTGGACCGGTTCTGGTTCGGAGCCGAGGGGCTCGCGGGGCTGGAGAGCCTCGTCGCCAAGCTCGGGGACATCGACGCCCGCGAGCTGTCCACGTTCGACCTGGGAGAGGGCGTGGCTGTGCGCGTGGGGCGCTACGGCCCCTACGTCGAGGACTCCGCCGAAAACCGTGCCAACGTCCCGGAGGATCTGCCGCCCGACGAGCTGACGCTGCACAGGGCCCGCGAGCTGCTGGCCGAGCCGACCGGCGCTGAGCGGGTGCTCGGGACCGACCCGGCGACCGGCCGGCCGGTCGTGGCCAAGAACGGCCGCTACGGGCCTTACGTCACCGAGCTGCTCGACGACGACGCGCCCAAGGGCACCAAGGCGCGCACGTCGTCGCTGTTCAAGACGATGTCTCTCGAAACACTGTCGCTCGACGACGCGCTCGCCCTGCTGAGCCTCCCGCGCGTGCTGGGCACCGACCCCGACTCCGGCGCCGAGGTGTCCGCCGCGAACGGCCGCTACGGCCCCTATGTCAAGCGAGACAGCGACTACCGCTCCCTGGAGTCCGAGGAGCAGCTGTTCACGATCACCCTCGACGAGGCTTTGGCGCTGCTGCGCGAGCCGAAGGCACGGGGCCGCCGTACTCCCGCGGCGCCGTTGCGCGAGCTCGGCGAGGACCCAGCCACCGGTGCTCCGATGGTCATCAAGAGCGGGCGGTTCGGGCCGTACGTGACCGACGGCCAGGTCAACGCGACACTGCGCCAAGGCGACGACCCGCAGACCGTGACGCCGCAACGGGCGGCCGAGCTCCTTGCCGACAAGCGCGAGAAAGGTCCGGCCACCAAGCCGGTTCGCACCAAGAAGAAGGCGGCGACCAAGAAGGCAGCCACCAAGAAGCCGACCGCCGCCAAGACCAACCGCACGGCGAAGAGCGGCGGCGCCACAGCCTCGGTGACTACGAAGCGGGTGCGCAAGCGAGCCGCGAGCAAGAGCGTGGCAGCACGCGCAGGGGCTGCGCCGGCTAGCTGACTCCGGTCGTCGAGGCCTGAGCCTGGGGGTGGCCGGACACTAGGCTGCCCGCGTGGCCAGGGGCCGTTCGGACGCCGACGAGATCGCCGCGCCTGCACACAGCTTGAGCGCTGTGCTGCGGCTGCGGTCGTTTCGGCGGCTCTGGTTCGGGCTCGGCCTGTCGAGCTTGGGTGACTGGCTAGGCCTGCTTGCGCTGACGGCAATGGCGAGCGAGCTCGCCGGGGCCGGCTATGCGAGCAAGAACTTCGCCATCGCCGGCGTCCTGTTCTTGCGGGTGCTGCCGGCCGTGGTGATCGGCCCGCTGGCCGGCTACCTTGTCGACCGTCTCGACCGGCGTACGACGCTTGTCGTGGGCGACGTGCTGCGCTTCTTGCTGTTCGCCTCGATCCCGATCGTCAACACGCTGACCTGGGTGTTCATCGCCACGGTCCTCATCGAGGCCGTCAGCCTCGTGTGGCTGCCCGCCAAGGACGCCACCGTGCCCAACCTCGTCCCGAGCGAGCGGCTGGAGGCGGCTAACCAGCTCTCGATGGCGACGACGTACGGCTCCGCACTGCCCGCAGCGGGCATCTTCACGCTGCTGACGGCCTTTGCCCAGGGTCTGACGTCGTTCCTCGGCTGGTCCCAAGCCACGCCGGCTTCGCTCGCGCTGTACTTCAACGCGACGAGCTTCTTGGTCTCGGCATGCATCATCTGGACGCTGCGGGAGATCCCCCGCGGATCAGCCGTCGCGGCTGCCGACCAGACCAACGTCTGGCGCACCATCGCCGCCGGCTGGTCCTACGTCCGCCGGACGCCGCTCGTGCGGGGTTTGATCGGCGGCATCGTGGGCGCGTTCGCGGCTGGCGGTGTGGTCATCGGCCTCGCCCGGGTCTACGTCGGCGACCTCGGTGCCGGCGACCCTGGTTACGGCGTCGTGTTCGGCTCGGTGTTCCTCGGACTGAGCATCGGCATGTGGTTCGGGCCGCGGCTGCTGGCTGGTTTCTCGCGCCAGCGGCTGTTCGGGCTCTCGCTCACCCTCGCCGGCATCTTGCTGGCCGGTGTCGCACTCATCCAGAACTTCGTCATCGTCTGCTTGCTCGTGGTGGCCCTCGGCGCGTGCGCTGGCACGTCGTGGATCACCGGCTACACGCTGCTCGGGCTGCAGGTCCCCGACGAGCTGCGCGGCCGGACGTTCGCCTTCGTGCAGTCGCTGATCCGGTTGACGCTGGCGCTGGTGCTCGCCATCGCGCCGTTCCTCGCCGGTGTGATCGGTGAGCAGCAGATCCGGCTCAGCGACCGGACGACACTCAGCTACAACGGTGCGGCGATCACGTTCCTCATCGCCGCCGTGCTGGCTACTGGCGTCGGCCTGCTGGCGTACCGGCAGATGGACGACCGCCGCGGCGTCCCGCTGTGGAGCGACCTGCGCCGGTCGCTGCTCGGCAAGGCGGGTCTCTACCCCGCGTCCGGGGTCCTGCTCGCGTTCGAAGGCGGTGAAGGGGCCGGCAAGTCGACCCAGGCCAAGCTGCTCACCGACATCCTTCGCGCGGAGGGCCATGACGTCGTGCTGACTCACGAGCCGGGCGATTCCACCGTCGGCCAGCGGCTCCGTGAGCTCCTCCTCGACCCGGGGACCGGCCAGCTCTCGGCGCGCACCGAGACGCTGCTCTACGGCGCCGACAAGTCCGAGCACCTGTTCCAGGTGATCAGACCGGCGCTGGCGCGCGGCGCCGTCGTCGTCACCGATCGCTACGTCGACTCCACCCTCGCCTACCAGGGGGCGGGGCGGGAGCTAGCGCCGGACGAGGTGGAACGGATAGCACGCTGGGCGACCGGTGACTTGCGCCCGCACCTCACCGTCCTGCTCGACCTGCCACCGGACGTCGGCAGGTCCCGGTTCGAGACGGCTGACCGTATGGAGTCAGAGCCCGACGACTTCCACCAACGGGTTCGGGCGGCTTTCCTGACCCTTGCGGCCTCCGACGCGGACCACTACCTGGTGCTCGATGCGCGCCAGCCCGCCGAAGACCTCGCCGAACAGGTGCGGTCGCGGGTCGAGCCGCTGTTGGCGTTGGCGGGCAGAGCAGCCGATCACACCGTGGAGACGCCTCACCGCTGGCGGCGCCGCAGTGATGTGCACGCAACGGCGCCGCCCGCGCACCAGACGCCTGACCACGCGGGCCAGCGGTGATCGCCCAGCACGGGGTGTGGGCCGATGTCGTCGGCCAGGAGCCCACAGTGGCGGTCCTACGGCAGGCAGTGGACGGTGCCCGTCGCGCGCTGGCCGGCGAACCGTCAGCGGCCGGCATGACTCACGCCTGGCTGTTCACCGGTCCGCCGGGTTCCGGCCGGTCCAACTCCGCGCGCGCGTTCGCGGCTGCGCTGGTCTGCCCGACCGGCGGCTGCGGCGAGTGTGTGGAGTGCCGGACGGCGCTCGCCGGCAGTCACCCGGATGTGACGCTCGTCCGTACGGCCGCGTTGTCGATCAAGGTCGACGAGGTCCGCGAGCTGGTCCGCAAAGCGGCTCTCTCGCCCGCTGGCTCGCGGTGGCAGGTCATCGTCATCGAGGACGCCGACCGGCTCACCGAACAGGCCGCCGACGCGCTGCTGAAGTCTCTCGAAGAACCGGCCGAGCGCACGGTGTGGCTGCTGTGCGCGCCCACCGTGGAAGACGTGGTTGCGACCATCCGGTCGCGGTCACGCTTGCTGGTCCTGCGGACGCCACCGGCCGAGGCGGTCGCAGCGGTGCTGGTGCAGCGAGACGGGGTGCCCGAGCCGCTCGCATCGTTCGCCGCACGGGCGTCCCAAGGTCATATCGGCCGAGCTCGAGCGCTCGCCACGGACGAGGCGACGCGCAACCGCCGGCACGAGGTGCTCGCGCTGCCCTCCCGGTTGCGAGACCTCGGCGCCTGCATGAACGCCGCCGACAACCTGGTCAAGGCGGCCGCCGAGGAGGCCGCGCCGTTGACCGAGCAGCGCGACGCCCGCGATCGCTCGGCGCTCGAGCAGGCCCTCGGCATGGGCACCCGCGGCGTGAAGCCACGCGGCGCACAGGCAGCGGTCAAGGAGCTGACCGACGCACACAAGACCCGGGCGAAGCGGCTTCAGCGCGACGTGCTCGATCGCGCGCTCACTGACTTGATGTCGTTCTACCGCGACGTGCTGCTGCTGCAGATCGGGGCCGCTTCGGCACTGGTCAACGAGGAGCTGCGCGCCGACGTTGTCGCCATGGCCCGGTCGGGGACCGCGGAGGCGACGCTGGCGCGCATCGAGGAGGTACTCGCCTGCCGAGAGGCGCTCGAGGCCAACGTGCCGCCGCTGCTGGCAGTCGAGGCGATGATGATCGGCCTGCGCTGAGGCTCCTGCAAGCGACCACGTAAGGAGCAGCATCGTCACCGACCACCCGCGCCGCCGCCACGTACTGTTGCCAGGTGAGACGGGAAACAGCGGGCAGGCGCCTGCCCGGGGCGGGGGCTGCGGTGCTCCTGCTCGCTGTCGCCGGGTGCGCGGGTGCCGCAGACCCGGGAGCGCAGCCTTCACCGACGGCGACGACCGCGACCAAGACCACTCCACCGGCCACGCCTACGCAGCCACCGGCCGCCGGACTGGCGCCGCGCGACCCTGCGCTCAAGCCTTACTACAGCCAGCAGGTGTCCTGGCAGGAGTGCAAGCAGATCTTCGAATGCGCCGAGGTGGAGGTCCCGCTTGACTACGGACAGCCGCAGGGCGAAACGCTGACGCTGTCGATCATCAAGCATGCCGCCAACGACGCTGAAAGCCGAGTCGGCTCGTTGCTCGTCAACCCCGGGGGACCCGGCGGCTCAGGTGTGCAGTACGTCGAGAACTCGAGCTCGGTGTTCGGGGAGAGGCTGCTCGACAGCTTCGACATCGTTGGCTTCGACCCGCGCGGTGTGGGCGCAAGCACTCCGGTCGACTGCCTCTCGGACAGCGAGCTCGACGCGTTCATCGCCTCCGACCCTGACCCGGACTCCGCCGCAGAGGTCAGCACGACTCTGGGCTTGTTGAGGGACTTCACCGCCGGTTGCCAACGCAGCTCCGGCGACCTGCTCAGCCATGTGTCCACGGTCGAGGCTGCACGCGACATGGACATCCTCCGCGCGCTCGTCGGCGAGCAGCAGATCAACTACTTCGGGGCCTCGTACGGCACCTACCTCGGGGCGACGTACGCCGAGCTGTTCCCCAAGCGGGTGGGCCGGATGGTCCTGGACGGCGCCGTCGACCCGTCCATGGGTCCCGAGCAGATGTCCCTGGTGCAGGCGGGTGGCTTCCAGACCGCCTTGCGGGCGTACGTCACGGACTGCGTGGCGCAGACCGACTGTCCGCTCGGCACCGACGTGGACGCCGGGCTGGCGAGGATCACCGACTTCTTCGACCAGCTGGACGCCGCGCCGATCGCCGGGGACGGGCAACGCCAGCTCACCCAGGGCTACGCCGTGATCGGCGTCTGGCTGCCGTTGTATGTGAAGACGTACTGGCCGATTCTCACCAACGCTCTCACCGCCGCGTTCGAGGGCGAGGGCGCGCAGCTGCTGCAGCTCGCCGACTACTACACCAGCCGAGGAGCGACGGGCTTCACGGACAACTCCAACGAGGCCATCTACGCCGTGAACTGCCTCGACCACCCACAGCAGGTGTCGGTGGCAGACGTCGAGCGGTCGATCCCGCGCTTCGAGCAGGCGTCGCCGGTGTTCGGCCGGCTCTTCGCCTGGGGGGCGCTGGCGTGCTCGCAGTGGCCGGTGCGTGCCAGCGAGCCGCAGCCGGTCATCGACGCGGCCGGTGCTGAGCCGATCCTCGTGGTGGGCACCACCCGTGACCCGGCGACGCCGTACGAGTGGGCGGTTGCGCTCGCCGACCAGCTCGAGTCGGGGGTGTTGCTGACTCGCGACGGGGACGGACATACGGCGTACCACGTGGGTAGCGCGTGCATCGACGAGGCTGTCGAGTCCTATCTGGTCGAGGGAGCTGTGCCGCCGGACGGGAAGAAGTGCTGAGGTCGGGCTCCTGGGCGGCGGTCGTTAGACTCTCGCCCCGGTCTCGCGGCCGTGCCGCCTTAGCTCAGTTGGCCAGAGCGACGCACTCGTAATGCGTAGGTCGTGGGTTCGATTCCCACAGGC
>DATHBP010000245.1:0-40222 GCA_035296085.1 Nocardioidaceae bacterium | reverse complement strand
GCCGGTGCACTTCGCCGATCGTCGGCAGCGACACCGGCCCCGTCGAACTGCCGCTTGACGATGTCTGCAATGTGGCCGGGCACCTCTGCCTCGCCGATCAACCGGGCGCCAGCGCTGGCGAGCTCACGTTGTTGCGGCCGGGGCAGTGTTGCGGTGACCCCACCTGGAATCGGATGAGGCAGCGACATCTGCCCGAGGTCGTGCAGCAAGGCGGCCTGCTCGAGCGCGTTCAACGGCTGCGGCCCGAGGTCCAACGTTCGCCCGAGGCTCAGTGACAGGTCAGCGACGCGGCGGGCATGTCCCAGCGTTGTGTAGCCCGCCAGCTCGGTGGCCTTGGACAAGGCTTCAATGGTCTGTGCGTACGTCTTTCGCGCACCGTGGTAGCGGCGGTAGGACGCCTGCGTCAGCAGCAGCGGAATGCTGAACAGTGGGATCGCCCACGGACCCGCCATGATCTGCGATGCGATGGCCAGCTCAATAGCCGTTACTCCCACGGACAAAGCGATGCCGGGAGCGACCTTGCACTCGTTGACGAACTGCCGGACAAAGGAGGTGCCGCCTCGTCCGAGCATGAGCACCGCCATGACGGCCCGGTCGACGGCGAAGGCGACGAGCAGGGCACCGATCATGACGAGCGCCTGGAGCTGCAGGTCTACGCGGCGGTCCCCCGCAAGCAGCCACACCGCCGGACCGTGGCAGTGCACCAGCGCCACTGCGGCGACCACCAGAATGCGTTGCGCGACACCATCGACGCCCACCCGGCGACCTGCCACCGCGTGGGGTATCGCCCCCACGGCCATGGCTACGGCCGACACGGCAATGGGTTGGCCGGCCGAGCGACCCACGTAGTCCTCGGGCAGCGAGCACATCAACGCGTACGCAAGCCCGCCGGCCAGCGCGAGCGGCGCCTGGGGCCTGCCGCTGGGGTAGGTGACCCGCAGTAGCTCGCCGGCGGCGATGAGCGTGGCGAACCCGAGCGCCACCCAGAGATGCTCCATGCCGGAGCTGGCCGTCTCGACGAGGGCGCTCACCACGACGAGACATGCCAGCGCCCGGAGCGCAAAGGAGGGGCGCTGAGCGCCGTGCAGCTGCGCCTGCGCCCGCTCCCGGACACCGGTCATGAGATCGGTCATGGCGTCGGTTCGGTCTGGACCGACGCGGCGACCATCGCCAAAGCAGCAGGGTCGGTGGCGGCGGTCTCCGGCACGGAGCCGAGGCGACTGAGGTCGTCGTGGTCGATCGTGACCGGCGCACCGGCCAGCGCCGCTGCGAACTCTGGCGTGACCGGATCCCAGCCGTAGAGCCTGAGGGCCGCAACGAACGCGTCGACCATGCCCGCATCGAAGTGGGTGTCTCGGCAGCGCTGAAGCTCGGCTACCGCCTCGTCGATGCTGCGGGCCCCGCGGTAGGACCGTGACGTCGTCATCGAGTCGAAGGCGTCGGCGACAGCGATGATCCTTGCGAACTCTGGGATTGCGTTGCCCGCGAGCCCGTCGGGATAGCCGGACCCGTCCAGGCGTTCGTGATGGTGCTGGATGCCGCGGTGCGCCTCGCCGAGGAAGTCGATATCACCGACGAGCTGAACCCCCCTCGTGGGATGCAGCTTGATCTCGTCCATCTCCCCATCGGTGAGCGGACCGCTCTTTCGCAGGACGCTCAGCGGCACGCCGACTTTGCCCACATCGTGCAGCAACCCGGCGTAGCCCAGTGCCTGGAGCCTCGGCGCGTCCAGCTCGAGCACCCTGCCCAGCTTCAGCACGCCTTGGCTGACCCGCTCGCTGTGGCCGCGGGTGTAGAGGTCCTTGATCTCCACCATCTTGGCGAGCGCGTGAATCGCGGCTTCATGCGACGCCTGCTCGGCTTCGTACTGCGCGAAGGCCCAACGGGCCACGAACAGCGGTAGCAGCATGAACGGGGCTGACGCCCAATCGAGCCCGCCGATCCACAGCACCGCCAGCAGCAGGCCAAGAAGGCCGTAGCCGAGGATGGGCAGGATCGTGGGGGCGAGAATCGTCTGCAGCACCTGGCCGGGGCTGACCCCCTGGTCGAGCCTGACGACGATCGAGAGCAGCGCTGCGTTGACGACGAGCAGAGTTGCGTAGGCTGCCACGCTGCCCAGCGCGAGCTCGAGAAGCTCTACACCGCGTGGAAGCGGCTTAACCGGGTCAGTGCCTACCACGATGCTGAAGACCAGACCGCCCGCGAGGGTGTCGAGAACCTGCTGAGAGGCGTTGTACAGGCGTTTGACGAACGGGAACGAGCGCCGCCAGGCGAGAAGCGCAAAGGCGGCTACGATCACCGCGCCGTAGAGGCCGACGATCGGGTAGGACGCCACTGCGACGACACCGCTCACCGACGCGGCCAGCGCGCGGAACGTCGTCGTGGCCCATGTCAAGATCCCGAGGATCAGGATGTCGAGCCAGATCTTTTCCAAGCCAGTTATGTCACGGATGGCCCACACGAGTGTGGCCACCGCCGCGACGGTTAGCGCAAGTGTGTACGCAAGCGGAGGGCGAAGTGAAGGTCGCAACCTTCACCTCCCTCATCGGTTACGCCGTCAGCGCCGGTTCCAGTGCCAGGTAGCTGAGAACATGGTGACCCCTTCCTATGCTCGCATGGACTGGACCGATGCCACCCTAATGGGCTGGATCGGCTGTGCATCGCTCATCAAAGCCAGGAATCCGTAGCCGTCGTTTGCGTTCGCGACGCCTTCCGCAGTCGATAGCGGCTTACCGGCGTCGGTTTCGGCGAAGAGAGCCGCTTCCGCTGTCGGTTCGCGCAACTGCGTCACCCCCCTGGAACACGCCGACGAGCTGGACGGCTGTCGGCTGTGCCGCCGTTGAGTTTGACCCCCTGGCGCTTGCTGGTGCAACTCGGCTTTCTCGTCGCCGGAGCGGTGAGAAAGGCGCCGTTCAGGCGCCCCTGGGTGGGTGCGTCACGTCCTACGCTACTACAGGTACGCAGATGATTACAATCTGGCACGAAGTGCAGGGGTGTGCCGGCTCTTATTTCAGGCCGGCGGCAGGTACCTGATCGCATCCATGACGCGCTGCCGCAGCTGGGCGGGCGCATCTTCGCAGCACGACCGGGCGACGAGCGCCTTGACCAGGCACTCGAGCCGATAGCTGGCCAGGCAGGGGTCGCAGATGTCGAGGTGGTCTCTAATCCGCTCCCAGTCGGTTCTCGGCATCTCATTGTCGACGAATGCAAACAGGCGATCGAGGACCTCTTGACAGCCGACGTCACCGTCAGGGCTATGGTTCATGAGGGATCGCCGGAGATATTCGGTGTGGACGGGACCAGACCCCGCTCACGTGCATAATCGGTAAGCAGTTCGCGCAGAGCACGCCGACCACGGTGCAACCGCGACATAACGGTCCCGATCGGCGTCTCCATGATTGCGGCAATCTCCTTGTAGGAGAAACCCTCCACGTCCGCGAGATAGACCGCGAGGCGGAAGTCCTCGGGGATGCTCTGCAGTGCTTCCTTCACATCGCTGTCCGGGAGATGGTCGAGAGCCTGGGTCTCCGCAGACTTGAGTCCGCTCGACGTGTGCGACTCGGCTCGGGCCAGTTGCCAGTCCTCGATCTCCTCCGACATGTGTTGGCGGGGTTCACGCTGCTTCTTGCGATAGGTGTTGATGAACGTGTTCGTGAGAATTCGGTACAGCCACGCCTTGAGATTCGTGCCAGGCTGAAACTGGTGGAACGCGCCGTATGCCTTCGCGAAGGTGTCCTGCACCAGGTCTTCGGCGTCGTGGGGGTTTCGTGTCATGCGCATCGCCGCGGAGTACAGCGGGTCGACGAAAGGCAGCGCGTCACGTTCGAAACGTGCCGCGCGGTCTTCTGGTGTCTCCACCTGAGGAGAAAGGGTCATCGCCGTAAAGCCTACTCGCGTGGGCGCGGACGCACCGGCACAGCAAGACGTCGTGCCGACCATGTGCAATCGCCTCCGGAAATCCCCGACCTCGGCGACAACAGCGAGCGGTGCCGGCGGATTCCGGCCGGGCTCACGCGACTTCCCGGGTGACCCACTCGAGCACCGCCTCGACGAGCACACCGATCGCATCGGGTTGCGCCAACGGGCCGGACCGGAGCACCGAGAAACTGTGGTCGGCCCCCGGAACGATCGCTAGCTCGATGCCTTCCGGGAACTCCTCCGGCCGACCGAACGCATCGCGCTCCCCTTGGACCACGAGCGTCGGCACCGCGGCCGCCTCGAGCTCTGCCAGCCGCGACTTCTCCGGTTGTCCCGGTGGGTGGAGCGGGAATGCGAGTGCCAGGCATCCGGCGGCGCTCAGCTGTCGAGCCGTGCGGCACGCAACGCGAGCTCCGGCGCTGCGTCCGCCCACGACGAGCGGACCGCGCGCTCGCAGAGCTGTGACAACAGTCACGAAGACCTCGTCCAGCACGCGTGGCGCGGGTGCTACCCGGCGGCGCGCCACCCGCCACGGCTGTTCGACCCGGACCACTGTGATCCCGTGTCGCGGCAGCAGCTGTGCGAGCGCCGTGAGGTCTGGTGCACCAGACCCGCCGCCGGCTCCATGACCCAGCACCAGTGTGGCGCTGGGTGCCCGGGCTTGGTGGACCAGGACCGCGGCTTCACCGTGGGACGTCGAAATCGAGCGTTGCGACGGCATCGTCCGATGATGTCTGCACCCGGGGCTCCGGAGCGAGTGGCTCGACCAGATGGGGTCCGTTGTTGCGGACGTCGTTGACCAGCCTGTCGACCGCAAACGCCTCCAGCCGACCCGGGGCGGCTGGCACCAGGAGGTCGAGCAGGCCGGCCGGGTCGAGCGCGCTCGGGTCCAGCCAGGCCGCGTAGGAGGAAGGCTCGACGAGCAACGGCATCCGATCGTGGATGTGTCCCAGGAAGTCTTCGGCCGTTGTGGTGAGGACGGCACACGTCCATCGGTACGCCAGCGGATCATCGCGGTCGAGCTTGCGGTCGCGCCAGATCTCGTAGATGCCTGCCATCGCCAGCACCCCGCCGTCTGCGGGACGGATGAAGAAGGGTTGTTTCTTCGGCTTCCCGCGCGCCGTCTTCTCAGCCGTCGTGTACCACTCGAAGTAGCCGTCGGCTGGCAACAGGCACCGGCGTGCTCCGAACGCCTGGCGGAAGGCGGGCTTGGTTGCCACTGTCTCCTTGCGCGCGTTGATGAGCCTGCTCCCGATAGAGACGTCCTTGGCCCACCACGGCACCAGCCCCCAGTGCACGACCGAGAGCTGGCGGCGTGGGAGGTCGTCCGCGTCGCTCGTAGCGGGCCGGGCAAGCACCGCGTAGACGGGTTTGGTGGGCGCCACGTTGTAGTCCGGCTCGAGTCGTTCTGAGACGTTCACGCGCTCGATGTCGAACTCTTCGACGAGGTCCTCCGGCGAGCGGCTAGCGGCATAACGGCCACACATGCGCTGGCTCAGCGCGCTAGCTCGTCGAGCAGTCGACCGGCGGCCTCGTTGTCGACCGGGAGCGGTTCGATCCAGAGGCGACACAGCGGCGGAGTCGAGTCTTGATCTCCCCCCCACTCCGCGAGCAGCTGGCGAAGCACGGCTACTGACGAACCCAGCCGTGTCTCTCGCTGGACCACGGCCACTGCCCGCCCGGCTCCCAACCGGCCCAGCGTCTCCCCACCGGAGTAGACGGCGCGGATGCACTCGGCTACACCGGCCATCCGCAGCACCCGGTCGAACGTGGACCCGTGGCCCGGCGCTGCTGCTGCCGGCGGCACCACATCCACCACGACGAGCGCATGCGATGACGCGACATTGGTGCCGCGGCGATCGGCCTCGCGGTAGATCTCGGACAGCCTGGACCGCACGTGCGCGAGACTCGCGAGCCCGGTGAGCGGGTCCTCACAGGACAATGCGTGGAGGTACTGCAGCGAAGCCTCCGACCACGATGTCGTCATGGCGCGGGTGGCCTCGAAGGTCGGCTCGTGGCCGCTCGAGAGCGCATAGGTTTGGCGCAGGGCTTCGAGGGCTTCGGGCAACGACGCACCATCAGACGCCAGCGCGCAACCGATCTCGGTGCAGACAGCACCCACGTCGCCGTCGTGGACCAGCGCATCGACCAGCCCCTCGAACCGCTCGGGTACCAAGCGCCGTGGCGGGGCGACCATCGAGCCGGCGTGGGTCGCAGGCAGCGCATTCGGCCGTCGCCGGCCGAAGGTGAACGTCACTGCAGTCCTCCTGCGCTCAGAGGGCATTTCTTATGCCCACGCTGCTGGTCGTACCATGAACGTAACGGGAAAGGTTCGAGTTTATGACGCAAGCTGGTCGAGCGACCCTGCTTCGACCGGCTACTGCGTTCCCGCAACCGACATGACGCTCCTCGACGCGGCCTCACCGGCGCCCAGTGATGCAGAGCTGCTCGCGCGCGTGCGCGGCGGCGACATCCACGCGTACGGCGATCTCTTCGACCGCCACCGTGACGCTGCCCATCGCCTTGCCCGCCAGCTGACCCGCGGGCCGGACTCCGACGACTTGGTCTCGGAGGCGTTCGCGAAGGTGTTGTCGGTGCTCAAGGCTGGTGGCGGGCCCGACCTCGCCTTCCGGGCCTACCTGCTGACTGCCATCCGCCGCTTGCACATCGATCGAATTCGAGCTGACCGACGCGTCCAGCCCACCGATGAAGTCGAGCACTGGGAGAGCTCCGTACCCTTCCAGGACCCAGCTGTGGACGACTTCGAACGCTCGGCCGCAGCCCGGGCTTTCGCCTCGCTGCCAGAACGCTGGCAGGTGGTGCTGTGGCATCTCGAGGTGGAGGGACAGAAACCCGCTGAGGTCGGCGTGTTGCTCGGACTCAGCGCCAACGGCGTCTCCGCGCTCGCCTACCGAGCCCGAGAGGGCCTCCGGCAGGCGTTCCTGCGAATGCATCTCGCGGATACCGCCGGAGACACGTGCCGCTGGACGACAGAGCACCTCGGCGCCTTCGTGCGCAACGGGTTGTCGCGACGCGACGCCGCTAAGGTGGAGGAGCATCTTGGGCAGTGCCCTCGCTGCGCCGGGCTCTTCGACGAGCTCGCCGACGTCAACGGAAACCTCCGCGGCCTGCTCGCTCCGCTGCTGCTGGGGTCGGCTGCCGTGGCGTACCTCCAGGCCGCCACGACCGTCGCCGGGGCGACCGGGTCCCTGATTCCGGGCCTGGCGAAGGTGCTCGCGTTGCTCAGCACCCCCAGTCAGGCGGTTGCCGCCGGTGGCGTGGCGGCAGCGACGGCCGCGGCGGTCACCGTCGTCGGCGTCACCGGCGGCGGCGGCCTGTTCCACCCCGAGTCCGGTTCTGCGGCCCGCGCCGTCGTGCCAGCAGTCTCCAGCGCCACCGGCTTCGCCTCGACCGCTACGGAGTCCGGCCAGGTCGTTCAGCGAGACGACAAGCGACCAGACAGCCCGCGCTCACTGCGGACCCGACGAGCCAATCCGGAGCGGCTATCCCCTCTGGGCATCGCGTCGACAGCAGCTCCTTCCACTGCGGCGACGACGCTGCTGTCAGTCACACCCAGTGCCTCGGTGTCTGCCACGTCGACGGCCAGCACGCCGGCCGGGACCACCAGCCCCGCTCCGACTGACACCACGTCTGGCTCCCCGACCGCGACGACCACCGCATCCGCAACCGAAACACCGACGGAGACGCCGACCGCCACCGCGACGGACTCGCCAACCCCTCCGCCTGAGCCCACGACACCGACCGCCACCAACACCAACCCTGCGGTGACGACGGCTGACCTCTCGGTCGGCCTAGACGTCGGCACGGTCGAGGCAACGGGCACCCTGGTGACAGTGACGGCCAGTGCCTCGGCGCCGGTGACCGAGATGGTGCTGACCGTCGAGCTGCCGGCCGAGGTGGCGGGACAGCTGCAAACGTCGTCGTGGTCGTGCACCAACCAGACACCGGTACAGCTTTCCTGCTCTGCGTCCGGCGAGGCTGCCCCCGACCCGCTCGTCCTGGTGGTGCAGCCCGGCAGCTCAGGTCCCGTCACCGCGTCGGTCATCGGACTCCACAACGACGATCCAAACTCCAGCAACAACACCGTGACGGTGCCGTTGAGCGGCTGACGTTGCCGCACCCACCGCGACATCGACGGCTGGGAGGCGGTATGAATGTCTCCATGACGCTCACCAGGATGATCGCCCGGCCCATGCTCGCGTCGATGTTCGTGGCCGGCGGGGTCAACTCCGTCCGCCACGCCGACGAGCTGGTCGCTAAAGCCAAGCCGGTCACCGACAAGATCGTGCCCGCACTCGCCCGTGTCGTGCCGCAGGCGCCGATCCCGTCCGATCCCAAGACCCTGGTGCGGGTCAACGGTGCAGTGCAGATCGTCAGCGGCCTCATGCTCGCCACCGGGAAGGCGCCACGTCTGGCCGCTGCTGCGCTCGCCACCAGCCTGGTCCCTACGACGCTGGCAGCCCACCGTTTCTGGGACGAGGGCGACCCAGCGACTGCGTCGCAGCAGCGCACGCTGTTCTTCAAAAACCTCTCCGCCGGTGGCGGTCTACTGCTCGCTGCAGTCGATACCGAAGGCAAACCGGGGCTGCTATGGCGTGCCCGGCACGCGACGAGGAACGCCACGGACGAGGCGCCGTCGCGCCGTCAGGTGCGTCGCGAGGCCAAGCGGGAGCTGAAGCAGGCCCGCAAACAGCAGCGAAAGCAGGGCCGCCGCGAAGCCAAGCGCGCAACCACGATGTCTCGGCGACAGGCTCGGCGCGCCGCCAAGACTGCTCGTGTCGAGCTCGCCGTCACCTGAGCTCAACGCGTGGCGAGCTCCGGTCAGGGCGGTCGGACTCGACGCAAGGGTTGACCTTCCCGGCTCGAAGTCGCTGACGAACCGAGCGCTCATCCTGGCTGCGCTCGCCGACGGGCCAAGCGTCCTGCGCCGACCGTTGCGGGCCGGCGACACCGAGCTCATGGTCGGAGCACTACGCGCACTCGGAGTCAGGATCGACGACGACCGAGCTGACTGGGGGGTCGTCCCGTACGCGTTGGCGGGGCCGGCGAGGGTCGACTGCGGGCTTGCCGGGACCGTGCTCCGGTTTGTCCCGCCGATCGCGGGACTCGCTACCGACGAGGTCTCCTTCGTGGCCGCGCAGCGCGCGCGGTCGCGACCCATGGCGCCCATGCTGCAAGCACTCAATGACCTCGGTGTCGACCTCGAGGCCGGGCGCCCACCCGCACTGTTCACGGTCAAGGGCACGGGCAGTGTCCGCGGGGGGCCCGTCACGCTCGACGCATCGGCGTCCAGCCAGCTCGTGTCCGGGTTGTTGCTCGCCGGGGCGTGCTTCGACCGCGGCGTCGACATA
Organism: Nocardioidaceae bacterium; assembly: GCA_035296085.1. Classification (GTDB taxonomy): domain Bacteria; phylum Actinomycetota; class Actinomycetes; order Propionibacteriales; family Nocardioidaceae; genus DATHBP01. Next base: position 30,932 of record DATHBP010000245.1, on the reverse strand, counting down.
CGTCACAGCGGTCCGCCGGTCCCGTCCCTCCCCCACGTCGCGATGACCGTTCAAGCGCTGCGCAGTCGTGGTGTCGACGTGGACGATGGCGAGGGAGACAGGTGGCGTGTGGCGCCCGGACCGATAACGGCCGGCTCGGTGACGATCGAGCCCGACGTCTCCTCGGCGGCGCCGTTCCTGGCGGCCGCGCTGGTGTGCGGAGGGCGAGTGCGAGTGCCTGGCTGGCCGCGCGTCACCGTGCAGGCAGGCGACCGCATGCTCGAGATCCTGGCGCTCCTCGGTGCCGCGGTGCAGGTCGACGACAGTGGCTGCACGGTCACTGGCAGCGGGTCCGTATCCGGTGCGGAACTCGACCTGCACGACGTCGGAGAGCTCACGCCAGTCCTCACCGCGCTGTGCGCACTCGCCGACTCGCCCTCTCGCATCCGCGGGGTCGCGCACCTGCGCGGTCACGAGAGCGACCGGCTCGCGGCCCTGGCAGCAGAGATCAACGGCCTCGGTGGCGACGTCACCCAGACTGCCGACGGGCTAGCCGTACGTCCCGCGCCCTTGCGCGGCGGGGAGTTCCACACCCATGCAGACCATCGGCTTGCCCAGGTTGCCGCTGTGCTCGGGCTGCGGGTAGAAGGGATCAGCGTCGACGACATCAGCTGCGTCGCCAAGACGTTTCCGGAGTTCGCGGACGCCTGGACCGCGCTGGTGTCATGAGCAACCGATCACACGACGTCGAGGACCCCGACCACTACGAGCGGCCCCGCAGACACACCCGGCCCCGCACGAAGCTGCGTCCCGACCACGCCGATGCCACCCGGGCCTTCGTGGTCACCGTGGCACGGGGCCGCTACACCTGCCTGGTCGCCCACGGCGACGGCGCCGTAGCGGTCACGGGTGTGAAGAGCCGCTCTCTCGGCCGGCGTGGCGTCGTAGTCGGGGACCATGTCCGACTCGTCGGTGACATCACCGGAGCGGACGGGTCGCTCGCCCGCATCGTGGCGGTCGAGCCGCGGGCCACGGTGCTGCGGCGCACCGCCGACGACATCGATCCCGTCGAACGGGTGGTGGTCGCCAACGCCGACCAGCTCGTCGTCGTCGCCGCTCTGGCCGACCCTGAGCCTCGTCCGCGGCTGATCGACCGGTGCCTCGTGGCGGCCTATGACGCCGGGCTCGATCCGCTGTTGTGCCTCACCAAACCTGATCTGGCCGACCCCGAGACGCTGCTCGCGACCTATCGCCCCCTGGCGGTGCCGTACGTCGTGACCGAGCGGGGGCGCCGTACGTCGGAGCTGAGCGAGCGGCTGCGCGGCCGCGTCAGCGTGCTCGTCGGACACAGCGGTGTCGGCAAGTCCACCCTGGTGAACGCGCTGGTCCCGGGAGCGTCCCGGGAGATCGGCCGGGTCAACCAGGTCACCGGACGTGGACGCCACACGTCCACCTCGGCCATAGCGCTGCGGCTGCCCGCAGGCGGCTGGGTGGTGGACACGCCAGGGATCCGCACCTTCGGGCTCGCGCACGTCGACCCTCGAACACTGGTCGGCGCCTTCCCCGACCTCGAGCGCAACACCGGGCAGTGTCCGCGCGGATGTACGCATACCGCCGCGGAGCCCGAGTGCGAGCTCACCAGCGCCGCCCGGACCGGCGCAGTGGACCCGAGCCGGCTCGAGTCGTTTCGCCGGCTGCTGGCGAGTCGCGACAGCACCGAGTGAGTCAGCCGGTGCTCGCCGTTCCCCACACCGCGCGCGCCCCGGAGTCACCGGTCCTGAACACCTGATAGCTCAACCCGAGCACGCCGATGACCAGCACGACGGCGACGAGCGTCTGTACCGCGGCCGGCACTCCGGACCGCCCACCCCGGCCCGACCGCAAGGGCGACGGCCCGCCCAGGGCGACTGCGGCGATGGTGCAGACCACCAGGTAGACGATCGTCGCGTCGAGCAGCAGAGCGCCTGCGCTGGCATGGGCGTGAATGACCTCGGGTGGCAACCCGAGCCGGTCGCGGAACGCCTCGCCGCTTTGCTCCGCGACGAACACGGTGCCCACGACGAGCGCCGCCGAGGCGACGAGCGGCCACCGCAGCAACCATCGCCACGGGCGGACGAGGGCGAAGAGGAGTCCCAACAGGGCTGCCAGCGGCGTGAGCACCACTGCGGCATGGACGACGAGGACGTGAAGGGGCAATCCGTTGATCTGGTCGAACACCGGCCGGATCTCCTTGTCAGTCGACTGCACAATGCAACGAGCAGAAGTTCACCGCAGTTCACCGCAGATCTCCCGCCACAACGCCGGGACAAGCCCTTCCGGCTCGTCCGGGGCCGTAGCCTCCCTCCATGCCATCGAGCTTCATCGACGACCTGCGGCTCGCGCACCTGCTGGCCGATGACGCCGACTCGCTCACGATGAGCCGGTTCCGCTCAGCAGACCTGCACGTCGTCACGAAAGCCGACTCAACTCCGGTCACAGACGCCGACCACGCGGTGGAGGAGGTGGTCCGCCGGACTCTCGGGCGAGCCAGACCACGCGACGCTGTGGTGGGCGAGGAGCAGGGCTCGACCGGGTGGGGACCCCGGCGCTGGATCGTCGACCCGATCGACGGCACCAAGAGCTTCATGCGCGGGGTTCCGGTGTGGGCGACGCTGATCGCGTTGATGGTCGAGGACTCGGTCGTCGTCGGCTGTGTATCGGCTCCGGCGCTCGGCAGGCGCTGGTGGGCCTCGCTCGCCGATGGCGCGTCAACGGGCAAGTCGCTGACCTCGGCTCGGCCCTGCCGGGTGTCCGACGTGTCCAGGCTGGACGCAGCGTCGGTGTCGTACTCGTCCTTCGTCAGCTGGGAGGCGAGCGGACGACTCGAGGACGCGTTGGCTCTCAGCCGCAGGTGCTGGCAGACCCGGGCTTACGGGGACTTCTGGTCCCACCTGCTCGTCGCGGAGGGTGCCGTGGACATCGCCGCCGAGCCGGAGCTCAAGCTGCACGACATGGCCGCACTCTCGATCGTGGTCGAAGAGGCCGGCGGCAGGTTCACTGACCTGGCCGGCCGGCCGGGCCCCCTTGGTGCCGGTGCTGTGTCCAGCAACGGACGCCTCCATGACGAGGCGCTGGCCTTTCTCGGCGAGCGCACGCCCGAGCCGGGCTCAGCCGGCAGCGACCCCGGGCGGGTGTCTCGGCTGAGCACCCACCGCCAGCGTCGCGACACCGACGACGGCGACTGAGAGCGCCACCGGTGCAGCCGCTCGAGCAGGACAGGGGCAGCCAGCACCGCAGCCAGGTCGAACCAGCCGTATCCGCCCGCCGCACCTGAGGGGGGGTTCCCGATAGGTATCAGGCCGGTCGGGTCGGACGGCCGCCATGCCCACGTCCCCAGTGAAGTACCCATGAGCTCGAGGTAGGTGACGACGACAAAGGCGCCGACGTAGAGCCCTGGAGACGGCCCCCACAGCAGGAAGCCCGCCAGGCACAGGAACCAGAACGCCCCCAGGACGTCGGGTCGACTGGCGAGCGTCACCCCGTGGAGGGCGTACGCCGCGCCGACGAGCAGGACGCAGCCGGTGCAGCCGCGCAGGCGGCGTTGTACGAAGGCGGCCTGACCTAGCGCCAGCGCCGCCAGGTAGACGAGCCCATGCCCAGGCGGTACGTAGGCGGGCACGTTGTCGAAGCGGTAGACGTAGACGCCGAGCAACGGCGAGAACGTGTACTCGACCGCGGTCGCGAACGCGACGACGATGCCGACCTGGGCGCGCACCAACGGCGACTGTGCGGCTAGCACAGCGAGCAGGAGCAGCCAGGTGAGCCCGCCGAGCACATGCTGTTGGGCGAGGGAGCCGCCACTGTCGAGAACCAGGACGACGCTGATCCAGCCCATGACCAGCGGTGCCAGCACTGCGCCGGTCAGCTGTCTTCCTTCCCTTCTCCCAGCCACCCGTCGACACTGCCACCACTGCGCCAGTAGACGCCGGACTCCCGGCTCAGCAAGCCGGCGTCCACCAGATAGCGGCGCAGGGCGACGTAGTCGTCGTGCACCCAGCGCAGCCGGCGGTTGACGATCGGCTCCGGGTAGCGCATCCCGGGCTCGAAGAGGCGCACGACATGGTCGAGGAGCACGAGTTTCTTGCTCCAGCGAGCCGGCATCGCAGTGATCCGCCCATCGCGCACGAACGCCCGAAACACCTTTCGCGCGACCGGGTCGTCGTCGGGCACCAACAGTGGCTCGGGCACGTGACCAGTCTGGCAGTGCGCACGCACGAGCGATCGAAGCAGGTCCCTCGGCCCATGGAAGCGGCTAACCTGCCGACTAGGAGCGAAGGTGCGTCAAGGGAGCAGACGATGCGGATCGCCGAGGTACTGCAGGCCAAGGATCCCGACGTGGTGACGGTGGCGGCGGCGACACCCGTACGCGAGCTGGTGCGGGTACTCGCTGAGCACAACATCGGAGCCGTGCTGGTCAGCGACGACGCCAAGACCGCACATGGCATCGTCTCGGAGCGCGACGTCGTGCGCCGACTCACCGAGGGCACGGGGGTGCTGGATCTGGACACGTCGGCGATCATGACCTCGCCGGTCCACACCTGCGGCGTCAACGACAGTGTCGACGACGTGTTGCGCGTGATGACCGAGCAGCGAATCCGGCATGTACCGGTCGTCGTCGACGAGCAGGTGCAGGGCATCGTCAGCATCGGTGACCTGGTGAAGTCGCGCATTCAGCAGCTCGAGTTCGAGCGCGACCAGCTTTCCACCTACGTGAACACAGCTCAATGAGCCCACGACCTGCCTTCTTCGCTGTGCAGGCGGGTTCGCTGGCTGACCGGTGACCGCCGCTGCGCCGTCCACGCGAGCACTCTCGCCGGGCGAGCACCGTGTCGACCTCGACATCGGGGGCATGACCTGTGCCTCGTGTGCAGCGCGTGTCGAGAAGCGGCTCAACCGGCTCGAAGGTGTGACCGCTTCGGTCAACGTGGCGACGGCGAAGGCAACCGTCAGTACGACCGAGGCCATCGACGTGGATGCCCTTATCGCGGCGGTCGAGGAGGCCGGCTACACCGCGCGCCGTCCGCTGGATGCGGCCGCAGTCGTCGGCGCCGACGTCCCGCCCGGCGACGCGGAGCGAGCGGCCGCCCGCGCCCTGCGCCGCCTGTGGGTGTGTGGCTTGTTGTCCGTGCCGATCGTCGCGCTCGCGATGGTTCCAGGGGCGCAGTTCGGCGGCTGGCAATGGGCCTCCCTCGCGCTCGCGACTCCGGTGGTTGGCTGGGGTGCCTGGCCCTTCCATCGGGCCGCCTGGACGAACGCGCGTCACCTTGCCGCAACGATGGACACGCTGATCTCGATCGGCGTTCTGGCGGCCTATGGCTGGTCGTTGTACGCGCTGATTTTCGGCACGGCCGCAGACTCGGCTATGCACATGCGGGCGTCACTGGGCCACGCGCAGGGGACCAGCGCGCTGTACTTCGAGGTTGCCGCCGGTGTTACGACCTTGGTGCTGGCAGGCCGCTACTTCGAGGCCAGGGCCAAGACGCGCTCCGGCGCGGCCCTTCGGGCCCTGCTGTCCATGGGAGCCAAGGACGCGTCGGTGCTGCGCGACTCCCCCACCGGCCCGGTGGAGTCGCGAGTGCCGGTCTCCGAGCTGCGCACGGGCGAGCGCTTCGTCGTACGACCTGGCGAGAAGATCGCTACCGACGGGGTCGTCGTCGAAGGAAGCTCGACGGTAGACGTCTCGCTCCTCACCGGTGAGTCCGCGCCCATCGACGTCGAGGCCGGTGACCGTGTCGTGGGCGCCACCATCAATGCCGGTGGCCGTCTCGTCGTGCAGGCGACCCGGGTCGGCGCCGACACCCAGCTGGCGTCGATGGCCAGGCTCGTCGAACGAGCGCAGAGCGGCAAGGCCCCCGTGCAGCGGCTCGCGGACCGCGTGTCCGCCGTGTTCGTCCCGATCGTCCTCGCGCTCGCGCTGGTGACGCTGGCCGGCTGGCTGGTGAGTGGGCAGTCCGGCGAGTCGGCATTCGCCGCAGCCGTCTCCGTGCTGATCATCGCCTGCCCGTGTGCGCTGGGCCTCGCCACACCCACCGCGCTGCTGGTAGGGACCGGAAGGGGCGCGCAGCTAGGCATCGTGATCAAGGGCCCGCAGGTGCTGGAATCGACACGAACCATCGACACGATCGTGCTGGACAAGACCGGAACAGTGACTACCGGTCGGATGAGCGTGCGTTCGATCGTCCCCGCGGCCGGCGTCGAACCCGACTATCTGCTTCAGCTCGCCGGTAGCGTCGAGGCAGCCTCAGAGCACCCGATCGGCACAGCGATCGCGAACGCAGCCCGGGCCCAGGGCGGCGGGCAGCTTCTGCCGGTTCGCGACTTCGCCAGCACCCGTGGGCTCGGAGTGAGCGGGACGGTGGCGCAACGGCGGGTTCTCGCGGGGCGACGCGCCTGGCTGTGCGAGCAATCGACGACCGAGCCCGATGACCGCCTGGTCCGTGCCGCACAGCACGCAGAGGCGGCTGGCACCAGCACGGTCTGGGTCGGCTGGGACGGCCGCGTGACCGGCGTCATCGCGGTGGGCGACGAGGTGCGGCAGTCCAGCCCTGGTGCCGTCACGGCCCTTCGGGGACTCGGGCTGCATCCGGTGCTGCTCACTGGGGACAACGCGCGGGCAGCCGAGGCCGCAGCAGCCCAGGTCGGTGTCACCGACGTCGTCGCCGACGCGCTGCCCGCCACCAAGGTCGATGCTGTGCGAAGGCTGCAGTTGCAGGGCCGCGTGGTGGCCATGGTCGGCGACGGCGTGAACGACGCGGCGGCGTTGGCGCAGGCCGACCTGGGGATGGCGATGGCCACCGGGACCGATGTCGCGATCGAGGCGTCCGACATCACCATCGTGCGGGGAAACTTGCAGGCGGTTCCGGACGCAATCCGGCTGTCGCGGGCGACACTGCGGACGATCAAGACGAACTTGTTCTGGGCCTTCGCCTACAACGTCGCCGCCCTGCCTCTCGCGGCTGCCGGCCTGCTCAACCCGCTGGTCGCGGGTGCCGCGATGGCGTTCAGCTCTCTGTTCGTCGTGTCCAACAGCCTGCGCCTGCGCCGGTTCGAGTAGCGGGGTGACCGCCAACACCGTCTACGGGCGGGGTGCGTTGGGATCCTGGTCGTACGGTCCCGGCTCGTAGGGTCCCGTTCCCTGCTGCGGGTAGCCCTGCTGCGGGTAGCCCTGCTGCGGGTAGTCAGGCTCGGGATAGCCCTGCGGAGGGTAGACCTCTTGCGGATAGACCTCCGGGTAGCCCTCTTGCGGGTACGCCTGCTGCTGCCCCGCCCCGACCGCGGTGCTGCCGTGGGCCGGCGTGACGACGGTGGGCGACGCCGACGTGCTCGACGATGCGCTCTTCGCCTGGCTCCGGTACTGCTCAGCCCGCTCCCGCGCCCGCTGCGGAGCTTGGGCCATGTGCTGCTTGAGCTGCGGCGCCTCTTGTTCGAACCTTCCCAGCCAGCCCTCCCAGCGTTGCTGCATCGGCCGGACGAGGCCGCCGCCCACTCCGACGATGATCACGCCCGCCACGGCCGCGAGTATCGCGACCAGCACGGGTGTGGTGACCGTGGTTGCCACTCCGACCTGGTTCAAGGCCGCGATGACGCCCAGGAAGAGGATGAACACCGACGCGATGGTCGCCAGCGTGTTGCCGTAGGAGAGCGCGCCTAGAGTGGCGGAGAGGATGTCCTTCACCGCTTTGGCGATCGCCGCGGCGATGACGATGATGATGATTGCCACCAACAGCTTCGGTAGCCAGGCGATCAGGTCGTGCAGCAGATCGCTGACCGGGTTGGTTCCCCAGATCCCGAACGCGATCTGCAGGGTGAACAGCAACACCAGGTAGTAGACGATCTTGGCGACGATGTCGCTCGCGTCGTAGTTGCTACGCGCGAGCGCTCCGCCGATGCCGCCGCGCTCGACGACCCCGTCGAATCCGGTCTTCTCCAGCAGGCCGTTGACCACTTTGGCGGCGACCTTGGCTACCAGCCACCCGATCAGTAGGACGATGAGGAAGAGCACGAACTTGGGGATGAACGCCGCGATATTCACCCAGGCGTTGGTGAGTCCTTCTTTCCAGTCCATCGGGCTCCCTCGGTCAGCGCGAACACATGGTCAACCGGACGGGTTCTGACGTTCGGCGCCGACGTTACCCAGGTGGTGCCCCGGGGCAAACGCACCGCGCCGACGGCCTGCTATGGGCGCGGTCCCAGCGACCATCCGCCCGCGCTCGCTCCACCTCGGCCAGCCCGGAGGGAGCCATCGTGCCGCTCCTGATCAGCTCCTCAGCCTTTCGGCGGTTGATCATCGACCAATTGCTCCTCGGTCTGCGCGGCGTGAAGCGCTGGACGAAGAAGTCCTGATCCAAGCCCCGCCGCTGGCCGTCGATCCAGCCGTAGCAGAGCGCCAGCTCGACGGCCTCGGCATAGGTGACCGTCGGGATCCCCGTGCCCTTCTTCGCGATTTTCAGCCACACGCCGGGAGCACTCGCATGGTTGTCCGTCAGCCAGCTCGCCCATGACTCCTTGTCGGGGAAGCTGAGCACAGCCAGCTCGTCCATGGCGGCTCCGTTACGATGGGATGTCGAACATTACGCAGGCCAGACCCCGCCGTGTGTCAGCGAGGGATCTCGCACCACATCCGAGGGGTCTGAATGACCGTTTCAGTGGCGAGCCACCCTGTTACCAAACAGCGCGGCAGCGACTTCGCTGCTCTGTCGAAGCGCATCAAGAGCGCGGGGCTGCTGGAGCGACGACACGGTTTCTACGCCTGGCGGATGAGCGTGACGGTTTCGCTGTTCGCCGCCGGCTGGGTGGCACTCGCGGTGCTTGGACACTCGTGGTGGTCCGTCGCTGTCGCCGCCTACCTTGCCATCGTGTCCACGCAGCTGGGCTTCCTCGGCCACGACGCCGGACACCACCAGATCTTTCGCACGCGCAAGCCCAACGACGTGGTGGGCCTGGTCAACGCCAACTTGCTGACCGGCCTCAGCTACGGCTGGTGGGTGACCAAGCACAACCGGCACCACAAGAACCCCAATCACGAGGGCATGGACCCCGACATCTCACCGGGCGCCCTCGCTTTCACCGGTGAGGACACGCGCGCCCGCTCGGGGCTGGCCCGAGCCGTCACGAAGTACCAAGCCTGGTTCTTCTTCCCGCTGCTGACGCTCGAAGCGCTGAACCTGCACGTCGCCAGCGTTCGCGCATTGGTGAACGGGGAGGTCCGCCGCACCGCAGTGGAGTCGGTGCTGCTCGCGGTGCACCTGGTGGCCTACCTCGGTGGGCTGGTGCTCCTGCTGTCGCCGCTGCAGGCACTGGTCTTCGTACTCGTCCACCAAGGCGTCTTCGGGATCTACCTGGGCTGCAGCTTCGCACCCAACCACAAGGGCATGCCGACGCTGACCAAAGCCCAGGAGCTCGACTTCCTGCGCCGTCAGGTGCTGACTTCGAGAAACGTCCGCGGCGGCTGGTTCGTGGACAACCTGCTCGGCGGGCTCAACCACCAGATCGAGCACCACCTCTTCCCGAGCATGCCGCGGCCCAACCTCGGCAAGGCCACCGACCTGATCAAGCAGTTCTGCGCCGAGCGCGACATTCCGTTCGCGGAGACCACGCTGCTGGACTCCTACGCCCAGGTACTACGCCACCTCGACGACGCGGGCGCCGGCCGCGAGACGCCACGGCTGGCGCGCTGAGCCGGTAGCTCGACGCAAGCAGGTCGTCGTTGCGAGTCGTGGTGGTCGGGGCCGGCTTCGCCGGACTGGCGTGCGCCGACCGGCTGCTCGACCTGGGACACCAGGTGGACGTCATGGAGGCCCGCGACCGGGTCGGCGGCCGGGTGTGGTCGCAGCGCCTGGTCGCCGAAGACCCCGCCACCCTGGTCGAACGCGGCGCCGAGTTCGTCCTCGACGGCTACTCCGCGCTTGTCGACGTCGCTCACCGGCTCGGCTTGTCGCTGGTCGACACGGGCATGAGCTACTACGTCCGTGAACCCCGAGGCGCCGTCTCGACAACTCCCACCGCCATGGCGCACGCCGGTCGGCGCCTGGCGGCAGCCGCCCGTACGGCTGCACCGTCGACATCCCTGCGCGATCTGGCGGACCAGGTCGGCGGTGACGCCGCGGCGACCGCGGCCTGCGTCGCGCGGATCAGCCTGTCCTGCGCCTACCCACCGGAGCTGCTGTCGGCCCGGGCGGCGTTGGAGGCCAGCGCCGAGATCGAGTGGAAGCCCAGCCATCGGGTCGCCGGTGGCAACCACCTGGTCGCCCTCGGCCTGGCGAAACGGCTCGGACATCGCGTGCATACTGAAGCGGTCGTCTCGGCGATCGTGACCGGCACCGGTCAGGTCGGCGTCGCCACCGGGGATGCCGATGTCTCCGCGGACGCCGTGGTGGTCACGGTCCCCGCCTCGCTCACGAACACCATCGCGTTCGACCCGCCCCTGCCGACGTGGAAGCTGGACGCGTTGAGCCGTCTCGGCCTAGGACAGGCCGCGAAGCTGCACGTGCCGTTGGCGGCGACAGCACCGACCAGCGCGGTGCTCGACGTCGACCGGGGCTACTGGTGTTGGACCGCGCACGGAGCCGATGGCGGCCCACAGCCAGTGGTCCATTGCTTCGCCGGTGCCAAGCCGCGGCTCGACGGGCTGGCAGTAGACGACGGACCGTCGGCCTGGGTCGCCGCCCTCTCGCAGCTGCGACCGGATCTTCGGCTGACCCCGCAGGGCGCCGTGCTCACCACCTGGAACGACGACCCGTGGGCCGCGATGGCCTACTCAGCGTTCTCGACGCAGCAGCGGCCCGGCGACGCCGCGGCGCTGGCTCGCAGCATCGGTCCCGTCCACTTCGCCGGTGAGCACACCGCCGGCGACTGGGCCGCCTTGATGGAAGGCGCCCTCCGGAGTGGCATTCGCGCCGCCGACGAGATCCATCGAAAAGCCGCGACGTCCGGCTGAGGCGCCATGCCCGCGGACGTCGAACGTCAGACTTTCGGCGGGCCGTCGAAGCCCGTTGGTGGCTCACCATGGCGCGCGACGTGGTCCTGCACGTAGGCCCTGACTGCGGTCGGCAGAGTCATGAAGACGTGTTCGGGTTCGAGCCGCTCCAGGAACCCGGCGGCCACAAGGTCGGCGCGCAGGTCTTGCTTCACCCGGGCCAAAGCCATGACGATGCCTCGCCGGGTGAGTTCCTCGTGGAGCTCCACCAACGCGTCGAGGGCGGTCGCATCCACCTCGACGATCGCCTCCGCGTTGAGAACGAACCATTCCGCCGGGCTCGGTGCACTCTCGACCGCAGCGATCGCCCGGCGCCGGAAGTTCTCGGCGTTGGCGAAGAACAGTGGCGAGTCGTAGCGGTAGACGACCAGGCCGGGCACCTGCTGCGCCTCGGCGTAGTCGTCGACATCGTGCATGCCGGCGACGCCGGGCACGTACCCCAAGATGCCGTCATGGGGGCGCGCCACCCGCCGCAGCAGGTCGGCGATCGAGAGGCCGACGGCCACCAGCACGCCGATGAGGACGTCTGCGAAGAGGACGCCGACGGTCGTCGCGAGCGCCAGCAGGAGCTCGCTGCGCCGGAACCTGCCCAGCCGCCGCAGGTCGCCGATCTGGATCAGTCGAAGGGCGGCGTAGACGACGATGGCACCGAGCGCCGCCTTGGGGAACGTCGCAAGCACCGGACGCAACACCAACAGGGTGAGCACCACCGCCGCGACCGCCACCAAGGAGAACACCTGACTGCGCGAGCCGAGGGCGTCGCCGATGACGGTACGGCTGCCGCTGCTGCTCACCGGGAAACCCTGGATAAGCCCCGCAGCCACGTTGGCGCCACCGAGTCCGACGAGCTCCTGGTTCGCGTCGGTGGGATATCCGTTGCGGGCGGCGAACGCCCTCGCCGTGAGCACGTTGTCGGAGTAACCGACGATGGCGACGCCGAGAGCAGGCAACATCAGAGCCGCCAGGTCGTCCATCCCGACGACAGGAAGGCTCGGTGCCGGCAACCCCGCAGGCAGCGAGCCCACGGCTTCCACCCCGCGAGCCGGTAGGTCAAGGACGGTGGAGACAGCTGCGGCGAACAGCATCCCTAACAGCGGGATCGGGGCGTGCGGGAACCGGTGCGCGCCGACAAGGAGCAGTACTAGGACGGTCAGGGACAACGCGACGGTGGGCAGATGCATCTCGCCAAGGTTCTGGACGAACGAGGCGAGTTCGGCGCCGGTGGAGTCGCCATCCATGGGTACGCCGGTAAGGTTGTCCAGCTGGCTGACCACCATGAGGATGGCAACACCGGCCATGTAGCCGAGCAGCACGGGCTTGGACAGCAGGTCGGCGAGAGCGCCGAAGCGCAGCAGCCGGCCGACGAGGCACAACACCCCCACGAGCAGGGCCAGCGTCGCGGCCAGCGTCGCGTACCGGCTCGGGTCGCCTGCCGCCAGCGGACCAACCGCTGCGGCTGTCATGAGCGCTGTCGTGGACTCGGGACCGACCGAGAGCTGGCGGGAGGCGCCCACGACGGCGTAGACGAGGGCCGCGCCGACGACGGCCCATAAGCCAGCTACCGGTGGAAGTCCGGCTACCTCGGCATAGGCCATGACCTGCGGCACCAGATACGCGGCGACGGTCACTCCGCCGAGCACGTCGCCGCGCAGCCATCGACGGTCGTAGTGCACGATCCGGTGCAGGCTCGGCGCCCAACGGGCGAGCTGGCTGGGCATGCGCTACTCGACCGCACACGCGCCCGACCTGGCAAGCACCGACTCTCCGGTGAGCTGCTGAGCCGCACATCGTCGTTACGGAAAGTGTTCTTGCATGTACCATCGCGGCGGAGATGAGTTCGCCATCTTGATGCACGTCGACGGGCGAGCGACCCGGACTAGCGGGTCACACCTGCGCCGACCGATCGACCGGTGGGTAGCGCGCCATGTTCTCCAAGGCGTTGAGGTCCATGTGGTTGCGGATGTAGCGGCGCGACGCCTCGTAGCGTGGGACGAAGTCCCACGGCGCCTGCACCCCGGTGCCGAGCGCGTTTGTCACCGCGATCCGACGCTGCTGGCTTTCCCGCACCTCCCGGTCGAGTCGTGGCAGGTCCCACCGCTTTTTGACCTCGGCCAGGAGGTCGGTGAGCACGTCGCGAGATGCGGCGTTCTCGACCAGGTTGGTGCGCTCGAGCGGGTCGAGTGAGACGTCGAACAGCTGGTCGGGGTCGGCGGGTGAGTGGATGAGCTTGGCATTCCCGCGCCGGATCATGACGATCGGGGCGATCGCACCTTCGGCCAGGTATTCCGCGGTGACCGTGTCACGGTCGGCGGGCTCACCAGCCAGCAGGGGCAGCAGAGTGTGGCCGTCGAGTGGCCCTACGACCCCGGTGAGATCACCGTCCTGGGCGAGCCCCACGAGGGTGGGCAGGAGGTCCATGGTGGTGACCGGGGTCGACACCCGGCGTGGCGCGAACCAACGGGGAGCGGAGATGACCAGCGGGACCCGGGCCGAGCCCTCGTAGAAGCTCATCTTGTACCAAAGGCCCCGCTCACCCAGCATCTCGCCGTGGTCACTCGTCAGGACCACCACGGTGTCGTCCAAGCGACCGGTCGCGCGCAACAGGTCGAGCAGCCTGGCGATGTGGTCGTCGACGTAGGAGATGGCTCCGTAGTAGGCGCGCCGGGCGGCGCGGATCTGCTCGGGCGTGATCTCGACGCCGTTCATGGCGCAGACGTGCCGCAACCGCTGCTCATGGGGATGTGCGTGGGCCTCGTCATAGCCGTACGCGGGCATGGGCACGTCCTCGTCGCGGTACATGTCCCACCACTGCTGGGGGATCGCGAACGGGTCGTGCGGGTGGCTGAACGAGACGACGAAGCAGAACGGCCGGGGGTCGTTGGCGCGGACGTGGCTGAACAGCTCGCGCTCAGCCGCGAACGCCACCTCGTCGTCGAAGTCGAGCTGGTTGGACCGCAGGCACGGTCCGGCATCGATGACCGACGACATGTCGTGGTACCAGTGCGGGCGGTCGTGGGGGCGGTCCCAGTCCGGCGTCCAGCCGTAATCTGCGGGGTAGATGTCGGTCGTCAACCGCTCCTCGAAGCCATGCAGCTGGTCCGGCCCGCAGAAATGCATCTTGCCCGACAGCACCGTGCGGTAGCCCGCACCGCGCAGATAGTGCGCGAAAGTCGGAATCTCGGAGGCGAACTCCGCCGCATTGTCGTAGGTGTGCGTGCGCGACGGCAGCAGGCCGGTCATGAACGACGCCCTGCCCGGCGAGCAGAGCGGGCTGGCGGTGTAGGCGTTGTCGAAGATGACACCGGTCTCGGCGAGCCCCGACATCGCCGGCGTTCGGGTGACCGGGTGGCCGTGGAACGGCAGCGCACTCGGCACCATCTGATCCGCCATCAAGATCAAGACGTTCGGCTTCGGGGGCTGGCTCATTGCTACCTCTCGGCTAGGGAGCTCCCGGCGCGCTGAGCGGCACCTCAGCCGTTGCGGTCTCCAGTGACGGGGTGTTGGCGATCAACGTCCGCGTATAGGGCTGCTGGGGGTTGGCGAGCATCTGCGCGGTCTCCCCGTACTCGACGATGTTTCCTTCCGACAGCACCGCCACCTTCTGGGCGATCGAGCGCACGAGCGGAAGGTTGTGCGTCACGAAGACCATGGACAGCCCCAGGTCTCGTTGCAGGGACCCCAGCAACTCCACGATCGCTGCCTGGACGCTGACGTCGAGCGCGGAGGTGACCTCGTCGCAGATGAGGATGGCTGGTGAGGAGATCAACGCCCGGGCGATCGCGACGCGTTGACGCTCACCGCCGGAGAGCTGGTCGGGATAGCGGCGGGCGTAGCTAGCGGATAGTGACACCTGCTCGAGCATCTGGCCGACTCGGTCATCCGCCTCGCGCCCGTTGGCGATGCCGAAGACGGCCAGCGGCTGGCGTACCGTCTCGCCGACCGTCTTGCGCGGGTTCAGCGACCCGTACGGGTTCTGGAAGATGTATTGGATCTGGCGGCGGGAGTCCATGTCGCGGGAGCGCGCCGCGGTCTCGAGCTCCTTGTCACCGAGGCGGATGCTGCCGGTCCAGTCCTGGTGCAGCCCGGCGATGGAGCGTGCGGTCGTGGTCTTGCCGGACCCGGACTCCCCCACGATTGCCAAGCACTCGTGATGCTCGAGCTGCAGGCTGATCGAGTGCAGCACCTCGACCTTGCCGTAGTGCGCCACGACGTTGTCCAGCGTCAACACTGCAGAGCCGGCGTCGGAAGCCGTGACATCGACAGGGTCTCCGGCTTTGGCCTGGGTCTGGGTAATGACCTCATGCGCCCGGATGCATCGCGCGCCGTGCTCCGGCCCGACCGGGATCAGGGGTGGCACCTCGGCGTCGCACTCCGGGATGTGCATCGTGCAACGGGGAGCGAAGTCGCAGCCCGGGGGACGCCGGCTGGGTGACGGGGCGTGGCCGGGAATCCCGAGCAGACTGCGGCCGCCGGTGAGCCGGGGGATGGCGCCCACCAGCCGTCGGGTGTAGGGGTGGGCCGAGGAGTCGAACAGCTCCTCGGCCAGGCCGAGCTCAACCACGCGCCCGGAGTACATCACCGCGACCCGGCGAGCGAGCGCTGCGACGACGGCGAGGTCGTGGCTGACGTAGAGCGCTGCAACGTTGTGCGCTGCGGCGAGCTCGCGCACCGTCGACAGCACCGTCGCCTGAGTCGTGACGTCGAGGCCGGTGGTCGGCTCGTCCAGCACGATCAGACGGGGTCGATTGGCGAACGCCATCGCCAACCCGACCCGCTGCTGCTGGCCACCGGAGAGCTCGTGCGGGTAGCGGCGGAGGTACATCGGGTCGTCCGACAGCGCGACCTCGCGCATCATCTCCGCGATCCGCGCGTCGTGGTTGGTGCCATTCGAGTTGTGGTTCTGCAAGACCTCGCGCAGCTGGACCCCTATGCGCAGGGCGGGGTTCAAGGACGAGGCGGGGTCCTGCGGCACATACGACACCCGTGAGCCACGTAGCGCGCGCAGCTCCTCGTCCGTCATCGAGAGGATGTCTTCGTCACCCAACATCACCGTGCCGCCGGTGATCTCGAGTCCACGACGGGCATGGCCGAGCAGCGAGAGCCCAACGGTCGTCTTGCCGGACCCCGACTCGCCGACGACGCCGAGCACCTCGCCAGGGGCGATGGAGAACGACACGTCGGTGACCACCGGGACGCCGGCGGTGGTGTGGATCTGCAGATCCTCGACACACACGGCCACCGGTGCGCTCAGCGGTTCCGACCCGGCCGGGACGCTCACTCGTCACCTCGTTGCCGGTCGATGCCGGCGGCGGTCCGGGCGATGCCGTCGCCGAAAAGCCCGGTGCCCATGGTGAGCAGGGCGATCGCGAGGATCGGTGCCAGCGCCGCCCACGGCTGGGTCGCGAGGGCCAGCTGGTTCTGCTGGATCATCGTGCCCCAGTTGGCGCCGTTGGGGTCAGGTGACAACCCGAGGAACGCCAGCGCGGCGATGACACCGATCGAGTAGGTGAGCCGAAGGCTGGCCTCCACCATCATCGGGCCGAGGATGTTGGGGAGCAGCTCGCCGGTCAAGATCCGTACCCGCGACAGGCCCATCGACTCGGTCGCCGCCACGAAGTCGCGCTCGACGACAGGCTGCGCCGCTCCCCTGGCCACCCGCGCCACCCTCGGCGCAGTCGTCAAGGCGATAGCCGCGATGATCACCCAGACCTGTGCGCCGACGAGGCTCACCGCGACCAGCGCGAGCATGATTTGCGGGAACGCCATGATGACGTCCATCGCGCGCATCAACACGTCGTCGAGGGCGTTGCGGGCGTACGCAGCAATCAACCCGATCGCGACGCCGAGCACCAGCCCTATCGCGGTGGAAACCACAGCCATGAACAAGATGTCGCGTCCGCCGTAGAGGAAGCGGCTGAACACGTCCTGGCCCAGGTAGTCGGTGCCGAAAACTCCGGCCGCTCCCCCGGGCGGGGAGAAGTTGGGAGCAACGAAGTCACTCGGTCCGTGCGGGGCCACCAGCGGGCCCAAGACCGCGATGGCGACGAGCAGCAGGACGAGGAGAGCGCCGATCCGGGTGCGCCACAGCCGAAAGGCGCGCGTGACGAGCGATGAGGGACGCCCGGTGGGAGTCGGCGTGCCGGCCTCGGCAAGCACTGGAGCAACCGACGTCCCGCTCATAGCCGGGTCCGCAGCCGGGGGGTGACCAGAATCGTCGCGACATCAGCGAGAAGGTTCAGCACGACGTAGACGGCCGCGATCAGCATGGCGAGAGCCTGCACCACCGGGAGGTCGTGGTTGACGACGGCGTCCTGCAGCGCGCTGCCGATTCCGGAGTAGTTGAACACGTACTCGATCACGACGACCCCGCCAGCCAGGTAGGCCAAGTTGATGGCAATGACCTGGAACACCGGGCCGATGGCGTTGGGGAGCGCGTGGCGCATCAGGACAGTGCGCTCGGGCAGCCCTTTGAGCCGAGCCATCTCCACGTAGTCGCTCTCCAACACCTCGACCATGGACGCCCGCATGATCCGGGCGACGTACGGCGCGACAGCGATGACCAAGGCAGCCGTGGGCAGCACGAGTCCCTCGGGTACGTCCCACGGACGCTGGCCGGGTGCGATCGGGCTGATCGCAGGCAGCACGTGCAGCACCGTCGTCGCGAACACGATGACGAGGAGCACCGCGACGACGAACTCCGGCACAGCGGCGAGCACCAGCATGAGGTTGGACGTCACGACGTCGAACGTCTTCTCGCGCTTGAGGGCCGCCCATGACCCGATGGCGATCGAGAGTGGGATGGAGACCACCGCGGCGATCAGGACGAGCACCGAGGAATTGACCAAGCGAGGTCCGAGATAGTCGGCGACCGGCAGCTGGTTGGCCAGCGAGTTGCCGAGGTCTCCCGTGAGCAGGCCGCTCGCCCACGTGAGGTACTGCCCGACGACCGGCTGGTCGAGGTTCAGCTCCGCACGAAGCGCGGCGATGCTCGCAGGGGTGGCATCACGACCAAGGATCGCCCGGGCCGGGTCACCCAACGCCTGGGTCGCCACGAAGACGAGAATCGACACGAAGAACAGCACCACCAGGCCGAGCAGCAACCTACGGACGATGAAGGCGGCGATGCCTCCGTGCCGCAACCAGTTCATCGCCCTGCCGCGCTAGGCGAACCAGATCGTGCGGAACCCATGACCGTAGCCCTGCAGGTTGAGCGTGCCCTTGCTGGGCTTGAACCCCTGGACTTTGGACGAGTATCCGTCGACCAGGTTGCCGAAGCACGGGATGATGTAGCCCCCGTACTCGTACTCCAGCTTTTGCATCTCGTGGATGATTTCGATCCGTTTGGCGGCGTCGGTGGCGGCGAGTGCCTGGCGGTAGAGCGACTCGAAGTTAGACCCCGGCCCTGACTTCGGCGGCCAGTGCGTCTCGTTGTAGGGCGAGTTGGGCAGCGAACCCTGCTGCACCTGGTTGAGGTAGCCGCGGGTGCCCCAGAAGTCGACGGAGAACGCCAGCTTCAGGTAGTCGTCCCCGTAGTAGTTGGGGACGTTCTTCACGTTGAGCGTGACGCCGGCCGCCTTTGCTTGCGACGCGAAGACCGTCGCCGTGTTGACCATTCCCGCAGCACCGTTCGTGGTGTGCAGGTCTGCGGTGAGCCCCTCCTTGCCAGCGGCCTTGAGCAGGGACTTCGCCTGCTCGATGTCTTGCGTGCGCTGCGGCAGCTCGTCGTTGTAGCCCTCGTCGAACGGGGCGTAGAGGTCGTTACCGAGGTATGCGTAGCCGGAGAAGACCTGCTGGATTATCGCTTCCCGGTCGACGATCAGCCGCATGGCTTGGCGGACGCGGTTGTCGTCGAACGGCGGCATGTCGATCGCCATGCACAGCGGGACCCACCCGCCACCCTTCGAGATCAGCACATTCAAGCCCCGCGACTTGAGCACTTCCACTTGTGCGGGAGGCAGCTCGGTCATCGCATCGATCTGCCCGCCGAGCAGTGCGTTGACCTGCGCCGTGGCGTCGTTGAAGTTGGTGATGGTGACCGTGTCGAAGTAGGGCTGGCCCTCCCGCCAGTAGTTGGCATTGCGCTCGCTCACGCTCTCCTGGCCTGGGCTGAAGCTCTTGAGCTTGTACGGACCGGTGCCGATCTGCGGAGATGGGTAACGGTCGTAGCCCTCGGGGACGATCCCGAACGTATAGCTGGCGAGGACCTGTGGCACCGTCGAGTCCGGTGTCTTCATTGGCAGCTGGACGGTGTAGTCGTCGACCTTCCTCAGCCCGGCGAGGTCCATGGTCGCGGTGGCGGCGTAGGCAGTGAGGCCGTTCTCCTTGGTGCCGATGCGCTGAATTGAGTAGATGACGTCGTCGGCGGTCAGGGTCTTGCCGTCCTGGAACTCGATCCCCTTGCGCAGCTTGATGGTGTACTGCGTCGGGTTGTCGGCGGTGACGCTTTCTGCCAGGCCGTCGTTGGTGAGCTGGTAGTCGTCGTCGAACGTGAGCAGCGTCTCGAACGCACTCACCAGGCGCGCCTGGTCACCTTTGGTGACGATGTACTGACCGTCGAAGACGTCCTTGGCTCCACCACCGGTGACCCCGAGGCGGAAGTTGCCGCCGCGCTTGGGTTTTCCCTCGGCCGCCGTCCCCCCGCCGGTCCCCTCACCGGACGGCGTCGTGCCGTCGCCGCCCCCGCAGCCGGCCAGGCCTCCGACCATGGCCACGCCCGCGGCACCGGCGAGCAGCTGGCGCCGGCTGAGGTTGGCGCCCAGGACCCCGCTATCTCCGCTCGGGTCGTTGGCGCTGGGGACTCTTGCTTGCATGCCCGGCTCAGTCATCGGCGGCCCTTCCGTGTCGATCAGTCCGCAGCGCCGTCCCTGGTTAGACCGGTAGCGGCGGGTGTAGCCGTGATTCTCACACTCGAGACGAACGCTCACCCATCCGGCAGGCTCTGTCAACACTTCCACGCCGCCGTCACCGCAGCGTTACCGTTGCGCGGTGTTGCTCACGCTGGACCAGACGCTGGTCCCCGGGTCGGTCCTGCGCCCCGGCTCGAAGCGCCCCTACCGGGCCGTCACCCTCGGGCCAGGTGAGCCCCGAGTTGTGCGCACGGACCTGGCCCATCGCTCCAGTGACCGCTCTCCACGGGAGCGGCGCCCGCTCCTCGTCTTCGCGCACGCCACCGACCTGCAGCTGGTCGACGTGCAGTCGCCCGCGCGGTTCGAGTTCTGCAACCAGCACGTGGACGATCCCCGGTTCCACCAGCTCGTTCCGATGCACCGACCACAGGAGGCGTTGGTCGCGCGCGCCGGACAGGCGATGGTCCGTACGCTCAACTCCTTGCGGCAGGGGCCGGCCAGCGGAGCCGACATCGACCTCGTCATCACGACCGGTGATGCCGTCGACAACGCGCAGTGGAACGAGCTGCGCATGTTCCTCGCTCTCTTGGACGGTGGTCACGTCCGCCCCGGCTCGGGCGGGCCGCGCTATGAGGGCGTGCAGTCGCTGGAGTGGGGCGACGACAGCTTCTGGCGACCAGACGGGGACGGAACGCATGTCTCGGACTGGTACCAGCGCAGGTACGGGTTTCCGCATCTGCCCGGTCTGCTGGAGCGTGCCCTGGCCGACTTCGAGAGCGAAGGCCTGCGCCTGCCATGGTTGGCGTGTTTCGGCAACCACGAGGTGCTCGTCCAGGGCCTCGGCCGGATGACCCGGCCGCTGCAACGTCATCTCATCGGCGCGAGCAAGCCGCGGGGGTCGCTGGCGGATCTCGACCTCGATGCGCTGGAGAGCGTGTTCGTCACGTCTCCGGAGAGCTTCCTCAGCGGACATCAGCACCGGGTCACCGCCGATCCGGACCGTCGCGCGGTAGCGCCCGCGGAGTTCATCGACGCCCACTTCTCGGCGCGCTCGCGCCCGTACGGACACGGCTTCACGGCTGAGAACCGTCGGTCGGGCCGGGCTTACTACGTCTACGACATCGGCCTGGTGCGCCTCATCTGCTTGGACACCACCTGCGCCTCGGGACCCGCGGCGGGGTGCCTCGACGAAGACCAGGCCCGCTGGCTGCACGACCGGCTGGCAGAGGTGCACTCGTGCTACCGGGCCGCGGACGGCAGCCCGGTAGCGACCGCAGAGTCCGACCGGGTGGTCGTGATCTTCTCCCACCATGGGCTGGACACGATGACCAGCGCCGCGAACCTGCCGCCGGGAACAGCAGGGCCACGCCTGGTTGGGCCGGAGGAGCTGGCGGCTCTGCTGCACCGCTTCGGCAACGTCGTGGCGTGGGTCAACGGTCACACGCACCGCAACGTCGTGCTGCCACGCCCTGACCCCGCGGCAACCAGCGGCGGCTTCTGGGAGATCACCACGTCGGCGTTGATGGACTGGCCGTGCCAGACCAGGCTGGTGGAGCTGCTCGACAACGCCGACGGCACGCTGTCGCTCGTGTGCACGATGGTCGACCACGACGGTGTCGTACGTCCCGAGCCCGATCAGCCCTGGACCGGCGAGTGGCTGGCCGGCATGCACCGCGAGCTCGCCGGCAACGAACCCTGGCGGGGTTTCGAGTCACCTGCGAGGGGGGGCGTCGCGGACCGCAACGTCGAGCTCGTGCTCCCGCAGCCGTTCCCGATGCCAGCCCACTGCTGAGCGGGCCGTACGCTCCGGCGAGTAGGCCGGTTCCAGCGCTAGGTTTCACCCACGCCGGCGGCTCAACGGGTGAGGAGGAGCAATGGCAGACGCTCGCAAGGTCATCATCACCTGCGCCGTGACCGGAGCCGGGCACACGCCGACGATGTCGCCGGCCCTGCCCTACACGGTCGAGGACATCGTCAGCCAGTCCGTCGCGGCGGTGGAGGCGGGCGCCTCGGTCATCCACCTGCACGCCCGGGACCCGCGCGACGGCAGCCCCACCGCCGACCCGGCCGTGTTCCTGGAATACCTCAAGGGCATCAAGGACTCCACCGAAGCGGTCGTGAGCATCACCAGCGGCGGGGGCACGGGAATGACGGTCGAGGACCGGCTGCGAGTCATCTATGAGACCAAGCCGGAGCTGTGCACGCTCAACCTCGGCACGTTCAACTACGGCAGCTTCCCGATGATCGCCAAGCACGCCGGCACCTGGAAGTTCGACTGGGAGGAGCCCTATCTCGAGAGCACCCGCTCGGTGCCCTTCGTCAGCACCTTCGCCGACATCGAGCACATGCTCACCGACGTACGCGCGCAGACCGGCGCGCGCTTCGAGTACGAGGCCTATGACATCGGCCATCTCTACACGCTGGCGTACTACCTCGACGCCGGGCTGGTGGAGCCACCGATCTTCCTGCAGACGATTCTCGGTGTTATGGGCGGCATCGGTGCCGAGGTCGAGCATCTCGCGCATATGAAGTCCACCGCCGACCGGCTGCTCGGCGAGTCGTACGAGTGGTCGGTGCTGGGTGCCGGCCGGCACCAGTTCAACATGATCACGGTCTCGGCCGTAATGGGCTCGCACGTGCGGGTGGGGCTCGAGGACGGTCTGTTCATCGGCCGGGGCCGGCTGGCGGAGTCGAACGCCGAACAGGTCGCGAAGATCGCGCGGATACTCGCCGAACTCTCGCTGGAGGTGGCGACTCCAGCGGAGACCCGGAAGATCCTTGGGCTCAAGGGGCTCGACCAGGTCGGCTGGTGAGCTCGCCGGGACGTCCTGCTCCGGATGCGGTCCGCACGGTCGCCGTCGTCGGCACCGGCGTCATCGGCGGCGGCTGGGCTGCGCACTTCCTGCGGATGGGCTACGACGTGGTGGCGTGGGACCCGGGCGGGGAAGCACCGCAGCGGCTGTCGGCGCTCGTGGAGCGGGCCTGGCCCTCGCTGGAACGCCTGGGGCTCAGTGCCGGCGCGAGCCGCGAGCGGCTCCGGTTCGCCGACACGCTGGGCGACGCGCTGGCGGGCGCCGACTTCGTCCAGGAGTCCGCGCCCGAGGTGCTTTCGGCCAAGGTCGCGCTGCTGGCGACGATCGACGCGCAGACGAGACCGGACGTCGTGGTGGCCTCCAGTACGTCCGGTTTCGGCATGACCGAGATGGCCGCGTACTGCCAGACGCCCGGGCGCTTCGTGGTCGGGCACCCGTTCAACCCGCCGTACCTCATCCCGCTCGTGGAGGTGGTCGGCGGCGCGAAGACTGATGCCGATGCCGTCGAGTGGGCGACGGAGTTCTACAGCGGCGCTGGCAAGGTGTGTCTGACGATGGACGCCGAGGTGCCTGGCTTCGTCGGCAACCGGCTGCAGGAAGCGCTGTGGCGAGAGGCCCTGCACATGGTCGACTCCGGGCAGGCGAGCGTGCAGCAGATCGACGACGCGATCACGTACGGTCCCGGGTTGCGCTGGGCGCTGATGGGGCCGATGCTCACGTTCCACCTGGCTGGCGGGCCGGGTGGGATGGCCCACATGCTGGATCACTTCGGCCCGGCACTGCTCGAGCCCTGGACCCGGCTGGCGGCTCCGCCGCTGACCCCGCAGCTGCGCGACCGGGTGGTCGCCGGTGTGGTGCAGGCGGCCGCCGGGCGGTCGGTCGCCGAGCTGGAGCAGCGCCGTGACGCGTTCCTCGTCGACCTGCTACTGCTGTTGGACAAGCACCGGGTGGGCGTCGATGGGTGACTCGCGAGGGCCGTTCTCGACCTACCGCACCGTCGTACGTGCTGAGTGGCTGGACTACAACGGGCATATGCACGACGCCAGCTACGCGGCCGTACTGAGCGACGCAAACGAAGAGCTGTTCGCAGCGCTGGGGCTGAGCGCCGACTACCGCGCCGCCACTGGCGCGTCTTTCTACACCGTGGAGTGTCACATCCGCTTCCTGGCCAGCTGCTCGCTCGGCCAGGCACTGCGCGCCTCCACCACCATGGTTGCGGCGGATGCCAAGAAGGTGCGCCTCCACACGGAGCTGCTGGGTAATGGTGAACCTGTCGCCACCGGGGAGTCGCTGTACCTGCACGTCGACACCGCACGCGGCGTGGTCACGGCCATGCAGCCCGACCGGCAGGCACGCGTGCAGAACATGCTGGCTGCCCATGCGGCTCTCCCGCGGCCGGCGCACCTGGGCCTCGGGGTCGGCGCCGCCCGTCCTGCCTCGGCGGTCCGGTGAGTGCCATCCCCGCCCCGCTGCGGCTGTGCCAACTCACGGTGCCGCCGGACTGGGTGGACTACAACCAGCACATGAGCGAGTGGTGCTACCTGCTGGCGTTCGGCGAGAACGCCGACGCGTTCTTCCGCTACGTGGGAATCGACGACGACTACCGGAGCGCGGGCCACTCGCTCTACACAGTGGAGACGCATCTGCACCACCGGCGGGAGGCGAGTGAGGGCGACGAGCTGTCGATGACTTTGCGAGTGCTGGACTGCGACGCCAAGCGCGTGCACATCTGGCACGAGATGTACCTCGGCGACAGCGACGTGCTGCTCGCCACGGCGGAGCAGATGCTGGTGCACGTCGACTCGCGCGCCGCCAGGTCCGCGCCGATGCCTGCGGACCTAGCCGAACGGGTGGCGGCGCTGCACCAAGCTCAGACCACACTGCCGGTGCCCGAGGTCGTCGGCCGGCCGATGCGCATTCGCCGCGGCTAGGAAGGAACCATGGACTTCGAGCTCAGCGACGAACAGCTTGCCGTCGTCGACACCGTGCGCCGGTTCGTGACCAACGAGCTCTATCCGCACGAGAACGAGGTCGAGCGGCTCGGCGACGTGCCGCCCCATCTCGTCGAGTCGATCCGGGCCAAGGCCCTGACGTCCGGCTTGTACGCCGCGAACATGCCAGCAGAGCTGGGCGGTGGCGGCTTGGACGCCGTCGCCATGACGCTCGTCGAGCTCGAGCTCGGCAAGGCAAGCTACGCGCTGCAGTGGCTGGTCGCCCGGCCCAGCAACATCCTGCTGGCCTGCGAGGGCGAGCAGCGGGAGCGGTACCTGCTGCCGTCGATCCGCGGGGAGCGCCACGACTGCCTGGCCATGACCGAGCCCGGGGCGGGTTCTGACGTACGTGCCATGACGACTCGAGCCGTACGAGACGGCGACGACTACGTCATCACCGGCACCAAGCACTTCATCAGCAACGCTGAGCTTGCCGACTTCGTGATCCTGTTCGCCGCGACCGGCGCGGAGGAGACCTCCGCCGGCCGGCGCAACCTCATCACCGGCTTCCTGGTCGACTTCGACACTCCGGGGCTGACCCTCCAGCGCGGTGCGGCCAGCGTCTCCCACCGGGGCTTCCACCACAGCGAGCTGTCCTTCGAAGACTGCCGCGTACCGCTCGGCGCACGACTCGGGGCGGAGGGCCGAGGCTTCGGCCTGATGGGGCAATGGCTCGGGGCGAGCCGGCTCACGGTGGCGGCCGCCAGCGTCGGGCGGGCGCGGCGCGTTCTGCAGATGGCCACCAGCTGGGCCGCCGAGCGGGTCCAGTTCGGCCAGCCGATCGGCCGGTTCCAGGGGGTCGGCTTCCAGCTCGCGGACATGGCCACCGAGCTGGACGCCGCCGAGCTGCTGACGCTGCGGGCGGCGTGGAATCTCGACCACGGCGCGATGACCGACTCCGACGCCGCCATGGCCAAGCTCTTCGCCACTGAGGCGTTGGGGCGGATCACCGACCGGGCTGTGCAGATCTTCGGCGGGATGGGCTTGATGAGCGACTTCCCCATCGAGCGGTTCTGGCGCGACGCGCGCGTGGAGCGGATCTGGGACGGGACCAGCGAGATCCAGCGCCACATCATTGCCCGGTCCATGCTGCGCCCGTTGGGGGCGTAGGCCGGTGCCGGTGCGGATGGACGTCGACGGCGAGGTCCTGGTCGTGACCCTGGACCGACCGAAGGCCAACGCGATCGACGTCACCGCCAGCCACGCGCTGTACGACGCGTTCTCGCAGTTGCAGGACGACAGCGCCTTGCGGGTCGCGGTGCTCACCGGCGCCGGCGAGCGGTTCTTCTCAGCGGGCTGGGACCTCAAGGCGGCCGCGGCGGGCGAGCCGATCGACGCGAACCACGGCCCTGGCGGGTTCGGTGGCCTCACGGAGTTCTTCGGGTTGCGCAAGCCCGTGATCGCGGCCGTCAACGGCCTGGCCCTCGGTGGTGGCTTCGAGCTAGCGCTCGCTGCCGATCTGATCGTGGCGGCCGACCACGCGGAGTTCGCCTTGCCGGAAGCGACGCTGGGCATGGTGGCCGACGCCGGTGGTGTGCTGCGGCTGCCCCGGCGGCTGCCGCCGGCTGTGGCAACGGAGATGCTGCTGACCGGCCGGCGGATGGCTGCGGCCGAGGCCGCCCGTTGGGGGCTGGTCAACCGTGTCGTACCGGCTGCCGATCTGCCGAGTGCGGCGAT
Organism: Nocardioidaceae bacterium; assembly: GCA_035296085.1. GTDB lineage: Bacteria > Actinomycetota > Actinomycetes > Propionibacteriales > Nocardioidaceae > DATHBP01. The sequence goes on along the minus strand of DATHBP010000245.1, from coordinate 4,612 downwards.
GGAGCTGGCGCGCGCGGTCTGCGCGAGTGCGCCGCTCGCCGTGGCGGCGGTCAAGGAGATCAGCGAGGTGACGGCCGCTCTCGATCTTTCCGCTGCCTACCGGCTGATGCGCAGCGAAGACCTGGTCGGATATCGCGCGATGCTCGCATCGGCGGATGCCAAGGAGGGGCCGCAGGCATTCGTGGAGAAGCGCCCACCGCGCTGGCAGGCCCGCTAGCGCCACCACTCGGGCTGGGGCGTGGCGGCAGGGGGCTGCTGGCTACTGTGCGGTTCATGGTGGCCGCGGCGAGTATCGACGGCGTCTGGCGCGCCGCACCGCCGCGGTACTCGGCGGCTGACGCGTGCGAGATCGCCGCCCACACCTTCGGTGTCCGCGCCGCGGCGGCCCAGAGCCTGGGCAGCGAGCGGGACCAGGCGTTCACCCTGCGCGACGCAGCGGGGGTCGACGTCGCGGTGATGAAGATCTCGAACGCGGCCGAAGACGTGGCGGTGTTGGACATGGAGGCGATGGCGGCGTCCCACGCGGCGCGCATCGACTCAACGCTGTGCGTCGCCATCCCTCGCAGACGCCCGGGTGCAACGGCGAGCACAGACGGGGCCAGCGGAGGCGAGGCCGGCCACCGGGCGCAGTGGCGCGACGGGGAAGACACGCACTGGGTCCGGATGTACGACCGGCTGCCGGGACGGTCGCGGGTCGATCCGCTTGCTCTTAGCGATGCGGCACTGACGGCGTGGGGCGAGACGACCGCTCGGCTCGGCCGTGCGCTCCGTGGCTTCATCCATCCGCGAGCGATCCGCCGCGTCCCCTGGGACGTTCAGTACGCGGCCGAGAGCCGGGCGCTGCTCGACACGGTCCGCGACCGGTCGACCCGTTCCGCCGTGACGGCTGTCCTGGATCGCTTCGAGCAGGTCGCCTTGCCCGCGTGGCCCACGCTGCGCGCTCAGGTCGTCCACGGCGACCTGACGGTCGACAACGTGCTGGTCGACGACGCCGGTCTCATCACCGGCATCATCGACTTCGGTGACATGAGCCATACCGCCCTGCTGACCGACGTGGCGTCGGTGCTCGACTCCGTCGTGTCCGGAAGAACGGGCGACGAGGGCCTACGCGCAGCCAGGCTGGTGCTCGACGGCTACCAGCGGGTCACGCCGCTCGAAGCCGACGAGCTGCGACTCGTCGTAGACGTGTGGGCCGCACGGGCCGCGATCGGGATCGCCATCGCATCCTGGCGCTCGGCTGCTGGACTCGAGGAACCGGCGTTCGCCGAGCGCTACAACCAGTCCGCGCTGGCGCTGGTCGAGCAGGTGCTGTCGACCGGGTGGGAGCGTACGGCGCGTCTGCTGGGCGGAACCGAGCTCGGCCCCGACCAGACACACGCGCCGACAGCACTCGCGGAACGGCGCGCGGCGGTGCTCGGACCGGCTATGGAACCGCTGAGCTACGCCGACCCCATCGAGCTACACAGTGCCAGCGGCGTCTGGATGACCGACGCCACAGGACGTCGCTACCTCGACATGTACAACAACGTCGCCTGTGTCGGGCACGCCCATCCACGCGTGGTCAGCGCCGTAACCCGCCAATGGCGCACGCTCAACACGAACCTGCGCTATCTCCACCATGCGGCGATCGAGCTCGCCGAACGACTGGTCGCAACCGGCCCCGAGTCGCTCGACACGGTCCTCTTCGTCAACTCCGGGTCAGAGGCCAACGACCTCGCCTGGCGGCTGGCCGTACACCACACGGGCCGCTCGGGCGGTTTGTGCACGGCCAACGCCTACCACGGCATCACCGCCGCGACCGCGGAGCTCTCGCCGGAGACCTTGCCGGCCCACGGGCACGCGCGCCACGTCGAACGATGGACCCCACCAGACACCTACCGAGGCACGCACCTCAGCACCGAAGGGTTCGTCTCGGCTCTCGGCCGGCTCACCGACAAGGGGGTCGAGCCGGCCGCCACCATCCTGGACGCCATCCTGCTCAGCGACGGCGTGTACGACGTCGAGCCGACGTACGCCCAGGAGCTGCTCGCTCTCACCCGTGCGGCGGGCGCGCTGTGGATCGCCGACGAGGTGCAGGGCGGTCACGGCCGTACCGGCGATGCCATGTGGTCCTACCAGCGCCTGGCAATAGAGCCCGACTTCGTCACGCTGGGCAAGCCGATGGGAAACGGTCAGCCGGTGGGAGCGGTGATCACCCGTCGCGGGCTCGTCGAGCAGTTCGCGCGGGACACCGTCTTCTTCTCCACGTTCGGCGGCAACCAGGTCTCGGTGGTGGCGGCGCACGCAGTCCTCGACGTCCTCGCCGATGAACGCGTGCTCCCCCGCGTCCAGGTCACTGGCGCGCAGCTGCGCGCCGACGTGCGGACTGCCACCGTCGACGACGAACGCATCGGGGACGTACGCGGAGTCGGGCTCGCCAATGCCATCGAGATCGTCGCCGACCGGGAAAGCAAACGACCTGACGCGCCGACGGCCGAGGCGCTGGCCGACGCCCTGCGGGCGCACGGTGTGTTGGTGGGGAGGACCGGGGCGCGGGGAAACGTGCTCAAAGTGAGACCGCCGCTTGCCTTCACCGACGAGCACATTCCGATATTTGTGGCGGCGCTGCTGGCAGCCCTCGGCGAGGTGTCGCTGCCCGGACCCCAACCGAGCGCCGCTCAGTGACAAGGTGTAGTCCGTCAGTAGCGTAGGCTAGACATTCGGGGACGAACCCAGACAGCGTCGAGCCGACATCGTCGAGCACTCCGAGTCAGGAGTTGCGCATGGCGCGGAACGACGACCATGCCGTGTTGCGCCGTCTTCCAGAGCTGATCGGCAAAGTCAACCGCTGCCACAGCCTGATGTCGACGCTGCAGGCCGTGGCCGATGGTGTCGTCGACGTGGTCGGCTTTGACGTTGCGGCGATCAGCTACGTACATCTCGACGGCTCCTTCGAAGTCCTCGCGGTCGCCGGCGACCCGGCGGCTCGCGAGCATCTGCTCGGGCAGTGTCTTCCCGCCGACGCCTTCGATGCGGAGTTCGAGGTTGCGGAACGCTGGGGAAGCTTGGCTTTCGTGCCGCACGATCGGCTCCCCAATGGGCCGGGAGAAGGCTGGGTTCCCGACCTCGAGCCGATCGACCACGCGGACGCCTGGCACCCGCTGGACGCGCTGTTTGCGCCGCTGTGCTCTCCTTCGGGGGAACTGGTCGGCATGTTGTCGGTCGACCTCCCGCACGACCGGCGCAGGCCCGGCCCTCTCCAGCGCGAGATCTTGGAGATGTTCGCCGCGCAGGCAGGTATCGCAATAGACAACGCGCAGCTGCGGGAACGGCTACAGACCAGTGAGGAGGCGTTCCGGCTGGCCTTCGAGGGCGCCGGCATCGGGATGGCGCTGCTCAGCCTGACGCCTGGGGACCGGGGACGTTACGTCCAGGTGAACCCGGCGTTCTGCCGGATCCTGGGCCGGTCCGAGGAGGAGCTGCTGGCGCTGCGGTTCATGGACGTCACCCACCCCGACGACCGTGACCGCGACGTCGCGCTGGTCGACCGGGTCGCCGCGGGCGGCCCAAAGGTCAACACCGTCGAGAAGCGCTACCTGCATGCCGACGGCAGCACGGTATGGGCGAACGTGACGTCCTCGGTCGTGTCGAACGCCGACGGCGGTGCGCACTATCTCATCGTCCAGGTCGAGGACATCAGCGACCGGCGGGCCGCCCGCGAGGCACTCAGACATCGCGCGGGGCACGACGACCTCACCGGGCTGCCCAACCGGCACACGCTGGAGCGACGCCTGGCGACCGCCGTAGAGACTGCACGAGAAAGTGGCAAGTCCGGGGCACTGTTGTTCTGCGACCTCGACGGGTTCAAAGCCGTGAACGACAGCCATGGCCACCGCTGCGGCGACCAGGCTCTCATGGAGGTTGCCCAACGGCTCTCGGATGCGAGTCGTCGCGGCGACATGGTGGCGCGGTTGGGCGGCGACGAGTTCGTCGTCCTCGCTGAGGACATCACCCCGGAAGCCACCCTGGAGCTCGCCGACCGGCTCAGGCAGGCGGTCGCAGCACCGATCACGGTGGACGATGCGTTGATACGAGTGACCCTGAGCGTCGGGATCGCCTTCACGCACGAACATCCGGATGCCGCTGGGTTGGTGGGCGCAGCCGACGCGAACATGTACCGGGACAAACGGCAGCCCCCACGCGGCCGCGAAAAGGTAGCGGTCGGCGACTAGCAAGGGGGTGGTTGCTGCCAGAGTGGCGGGCATGCTTACACGCTCGCTCGCCAACCGAATGACCGCGGCCGCGCCCGCGCGCCCGCAACCGGCCGGTGTACGACGCGATCGGCCGCACGGTGTTCGAGGAGACCCACGAGCGGGTCTGACGAGACGCCGGATGGTCTGGTGAGCACTGAAGCGGCGGGCGGCACCCTGCACTGGGACATCGACGCGGACGCCGATCCGAGGTCGCTGACCTACACCTTCGGCGGCGCGTCTGCGGTGGCCAGCATCAAGCCGGGCACGGAGCTGTCGACGTGGACGCAGGACTGCTTCGCGGGCCAGGTGCGGTCGACGTCGGACCTGGTGTCGGAGGTCTGCGACCCCCGGTTCATCAACCCACAGACCGGTCCCTTCTA
>DATHBP010000244.1:0-1994 GCA_035296085.1 Nocardioidaceae bacterium | reverse complement strand
GACTGACGAACGCTCCACTACGTCCCAGCCAGCCAGGACGAGCTGCAGCTGTCGCCGGTCACACGCAGGACGCCGACCCCGAATCGCGTACGGTGCCGTTGATCGTCTTGAACGACCAGCTGTAGGAGCTGTCGTTGAGGGTCATGAACAAGACGCCTGCGGACTCCTTGTAGCGGAACTGCGACCCGGGGGCCGTTGCACCGAAGGCGTACAGACTCTTGCCGCCTGTCCCCACCACGAAGGAGCGGATGCCCGTGCTGGTCGAGCCGCCTGAGGAGTTCATGGGTGCGAAACGCTCGTAGTTGTGGCTGTGACCCGCCAGTACGACGTCGGCTTTCGCCTGGAGCAGCTTAGTCCAGAAGCGGTTAACGGTCAGGGTGCCGCCATAGCTGCTGGACGAGTACCTGGGGTGATGCATATAGGCGAGCACGCAGCGGTTCGGGTTTGCGGCGAGGTCCTTGCCAAGCCAGCTGGCCTCGGTGGTGCAGTTGATCTTCAAGCAGTTGGAGTTCAGCGCGTAAACGCGCCAGGCGCCGATGTCGTAGGCGTAGTAGCCCGGCGCGCCGTGAGCCCGTGAGCTGAAGTACTTGAAGTAGCCGGCGGCTCCGGAGGTTCCGTACTCGTGGTTGCCCGGCACTGGGTACGCCTTGGCGTTGAACGCACCCCAGTTCCGGTCGTAGGAATTGTTGAACCCGGTCAGTGATCCAGCGTCGTATTGGAGGTCTCCCAGCGGCAGGACGGCGCTGGCACCGTTGCTCGAGATCAGGCGGGCGGTGGCCCCCTGCTGGCAGGTGCGGGCGGTCACTGTGTAGCCCGGCGGGCACGCGATGTCACCGGCTGCAGCGATCTTCACCGACGACGCCGCCGAGGTCGACCCGATGTTGGCGATGACGGCGAGTAGGGCAGCGATGGCAGCCGTCAGCGCAAACGCAATGCGAGGCATTAGGAGGCGCCCTTCCAGGCAGTCGTGACCCGCCGGTCCGGTCGGTGACCGCACACTATGTCACGAATGTCCTGAGAGTGCACACTGAGTCACCGCGAGGCCGCCGCACCCGCCAGCAGTGCCACCGGAGCGGCTGACGGTGCCCCCTAACTCGGTGCGTCAGCGTCTGGTTTCGGCCGCCCCGGTGGCGGCGCCGACCCGCTTTCCGCGCCGACGGGGACGGGGAAGGGTCGGAGCGTCATGGTTACCTGGATTCCCGGCCTGGGCGTCCAATGCTTGCGCCTGCAAGAGCAAGAAGTCGCGCATCGACATGCTGCGGGGGATCTCTGCCTCCGCGATCTCACACACGACCTTCTTGGCGATGCAGGGAACCACGGCATCCAAGACAGCCGATGCGATCTCTTCGGTGGAGGGCTTTGTCTCGGTCTCGGCGAGGGCGCTGGCTACAGCCTTCGACGCCAGCGCGACCAGTTCGGGGTCGTCGTAGTGGGTCATCGCCCACCCCTCTCAGATCCTCCAACGCGTCCGGACCCAATCTGCCGAGCGGACGAAACGATGTCAAACATTCTGGTCCTGCGGTTGGCGGTGGCTCACGCGCGGCGACGAGTCCGACCGGCGGGTGGCGAGGACGACGAGCAAGGGCCACAACGACTGCGCGCCGGCGGCGAACCGTTCGGCCAGCCCCACGCGCTCACCGTTGAGCTCTGCGGCGAACCACACGTCGAGGCCGAGCAGTACGCCTGTGGCGGCCAAGGCGGGCAGCCGGCGCAACGGGAGTGCGGCTTCATCGGTACGGCGATACGCCACCGCAGGCCATGCGGCCAGCGCTACGAACGATGCGGATGCGGCGACCGTATGGGCGAGCGACCCGCCGCTGCTCGGCAGTGGAAAGGCCGCGACGAGAGCCGTCGCCACCCCACCGCCGGCGAGTACGACGCGGCCCGCGAGCCGGGCCGGGCGAAGCCCGAGAGCTGTCACGATGTGGCACGCCCCGACTCCACCCAGCGCAGCCGTCATCACCCATGAGTGGTCGGCACCCCGAGCAGCGAGA
>DATHBP010000243.1:0-3530 GCA_035296085.1 Nocardioidaceae bacterium | reverse complement strand
AACGGCGGGAACCGCCGCGGTGTTCGTCACCCACGACCAGGAAGAGGCGCTGTCCCTCGCCGACGAGGTTGCCGTGATGGCCGCCGGACAGCTGCACCAGCTGGCGGACCCCCACACGCTGTACACCCAGCCGCGGACATCGTTCGTCGCCGAGTTCGTCGGCGAGGCGAACCTGCTCGCGGGACGACGGCTCGGGGCGTACTGCGTCGACACCGTGGTGGGCGTCCTGCAATCCCGGGAGCCAGTCGATGCGGATGTGGTCACTGCGGTGCTGCGCCCCGAAGCTATCGTCCTGCATCGGACAGCCGACGGCGCCGCGGAGGTGGTATCAGTCTCGTACTTCGGGCACGACCAGCTTCTTCACGTTCGACTTGCGGACGGCACGGTGCTGCGCGCGCGACGGGGTCCGGACCGGGATCTGGCGGCGGGCGACCGGGTGAGCGTCACCGTCGCCGGCGCGGTCGTCGGGTTGGCCTCTACGGGTTCCATGGCTAGCGCCGCTGCTCTCGGGTGACCAGCACCGCCATGGGCATCGACGCCAACACCAGGAGAGTGAGCGCAGGCACCGCCGCCTGTGCGAAGAACGCCTGATTGGTTGCGCTCCACACCCGCGTCGCCAGCGTGTCGAACCCGGTGGGGGCGAGTAGCAGCGTGGCTGGCAGTTCCTTGACCACAGTGAGAGCAACCAGCGCTCCACCGGCTAGGGCACCGCGACGGGCGATCGGAAGGACGACTCTGGTGAGCACGCTCAGTCGCGAGTGGCCCAAGGTGCGGGCGGCTTCCTCCATGCTTGGCGGCACCTGCATCAACGCCGCACGGATGGCGCCAACAGCCAGCGGCAAGAACAGCACGACGTAAGCGGAGACCAACATCGCCCTGGTCTGGTAGAGCCCTGGCACTACCCGGATGCCCACGAACACCAGCGCCAGCGCGACCACGATCCCCGGCAGCGCATGCCCGCTATACGCAGCCCGCTCGACCACCCGGCTGAGCGCAGTCGGGTAGCGAACCGACCACAAGGCGACCGGAAACGCTGCGACCACGCAGGCGAGCGTCGCCAAGGCAGCCGCCTGCAGGGTCCTGCCGGTGGCACCCAGAGTCCAGGCGATCGGCTCCCCGGCGGACAGACCGCGGACCAGCCAATAGCCGATCACGGTGAGCGGGACCACCAGCGCCGAGGCAACGACGCTCACACACGCAGCCACCGCCGGCCAGCGCCAACGCCCCAGCGGCACCACACGACGCCTGCCGGGGACAGAACCGTGCGCCTGCCGAAACTGCGCCGCCTGCGCCCGGCTGGCACGCGATTCGACAACGAGCACACCCACGGCCATGGCGACCAGGAGCAACGCCAGCACACCGGCCGCTCGGCGGTCGAACGAGGACAGGTAGCGGACGTAGATCGCCTGGGTAAGGGTCGGATAGCGCATCAGCGTGACGGCGCCGAAGTCGCTCAGGACATAGAGGGTGACCAGCAGGCTCCCCGCCCCGATAGCCGGGCGCAGCTGCGGCAGCGTCACCTTGCGAAACGTCGCCCACCCGCCGTGGCCAAGCGTGCGGCTGGCTTCCTCCAGGGAAGGGTCGATGCCCCGCAGTACCCCTCGCACAGTGAGCAGGACGTACGGGTAGGTGAACAGCGTGAGAGCGGCGTACGCGCCACCGAAGCCGTACGGAGAGGGCAAGTCCACACCCTCGATTCCCAGCGCGGCGAACCACTCTGAGAGCAGACCGCCCGGAGCGAGCGCCGCGACGATGGCGAACGCGCCGAGGAAGCTCGGAATAACCAGCGGGATAACACTCGCGACACCGATGAGGCGACGGGCCGGCAGATCGGTACGAGTCGTCAAGAATGCGAGGCCTACGCCCAGCACAACCGCGCTGACAGTCACCGCTGCCGCCAGCCCCAGAGTGCGGGCGATCAGTTGCAGCGTGTCCGTTTCGAGGAGCACCCGCCAGGCGTCTCCACCGGCGAACAGGGAGCTGACGAGCAGATACGTCGGCACTGTGAGCATCGCGGTCGCCACCAGCAGAGCCGGCAGCCACACCAGCACGGGAGCTCGCTTCGGGCCACGACGCAGCCGCTCACCAGGCAGCTCCGATGGTGGCGGGACGACTGTCGTGATGCCGTCAACCATCAGACATGCGCTACTCGAGCGCCCCGACCTCACGTAGGAGCGCCAGCGTCCCTTGGAGGTCCTTGAGGTCGGACAGCTCAACGTCCGGCGGGTCGAGCTCGGCGAGGGGAGGGAGCTTCCTGGCCGTCACGCCGTTGCGCAGCGGGTACTCCAGCTCGTCGGTCACTGTCCCGAAGTACGACTGGACCTGCTCGCTGAGCAGGTACTCGACGAAGCGTTCGGAGGCCTCGACCTGGTCGCTGGTGGCCAGCAAGCCGATTCCGGCGACGTTCAGCAGGGCACCGACGTCACCTGCTGGATAGGCGTTGGCGACCGGGAAGTCCGGGTCCTCGGCGAGGTAGCGATAGAGGTAGTAGTGGTTGGTAAGACCAAGGTCGATCTCCCCACGGCCGAGTGCCTCGAGAATCAGTGTGTTCTCGCTGTAGTGCTGCACTCCGTTCGCAAGCATGCCTTCGAGCCATGTCCGAGTGTCTTCTTCGCCTTCCAGCTCGCGCATGGCGGTCACAAACGCCTGGAACGACCCGTTGGTCGGTGCCCAGCCGACTCGTCCGTCCCATCGCGGGTTTGTCAGGTCGAACACCGAATCGGGCACCTCGGCCTCACTCAGCGCCTCGGTGTTGTACGCCATGACCCGGCTGCGCCCGGTGACCCCCACCCACTCGCCCTCCTCCGAGCGGAAGCGCGGATCCACCACGTCGAGCACGTCCATCGGCAACGCGGCGAATAGCTCCTCGTCCTCCAGAGCCCCCAGTGCACCGGCGTCTTGCGCCCAGAACACATCCGCTGGCGACGCTTCACCCTCGTTCACGATAGTGGCGGCCAGCTCCGCCGTGTCGCCGTAGCGAACCTCGACGCCGATGCCGGTTTCCTCGGTGAAGTCGTCGATCACCGAGCCGACGAGCTCCTCCTCACGGCCGGAGTACACCGTCAACGGCTCGGCGGCGGTGTCCGCGCCACCAGCGCTCTCCTCCGCGCAGCCCACGGCGAGCGACAGCGTGACCACTATCGAGGCCAGTGCGGCGGGCTTCCGGGCTCGTACCCATGTCATTGTTCGGGCCTCCGCTGTTGGGGAGTTGCCAAGGTAAGGCTTACCTAACCGGGGCGCAACTCCCCCGTCCGCACCGACCGGCCACCTGCGCCGGCGCACCATCGTGGAGCGGTGAGAAGTCACCAGGCAACAGTTCTTCGGACGGCATCGGTGACAACAGCTCAGCAGCCCCTATCGTGGCGGCATGAGCCAACCCGACATCTCCCGCAGCGCGCTCCCCCAGGAGCGCCGTCTCGTCACCTCGATCCCGGGTCCGCGCTCTCAGCAGCTCTACGAGCGCCGGCAGGCGAGCGTCGCGTCCGGTGTGGGCACCACGCTGCCGGTCTTCATCGCGGAGGCGGGTGGCG
>DATHBP010000242.1:0-15976 GCA_035296085.1 Nocardioidaceae bacterium | reverse complement strand
GCGCCGCGGTTCAGCGGATGCCGAGCGCCCACGCGATAGGCAACGTGGTAGTCGGTCCAGGACGGCTCTACGACGGCAACAGCCAGCGCCTCGTCGCCGTCAGCCACGGTCAGGTGCGCCGTGGCGCCGACATCGTTGCTGAGCGCGCGCAGTACCGGCAGTGCGGCGGCCCTCAGCACCCGGTTGATGCCGTTGGTGAGGTGCAGCAACCCCAAACCGGCCCGCACCCGGCCCGCCTGGTCGCGGCGCGCCAGCCGGTGCTCCTCCAAAGTGGCGACGAGTCGGTAGGTGACCGTGCGGCTCAGGCCCAACGTTGCTGCGATCTCCGCGACCGAGAGGGCCCGGTCGGCCCCTGCCAGCAGCTCGAGCGTACGGAGCCCCCGGTCGAGAGTCTGCGCGGTCTCCGCCCGGGGGGCGTGGGTTCGAGACTCAGCCGTCCGGTGCGTCATCGTCCTTGCGGAGCCCCTCCCACGCCTGCTTGCACTCCGGACAGACCGGGAAGCGCTCCGGGTCGCGGCTGGGCACCCACACCTTGCCGCACAACGCGACGACCGGAGTCCCGAGCACCATGGCGTCGGTGAGCTTGTCCTTGGCGACATAGTGGGAGAACCGTTCGTGGTCGCCATCCCCGGTCGAGGGCGCTGTGCGGTTCTCCTCGACCGTGCGCACGTCAGGGCTCATCGAGATGCTCATGCTCGGGAGTGTACGAGCCGGCCTGCGCTGCTCAGTTGAGGCTGGGGTCGTCGGGGAAGCTCGCCACGAAGGCCATCTCCCCGCGCTGGCGGCGCAGCACGTCTCGCCACAAGCCCTCCTGGACGTCCCCGAACACGTCCGAGCCCTCGGCGGACACCACGTACCACGCGCCCTCGGCCAGCTCCTCCTCGAGCTGCCCACTCGACCATCCGGAGTACCCGGCGAAGATGCGCATCGCGTCCACCCGCCCTGACACCAGCTCGGCTGGCGTGTCGAGCTCCACCAGGCCCATCCGGTCATAGAGCGACTGCCAGCCGAGTGGTTCGTCCACTCCGGCGCGGACAAGGCGGGCTAGGCCCAGTGCGGCGTTGGTGGAGACCGGACCACCAGCGAAGAGCCGGCCCGGTGGCGACACCAGATCGGCCCACGTCGGCAGGACGTCGTGCACCGACACCTCAGTCGGGCGGTTGAGGACGACCCCCAGCGCGCCGTCCCCGTCGTGGTCGAGGATCAACAGCACAGCTCGGCGAAACCGTGGGTCCCCCAGCTTGGGCGTAGCCACGATGAGCTGCCCGCGCAGCGAGCCGCTGGACGGGTCGTCAGGTGGGGTCGCCGGCACGGGTCAATGATGGCGTTGCGTCGGCGCGACCTGCCGGGAGGAACGCGGGAGCGCGCGCCCCCTTCGTCGCCGCGTCCCGGACTGCGGTCGCAACCGCAGCGTGCACGTCTGGATGGAACACGCTGGGGACGATGTAGTGCGCGTTCAGCTCCTCATCGCTCACCACGCCGGCGATCGCGCGCGCTGCCGCCAGCTGGAGGTGCTCTGTCACCGTGCGGCTCTGCGCGTCGAGCAGCCCGCGAAAGACGCCGGGAAACGCCAGCACGTTGTTGATCTGGTTGGGAAAGTCCGAGCGCCCGGTGGCCACGACCGCAGCGTGCTGAGACGCCGCCGCCGGGTCGACCTCCGGATCCGGGTTGGCCAAGGCGAAGACCACGGCGTCGGTGCCCATGGTGGCGATGTCCCTGCCGGTCAACAGGTTCGGTGCTGAGACACCGATGAACACGTCAGCGCCATGCAGTACATCACGCAGGGTCCCGGCTTGCTGGGCGTGGTTGGTGTGCTCGGCCGTCCAGATCAGGGAGGCACTCAAGCCCGGGCGCTCGTTGTGGATGACTCCGTCGATGTCAGCTACCACCACGTCGGTCGCGCCGGCCTCGAGCAGCAGCTTGAGAACCGCCGTCCCTGCCGCGCCGGCCCCCGACATCACGATGCGCACGTCACTGAGCCGCTTGCCGACGACCCGCAGCGCGTTGGTCAGCGCAGCCAACACCACGATTGCAGTGCCGTGCTGGTCGTCGTGGAAGACCGGGATATCGAGCAGCTCACGCAGTCGGGCCTCGACTTCGAAACAGCGCGGCGCGGAGATGTCTTCGAGGTTGATGCCGGCATAGACCGGGGCGATGATCTGCACGGTACGGACGATCTCGTCCACGTCTTGCGTGTCCAGGCAGATCGGCCAGGCGTCGATACCGGCGAACCGCTTGAACAGCGCCGACTTGCCCTCCATCACCGGCAACGCGGCAGCTGCCCCGAGGTTGCCGAGCCCCAGCACCGCGGAGCCGTCGGTCACCACGGCGACTGCATTGCGCTTGACGGTCAGCCGTCGCACGTCATCTGGATTGTCGGCGATAGCCATGCAGACCCTGGCCACCCCCGGGGTGTAGACCATCGACAGGTCGTCTCGGTTGCGGATCGGGTGCTTGGACGCCATCTCGATGGTGCCGCCGAGGTGCATGAGGAACGTACGGTCCGACACCTTGTGGACGGCAACCCCTGGCAGCGCAGCGAGCGCCGCCACGATCCGGTCGGCGTGCGTGGTGTCGGACGCGGCGCAGGTCACATCGATGCGCAGCAGGTCGGGCCCTGAAGCAGTCACGTCGAGCGCTGTGATCGCTCCGCCTGTCTGCTCGACCGTCGCAGTCAGCTGGCTGACCACCCCGCTGCCGGCCGGCAGCTCGAGCCGCACCGTGATCGAGTACGAGATGCTCGGGGTCGCCACCACGCGCGCCATCCTGTCAGGGCGGAGCGGCCGATTGCCCGCGCCGTCGACCTAGTTGCCGAAGCTGACCTGGCCGCTCTTGGCAGGCACCAGCTCGATCCAGGTATTACCGGGTGGCACCAGCAGGCGACCGCTCTTGGTGCTCAGCTGCAGTTGCGCGGCGCGAGACGGCTTTCGCCAGGTCGCCGTTACGGCCCGGTCACCGTGCAGGAGCACGGCTTCCCCCCGGCCGCTGAACAACGTCTCGGGGACCGGGTTGCCGCCCGGGTCGAGGTAGCCCGCGTTGCCGACTCGAACGCGCAACACCAGTACGTTGTCGGCCACGAAGTCATCACCCGGTGCTGCAAGGCTGCTGACCCGGGTCCAGCCCTTGGCCTTGACATAGCGCCACGATGTCGTGTGCGCGGGTGAGAAGACGGCCTGCATGGAGGTGACCTGCCGACCCGCGGGCAGAGCCCCGGTCCCGAACGGCAAATAGGGCCGAGTTGGCGGCTTGGACGGTGTGCGGTCGACCAGCGTGCGCAGGCGGAGCATCAGGTTGTAGGGGGAGGGCCGGTCTGCGGCCCGGTAGAAACCGGGGGCACCGTCCACCTTCTGCACCACGCCCACCGAGGTGAGCCTGCGGACGGTGGGCGGTGCCGCTCCCGAGGCGACGAGCACAGCATCTGCGGGTTTCACGATGCCGATGTCGGACGCGCGCATGGAGCGCACCGGGCCGACCGCAGGGGGCAGGTCGGTGAAGTAGAACACCGCGAGGCGGGTGAGGCCGCCTTCGACGAGCTCTTCGGTGATCAGGTCGGCCGATCCGAGACCGACCTGCGGCATCGCAGCGTCGGTGTTGTCCACCTTGACGACGAACACCCCGTGCTTCGGGAGACCGTGCTGGACGGGCCTACCGGTCAGCGCCCACTTGCGCAGCAGCGTCGTGGCGGCGGCGGTCGTAGACGTGCCGGGATCTTCCGCCGAGGAGCCAGGCAGCACCGCGTTGCTCTGACCAGCGCACGCTGTCGCCGAGGCGAGGCCCAGCGCCAACACCAGGGTGGGCAGCCGCTTACGGTGAGGTGAGCGGTCGACTACGTAACGCGAAGGTGAGGGCACGGTGTCCAGTGTTGCTCAGTCGCAACCAGAACCCCCACCCCCACCCTCGGCGTTTCGCAGATGAGCAGTACCGGCGCAGCGGGGCCGCTTGGTGCCGGCGTACCACGACCCGGTCCAGATCGGGTCCCGACGCACCACGCTGCCGGAGTTCGGAGAGTGCCAGATGAGGCTCGTGGCCGTGCTGTCAAACACGGCGCGGCAACAGCGAGCCGTTGACCGCTTTCAGAGCTTGAGTCCCACGTACTTCACCTCGAGGTACTCCTCGATCCCTTCAGGTCCGCCCTCGCGTCCGTAGCCACTGGCCTTGACCCCCCCGAACGGCGCAGCGGGGTTGGAGACAACCCCCTGGTTGATGCCGACCATGCCCGTCTCCAGGCCTTCGGAGATCGACAGCGCGCGGGAGAGGTCCTTGGTGACCACGTACGCGATAAGGCCGTACTCGGTGTCGTTGGCCATGGCGAGCGCCTCGGCGTCGTCGCGGAACGTCACGATCGGCGCCACGGGCCCGAAGATCTCCTCGCGGAACACCCGAGCCTCGCCCGGCACCTGTGCCAAGACCGTGGGCGGGTAGAAGTACCCAGCTCCGTTGCCTGGATTGCCTCCGGTGAGCACCTTGCCGCCGCGCTCGACCGCGTCGCTGACGAGCTCGTCGACGCTGTCTCGCTGCGCTGCGTTGACGAGCGGTCCCACTTGGACACCGTCCTCGGTCCCGCGACCCACCTTGAGCTCTGCCATGCGCTCGGCCAGCTGGTCAGCAAACGCCTCGGCCAGCGACTCGTGGACGAGGAACCGGTTGGCCGCCGTGCAGGCCTCACCCCCGTTGCGCATCTTGGCGAGCATCGCTGCGTCGACGGCGACGTCGAGGTCGGCGTCGGGGAAGACGAGGAATGGGGCGTTGCCGCCCAGCTCCAGGGAGACCCGCAGCAACCCCTGCGCCGACTGCTCGACGAGCTTGCGGCCAATTGGCGTGGAGCCGGTGAACGTGAGCTTGCGTAGCCGTGGATCGCGGATGAGCGGCTCCATCACGGCGCTGGTCGACTGCGTGGTGACGACGTTCAGCACGCCCGCTGGGAGCCCGGCCTCGGACAGGATGTCCGCGAGCGCGAGCATCGTGAGCGGCGTGAGCGAGGCCGGCTTCATCACCATCGTGCAGCCTGCGGCGACCGCCGGACCGATCTTGCGAGTCCCCATGGCCAGTGGGAAGTTCCAGGGCGTGATCATCAGGCACGGACCGACCGGCTGCTTGATGGTCATCAGCCTGGAGGCACCGTTGGGCGCCACCGAGTAGCGGCCGCAGACGCGGACCGCCTCTTCGGAGAACCACCGGAAGAACTCCGCGCCGTAGGCGATCTCGGCCCGAGACTCCGACAGTGGCTTGCCCATCTCCAGCGTCATCAGCAACGCCAGATCATCGGCCCGCTCGGTGATGAGCTCGAACGCCCGGCGCAGGATCTCCCCCCGGTCCCGGGGCGGGGTGCGAGCCCACTGCGGCTGCGCGGCGACCGCGGCGTCGAGCGCCGCCTTGCCGTCGGCAACGCTGGCGTCGGCGACTTCGGCGATGGATGTGCCCGTCGAGGGGTCTTCGACCGCAAGGCGCCGGTCGCCCTCTGCCTCTCGCCAGCCCCCTCCGATGAACAGCCCGGTAGGTACGGCTCCGACGACGCTGGCCTCGCGTTGGTCAACCTCGGTCATCGCTGCCTCCAGGTGGGTTGCTGCGCCGGTTAGCCCGGTCCGTACGTCATCTTGCCGCAGCCGCTGGCATCATCGGTGCCGCACCCGGGGAGGGCACTCATGGCGACGACGGTCGACCGATCGCGGCTCGAGGCATTGCTGCGCACCGAACGTGAGCGCTACACGCTTGGGCGGCCACGAAGCCGGGCGGCGCACGAGCGCGCGCAGAAGCACCTGCTTGGCGGTGTACCGATGACCTGGATGTCCAAGTGGCCCGGCGGCTTCCCTATGTATCTCGCGACAGCGGACGGCAACCGGGTCACCGATGTCGACGGTCACACCTACGTCGACTTCTGTCTTGGTGACACCGGCGCGATGGCGGGCCACTCGCCGCCCGCCACGGTTGACGCCGTACGCGCTCGCGTCGGCGACCTCGGCGGTATCACGGCCATGCTGCCCACCGAGGATGCGGCGTGGGTCGGGGAGGAGCTCGCGCGGCGCTTCGGTCTGCCGCGGTGGAGCTTCACCCTCACTGCGACCGATGCCAACCGCTGGGCGATCCGCCTCGCCCGGCAGGTGACCAAGCGCCCCAAGGTCTTGTGCTTCAGCTACTGCTATCACGGCAGTGTCGACGAAACGGTCATCGTGGTGTCGGGCGGGGAGCCCGTCTCCCGGCCGGGCAACGTCGGTGCGGCGGTCGACCCGACGCTCACAACCCGGGTGGTCGAGTTCAACGACGTCGCCGGGCTCGAAGCCGCGCTGAGCCATGAAGACGTCGCCGTCGTGATCGCCGAGCCGGCGCTGACCAACATCGGCATCGTGCTTCCCGACCCGGGTTACCTGCAGACCCTGCGCCGAATCACGCGGGAGAGCGGCACGTTGCTGCTGGTCGACGAGACGCATACGTTCAGCGCCGGCTGGGGCGGATGCACCAAGGAGTGGTCGCTGCAGCCCGACATCGTCACGATCGGCAAGTCGATCGGCGGTGGGGTGCCCTGCGGTGCGTACGGCCTGACCAACGACCTGGTCGAGCGCATCGGCGCGGAGCGCGACGCTGACCTCGTCGACGTCGGCGGCGTCGGAGGGACGCTGGCCGGCAACGCCCTCTCGGTCGCCGCGATGCGGGCAACGCTCGAGCACGTGCTGACGGCTGCCGCGTTCGCGAGGATGTCCGAGCTGGCGGCGCGATATACCGAGGGCGTGCAGCGCAGCATCGACGAGCACGGGCTCCCGTGGAGCATCACCCGTCTCGGGGCACGCGCGGAGTACCGGTTCACCGCGCCGGCGCCGCGTACGGGTGGCGAGTCGGCCGCGGCCGCGGACGAACTGCTCGACGAGTACTTCCACCTCCGGCTGGCCAACTCCGGCATTCTGCTCACGCCGTTCCACAACATGGCGCTGATGTGCCCGACGACCAGCGAAGCCGACGTAGACCTGCACACCCATGTGTTCGCGGCTGCGGTGGCCGACCTGCTGGGCACATGACCCCGGCATTCGACCTCACCGGCCGGGTCGCGCTGGTGACGGGGGCCGGCTCACCAGATGGCATCGGGTACGCCTGCGCCGCCCTGCTCGGCAGGCTTGGCGCGGCCCTCGCCATCACCTCGACGACCGAGCGCATCCATGAGCGCGCCAAGGAACTCACCTCGACGACACCCGCCGACGTGTCGTCCTACGTGGGTGATCTGGGCGTCGACGGCTGGGCGCAGGAACTCGTCGACACAGTGGTCGAGCGGCACGGCGGGCTCGACATTCTCGTCAACAATGCCGGCATGACAGCCGTCGGCGACGACGCGGACGAGTCCGGCGACATCCTGGCTACCGATCTCGCGCGCTGGCGCTCGGGGCTGGACCGCAACGCCACGACGGCGTTCTCGGTGTGCCGAGCGGCGGTACCGCAGATCACCCGCCGACCCGGTGGGCGCATCGTCAACGTGGCCTCGGTGACCGGGCCAGTGGCCGCGATGGCCGCGGAGGTGACATACGCAGCCGCCAAGGCGGCGATGGTCGGTCTCACCCGGGCGCTCGCCGTGGACCTGGGAGCTCACGGCACGACCGTCAACGCCGTGGCGCCGGGCTGGATCGCCACGGGCTCTTCGCTCACCCACGAGCTCGAGCTCGGGGCTGGCACGCCCGTCGGTCGCTGCGGGACCGCCGGCGAGGTCGCCTCGGCCGTGGCGTGGCTCGCATCGCCCGGCGCGGGGTATGTGACCGGGCAGGTCATCGTGGTCGACGGCGGCAACATGGTCGCCGAGGAGCGCTACCGCGCGGCCCGGACGCCGTGACGACGGATCGTGCCGGCGCCGGCTCAGCCCCTGGCGTGGGGGAAGTCCGGCTGCCGGCCCTGGAACGACAGGATCTTGGGGTTCTGCACGACTCCATCGCGTATCTCGATCGCCTTGGCGATGGTGTGGCTGGCAGCCCAAGCTTCAGGTCCGTTCATCACCGTCCCCAAGAAGGGCAGCAACGCTTCGCTGATCTCCCAGGTCGAGGAGTTCCACAAGTACGACGGGCTGTGGTCGACCGCGTAGTAGCGGGCACCGTTGCCCACTGTGAACATCGGTTTCTCGAACGACGTGGGCCGCGCCCACTCGAAGCCCATCCCCAGATCGCACGAGACGTCGACGAACAGGCTGCGTGGGGCGAACAGGTCGAGCTCCTCGCTGGTGACGAACATGAGCGGCGCGTCTGTGTCCTGCAGGACGCAGTTGACCACGATCTCGAACTGCGCGAGGTACTCCGGCAGCGCAACGTCGCCCTCCTTTCCCAGGACCGTCATGCGCGTGCTATCCCCCTCGTTGCGCTGATAGCTCACGAGTACGACCGAGGGGATCGGGGAAGCCACCGCCGAGACGTCGCGGTGCGTGAGAACACTGATGTTGTGCACCCCCATGGCGCGCAGTGCGGTCACCGCGCCGCGCGCGGTCGCGCCGAAGCTGATCACTGCGGCGCGAAGCCGCGGACCGTAGTCGGCGGTGGTGCCGACGAGCTGCATCGCGTGGAGCACCGAGCAGTAGCCCGCCAGCTCGTTGTTGAGGTGGAAGACATGGACACCGAAGCTGCCGTCCTTCGCCCAATGGTGCATCGCCTCCCAGGCGATGTACGTGAGCCGCCGGTCGATGCCGATCTGAGTGATGGTCTCGTCCTGGACGCAGTGCGGCCAGCCCCACAGCACCTGGCCTTCGCGGAAGGCGGCGACGTCCTCGTGCAGCGGCTTCGGCAGGAGGAGCACGTCACACTGCTCGATCAGCTGCGCGCGGGTTCGGAACCCAGCGACCAACGGCGCGAGCTCCTCGTCGGCCATGCCGAAGCGCTCCGCGTACCCGTGCTCGAAAAAAAGCCGGGGCCGCAGCTCCGCTTCGACCCGGTCGAGGTGCAACGGGTGGATCGGCAACCGGTGCTCGTTCTCCTTGCTCGACCGCCCCACGACACCAAGGCTCAACCGGTCCACCGCTGCTCCACTCTCTTGGGGGCTCGCCCGCGGGCTCTTCCCTATCAGACCCTGGCCATGTCCCTCTCGTGAGCGTCTCGGCGCGGCCGCCCACCACCTGGCAGCGGATCCGGCATTCGGCACCAGGTCTCGACCACTTGGTCAAGGCACTGGCCCGCTACTGGAACGACAGCTGCGACCGGCTGGCCGCCGCCGTGACCTACTACGCCTTCTTGTCGCTGTTTCCACTCCTGCTGCTGATCGCATCGGTGATCGGCTATCTGCTGCGTGACCAAATGGAACGCCGGCAACAGCTACTCGAGTACCTGAGCGACTACCTCCCGCCCGCCCTGGCCGAGAGTCTCGTGCGGATCGTCTCCGAGCATGCCGCCACCACCGGCCTGCTCGGCGTCCTAGGGCTGCTGATCGCCGGTCTGGGCTGGGTCGATGCGCTGCGCGAGTCCATTCGCGCCGTCTGGCACCAGCCCTCGCCCACTGGCAGCATCATTCGCAAGAAGCTGATGGACGTGCTGATCCTCGCGGGGCTGGGGGTCACCGCCCTGGTGTCGGTGGGTGTGAGCGCCGTGGCCACCGAACTCGCGGCCCTCGGCTACTCCTTCTTCGATATCCCGACCGACCAAGCGGTGGCACGAGCGGCGTTGCAGGCTCTCGCGTTCGGACTCGCGGTGCTGTCTGACGTCGCGTTGCTCACCTACCTGCTGCTGCGGCTGCCGCGCAGCGCCGAGCCGTTCTTCCGGGTGGTGCAGGCGGCGTTCGTGGGGGCGCTGCTGCTCGAGTTCGCGAAGTACCTCGGCTTCTACTACTTCGACCTCGTCCTGGACAAGGGCGCCAACGTGTACGGCGTATCCCTGGCGACGGCGATCGGCCTGCTGCTGTGGGTGAACCTGATGGCGCGTTTCATGATGTTCACTGCCGCGTGGGCCGTGACCGCGCCCTACCGCTCCGACGTCCCGCCCTCGGGGAGCGCCGGCTCACCCGAGGGCGGCGCCGGCGCTACGGGCTCAGCAGGATCTTGACCGCGCCGTCCTGCTTCTTCTGGAAGATCTCATAGGCGTGTGGCGCCTCGTCGAGTCCCAGCCGGTGCGTTGCGAACGTCTCCACACCCAGCGGGTCGTCGTCGCCGGACAGGAACGGCATCAGGTCGTCCACCCAGCGGCGTACGTTGGCCTGGCCCATGCGCAGCTGGATTTGCTTGTCGAACAGCGTGAGGATCGGCATCGGGTCGGCTTGGCCGCCGTAGACACCGCTCAGTGAGATGGTGCCGCCGCGGCGCACGATGTCGATGGCGGCGTACAGCGCGGTGAGACGGTCGACCCCGGCCTTCTCGATCATCTTCTCCGCCACCTTGTCGGGCAGCCAGCCGGCCATCGTCTGCGCGAGCTTGCCGGCCGGTGAGCCGTGCGCCTCCATACCGACGGCGTCGATGACCGAGTCGGCGCCGCGCCCGTCGGTCAGCTCGCGGATCGTCTCGGCGATGTCGTCGTGCTGGCGCAGGTCGAGCGCCTCGACCCCGACGCCGTGCCGGCGCACCCGCTCGAGCCGCTCGTCGACCAGGTCGACCCCGATGATCTTGCCGACGTCCTGGCGCTGCGCGAGCCGGGTGCACATGTCACCGATGGGTCCGAGGCCCAGCACGGCGAGACTCCCGCCCGGCGGCACGTCGGCGTACTGCAACGCCTGCCACGCAGTGGGCAGCACGTCGGAGAGGTAGACGAAGCGGTCATCCGAGGGCCCCTCCGGCACCTTGATGGGGCCGAACTGCGCCTGTGGGACGCGGAGGTACTCCGCCTGGCCACCAGGCACCGCACCGTAGAGCTTGGTGTAGCCGAACAGCGGGGCACCCATGCCCTGGTCTCGGACCTGGGTGGTCTCGCACTGAGTGGGCAGACCGAGCCCGCACATGTAGCAGTGCCCACAGGCGATCTGGAACGGCACGACGACCCGATCCCCGACTGAGAGGTTGGTGACCTGGCTGCCCACCTCCTCCACGATCCCCATCGGCTCGTGGCCGAGGATGTCGCCTTCGGCCATGAACATCGACAGCACCTCGTAGAGGTGCAGGTCCGAGCCACAGATCGCGGTGGTGGTGATGCGCACGATCGCGTCGGTTGGCTCCTCGATCTTCGGGTCGGGGACCTCCTCCACTCGGACGTCTCGCTTGCCGTGCCAGGTGACAGCTCTCATCAACATCTCCTCGAGAAGGGGGCCAGGGCAGTCGTCCGGGCAGAGCAGGCGCGTACCCGCGGGCAGCCGGTACAAACCCGCGTGAACGGGTATGACGGCGGCCATGGACCCCCAGGAACCAGGCCCCCAGACACCGGGCCGGCTCGTCGGTGGCCGCTACCGGCTGCTCGAGCGCATCGGCAGTGGTGGCATGGGTGCGGTGTGGCGGGGCGTCGACGAGGTGCTGCACCGGCCGGTCGCCGTGAAGGAGGTGGTGGCGCCCGCTGAGCTCAGCCCAGAGGAGCGACGATTACTGCGCGAGCGCACGCTACGGGAGGCCCGGGCCGCGGCCCGGCTCACCAGCCCGCACGTCGTGACCGTCTACGACGTTGTCGACGAGGACAACCGGCCATGGATCGTCATGGAGTGGCTGGAGGCGCCCACACTGGCCCATGCCATCCGTGAACAGGGAGCCCTCACGCCCGAGGAGGTCGCGGGCATCGGACTCTCCCTGGTGAGCGCCCTGCGCGCCGCGCACTCGGCCGGGGTCTTGCACCGCGACGTGAAGCCCTCCAACGTCATGCTCACCGACGCCGGTGCGGTGCTCACAGACTTCGGCATTGCCGCGTCGGAGGGAGACCCCGCGCTCACCACCACCGGCATGCTCGTCGGGTCACCATCGTTCATGCCGCCCGAGCGGGTGCGCGGCGAGCCGGCCACGGCCGCCTCCGACCTCTGGTCGCTCGGCGCCACGCTGTACGCCGCTGTCGAGGGCAGGCCGCCGTTCGAGCGCCAAGGACAGCTGCCCACCCTGCACGCCGTGGTGTATGAGGAGCCGCCGACTCCGGTGCGGGCCGGGGCACTCGGTCCCGTTCTGCTGTCGCTGCTCGCGAAGGACCCGGCGCTGCGACCGGACAGCGACGAGCTTCGGGTCATGCTGAGCGAAGCGCTCGACGAACGGGCGCCGGCGCCGCCGCCCGCGCCGGAACCGGCCAACGGCTACGGGGTCCGCTACCCAGAGGGCGAACGCGCGCAAGCACTGCCCTTCCTGCTCGCCCCCGACGAGGGCGAGGACGATGCGCCGCGACGCCGGTCCTGGGCCCCGGTGGCGATGGTGCTGGCGGCGGTCCTGGTGCTTGCCGGACTGGCGACGTTCGCGCTCGTCACGATGCTCAACGACCCGGCGGGACCCACCGCACAGGCGAACAATCCGCGTACGACGGGAGCCGGCGACACCGGGCGGCGGAGCGACGACGGTCCCACGAAGACCAGGGGTCCCCGCTCACCCGAGACGCCCAAGACGACCGGTTCGCCCAGCACGCCGCGCTCGCCCACGACAACCGTGCCGACCCCCTCGCCGACGCGGAGCCAGACCCCGCAGGCCACGCCACCGGTCGGCTACGAGATGCACCGGGACCCGACCCGCTTCCGCGTCGCCATCCCAGCGGGCTGGACGGAACGGCGCAGCACCGGCTCCTACGTCGACTTCCTCGACCCGGCGACCGGCGGCTTCCTGCGCATCGACCAGACGAGCACTCCCAAGGACGATCCGGTTGCTGACTGGGAGGCTCAGGAGGCGGCAGTGGCGGCCCGCCTGCCCGACTACTCACGTGTCCGGATCGAGGCCGTCGACTATGGCGACTGGGACGCGGCGGACTGGGAGTTCACCTGGCAGGGGTCGTCCGGGCAGATCCACGTACTCAACCGCGGGTTCGTCACCGGGCCCACCCATGGCTACGCGCTGTACTGGTCGATGCCCGAGTCGGCCTGGGAGAGTCGGCTCGATGAGTTCTCGGAGGTGGCGGCAAGCTTTCGCCCCGCCCGCGGATAACGCCCGGCACGCCCCCTCCGGGCGCCGTTTGCCAGGCTGGGCGCGATGAGCACGTCGACCTCGATGCGATCCGCGGTGAGACGCTGGCTTGACGAGGCCGTGCTCCGGGTGCGTGAGCGCGGCTGGAAGGCCCTGCTGCGTGCCGTTCGCCTCACCGCCGCGGCCGTGGCGTCGTATCTCATCGCCGACGCGCTGCTCGCCACGAACAAGCCCATCGTCGCGCCGCTGACGACGCTCCTCGTCGTCCAGGTGACGCTGTACCGAACCCTGACGAACGCGTTGCAGCGGGTGGTCGGCGTCGTCGTCGGTGTGGTGCTCGCCATTGTGTTCTCCGGTGGCGCTGGACTCGAAGTGTGGAGTCTCGCCGCTGTGGTCGCCGCGTCGATCGTCGTGGGCCAGCTGCTTCGGCTCGGGGAACAGCTGTTGGAGGTGCCGATCAGCGCGATGCTGATCCTGGCCGTCGGGGGAGCCGAGAATCCGGCGACCGATCGCATCACCGAGACGCTGCTGGGCGCTCTCGTGGGGTTGCTCTACAACGTCGTACTCCCGCCGCCAGTCGAGTCGCAGAACGCCGGCGCTGCGCTGGAGCGATTCGCCGGGGAGATGGCAGACCTGCTGGACCGGGTCGCGGCGGAGATTCCCGAGGTCGTCACCGCCGAGCAGGCCAACCGCTGGCTCGACGACGCCCGCCGGCTCACCCGGCACGTGAGCCGCGTGGACCGAGCTCTCGCCAACGTCGAGGAAAGCCGCCGCCTCAACGTCCGCGCGCTCGGCACCCTCGATGCCGCACCGAGCCTGCGCTCGGGCCTGGACGCTCTGGAGCACAGCACCGTCGCCCTTCGGGGGCTGTGCAGGTCGTTCGCCGAACGCCTGCGCAAGCATCCGGAGGACGCCGACGACTTCCCGGCCGAGCTACGCCAGGTGTTCGCGGTCCTGCTGCGCAACCTTGCGACCGCCGTCCGGGCGTTCGGGCGGCTCGTGCGCGTAGAGGCGGAAACTGCGCGCCTGCCGAAGTCTGTGGAGCTGTCCGAAGCACTCGAGGCGGTGGGCGAAGCCCGCGCGCAGCTCACTGAGCTGCTGCTGATCGACCCGCGCGAGGACGCTGGGCTCTGGGAGCTGCACGGCGCACTGCTCTCCAGCGTGGAGCGGGTGCTCCGGGAGCTCAACGTCGAACAGCGTGTCCGGTTGAGCGAGCAACGCCGCCGCGCCCTCGACGAGCGTCCCGCCCCCGTGCTGGCGGTTAACCGGCTGCGGACTACCGGCCGGCAAGTGGTGGAGCGGCCGCTGCACCGGCACAACTGGCACCGGTGGCGGCGCTGACCGGCTCAGCCGCGCGGTGCCATGCCGTAGACACGGTCCACCGGAAGCCGAAGAACCAGCCGACGCTCTCGCACCATGGCGGCGCGGTAGTCGTCCCAGTCGGGGTGCTCGCCCGCAATCGAGCGGTACAGCTCGACCAGTGCGTCGGTGGCAGGGTCATCAGGGCGCTGTGCCACCGCGCTGAGCTCGGCAGTGCCTTCTGCGACGGCGTACGCCCAGCCGTCGGCCGTCGTGACATGGAAGCTGGCTCGAGGGTCACGTCGCAGATTGCGGGTCTTGGCTCGGTCGTCGGTCACCGAGATCCGCAGTGCCGGCGGTGTCTCGTCGTAGGCGTAGCCAACGTTCGACAGCTGCGGACGGCCGTTGCCGCGGATAGTGGCGAGCACCCCTCGGTCGTGACGGCGAAACAGGTCTAGCAACGCGGGGTCCAGGGAATCGCTCATCGCCGAGTCCTTTCGAGGCTGACAGGCTGGGTGAATGACAGACAGCATCGCGGCTGCTCTGGCGGCAAAGCGAACAGAACTCGAATCCGAGCTTGCCCAGCTCTCCGCTCCGGCTGGTGACGTAGGGACGATCCCGTTCGGCAAGCGGGTAGGTGAAGGCACCAGCATGGCCGTCGACCGGTTATCACTGGTCTCCTCTCACGACCAGCTGCAGGTGATGCTCGTCGACGTAGCGCGGGCGCAGGTGAAGCTGGGCGAGGGCAGCTATGGCCGCTGCGACGCCTGCGGAGAGCCGATCGCGCCGGCGCGCCTTGAAGCCCGTCCGTGGGCGGTCCGCTGCATCACCCACGCCCGCCAACGCTAAGCCATCGTCTGGTCGTCCCATGACCTTCGGGCGGTACGGTCCACCCGGACCTATCCAAGGAGGAGCTGTGAACGAGCAACAGGTGTTCGTCCTAGCTGACCGGGCCCTGGCGAACGTGGTCGAGCAGGTTCGCGACGAGCAGTGGGAGATGCAGATGCCGCCGGACTTCTCGATGGCTCAGGACGATGAGCCGGTGACGCTGCGGAAGGTCGTCAACTCCCATGCCTACGACGAAGCGTGGGTACCGGACATCCTGGCTGGAAGGACCATGGACCAGGTAGGGAGCGACAAATTCGATGGAGACCTGCTCGGCGATGACCCCCGAGCGAGCTTCGCAGCTCTTGTCGACGCAGCCTGTGCGGCTGTCGAGCAGCTCGACGACCCCGAGCGCACCACGCACCTGAGCTACGGCGACTACCCGGCGCGTGAGTACCTCACCCACATCACGTCGTTTCGCGGGCTGCGCGCGTACGACATCGCGAAGGTGATCGGTGCCGACACCGCGCTGCCTGCTGACTTGGTCCAAGGGCTGTGGGATCAGATCGAGCCGAGCGCAGAGGAGTGGCGGGCGATGGGTGTGTTCGGTCCGCGGGTGGAGGTGCCTGCCGACGCCTCGCTGCAGGACCGGCTGCTCGGTTTGACCGGGCGCGACCCCAACGCGGCTTAGCTGGCGACGTCCATGCCGAGCCCCCCGCTGCCGCGCGCAGTGACCGACCTGCTCGCCAAGCCGAACCCCGCGGTCATCACGACGCTTCGCCCCGACGGCCAGCCGGTGTCGGTGGCGACGTGGTATCTGCTCGACGGCGAGCGCATCCTGGTCAACATGGACGAAGGCCGCAAGCGACTGGACTACCTGCGCAACGACCCGCGCGTCACACTCAC
>DATHBP010000241.1:0-3610 GCA_035296085.1 Nocardioidaceae bacterium | reverse complement strand
TAGGAGGTGTCGGCCTCGATCTGGGTGAGCCCGAACATTCCGGCCACGATGAGCAGCAGGCCCACTGGGACGATCCGGCCGACCGGAATCTTGTCGACCAGGTAGCCGGCTATCGGCATCGTGACCATGGCACCAAGTCCTTGCGGGGCCACCAACAGCCCGGCGTCGAGCGTCGACTCACCCCTGACCTGCTGGAAGTACGTGGGGACCAGCAGCAGCCCGCCGAAGAACGCCGCCGCGAACAAGAACATCGTGATGATCGAGACCGTGAGGTTGCGGTTGGTCAGCAGCCGCAGGTCCAGCAGCGGGTGTTCCGGCCGGAATGCGTGCCACACGAACGCGAGCATCAGGGCCACGCCGATCAGCATCGACACCCACACCCGTGGCGCTGTGAAGTCGCCACTTGTCGCCGGCAGGCTGGACACGCCGAACAAGAACAGCGCCAAGCCCGGCGACAGCAGCAGCATGCCCAGGAAGTCGAACGCCTCCGAAGGCCGTGGGCTGTCGCTCGGCAAGACCACGAACGCGTAGACCAGCGCGATCGCCCCGAGTGGCACGTTAATGAGGAAGATCCAGTGCCAGCTCGCGTGCGCGATCAGCCAGCCACCGAGGATCGGCCCCATGATCGGGCCCAGCAACATCGGGACACCCAGGATGGCCATCAGCCGACCCATTCGCCTCGGGCCAGCTGCCCTGGTCATGATCGTCATGCCGAGCGGCATCAGCATCCCGCCGCCCAGGCCCTGCAGGACACGGAAGGCGATCAGCATGTTGATCGAGTCGGCGGTCGCACACAGCACCGAACCGGCGGTGAACAACGCGATCGCGGTCAGATAGAGGCGCTTGGTGCCGAAGCGGTCGGCCGCCCACCCGGTCAGGGGGATCACCGTGGCCAGGGCCAGGGTGTAGCCGGTGACAGTCCACGCCACGTGTGAGTACGCGACCGGCTCATCCACCGAGCCGAACACCGTCTGGAACGTCGGCAACGCGACGTTCACGACCGTGATGTCGAGGATGGACATGATCGCGCCCAGCACCACTACGCCGGCGATCTTCAACACCGCAGCGTCGATCTTCTCCGGGTACTCCGGCGCCTCCGACGTCGTTGCCACTACGCTCCTTCAGGCTCGGACAAGGACTCCGACTGGGTCGAACGCGAGAGTTGCCGCCTCGGGTCGCGCCTGGCGGGCATCACGCGTCGCGCGAGCGGGTCATGTCACCTAGTTGATTTTCGATGATGCCGCTGGCGTTTCGCGTGCATTGCCGCGTTCGCACGCATCACCAAGTCGTCAAGCGAGTCCGGATCCGTCAGCTCCGCCAGCCCTACGGTCACCGACGCGTTACTTGCTGATAGGTCAGCCCGGATCCGTGCGAAAACCTTGGCGGCCTCTTCCTTGCTTAGGTGTTCTATACCGCAGACGAACTCGTCCCCTCCGAATCGGACGATGAGGTCGTGGGGGCGGAGGTGGGCGCGAATCGTGGCGACAACCCGGATGAGGAGTCGATCTCCAGCGGTGTGGCCGAGTAGGTCATTGGTGGCCTTGAGGCCGTCCACATCGACGAAGCCGAGAACGAAAGGCTCGCCGGATCTCTTTGCACGGGCGAGGTCTAGCGCTAGTTGCTGCATCCCAGCGCCCCGGCGGTGCGCCCCAGTAAGCTCATCGACCGAGTCGGCCGTCCGCTGGCGAGCTGAGAGCCGCCGGTCAATCGATGCCGCATCACGATCGTCGGCCGCGTGGCCACGGTCGCCGGCACCTCCCCTCCGGTCCCGCCGGGCTCCGGCACGGTCAGCAGCCGCCCCTGTGTCCGACGTGTCGGCGCTCTGCTCCCGCGCTTCAGCGCGCGAATCGCGCGCCTCTGCCCGCTCGTCGCGGTGTTCGGCTGCCCGGTCATGCAGCTCGGAGATCCGGTCGCGGTCCGCGGCGACGAGATCGCTCGCGCCGGCAGCGAGTTCGTCGCTTCCGTGACCTGCATGGTCGGCCTCATCCTCTGGGCCTACCTGGCCACTGGAGCCTGTGTCGCGATCTTCATCGGCCATTGACACATGCTGACGGAACGACACTGATGACTCAACCGGCCGCCACACCTCGCTGGTCCTCTAATGCAGAGAACGGAGGTGTGTCGGAAGCACTCCGTCTGAGCAGCTCGAGACAGCCGATTGGTGAACCAGGAGTATTCGTCTGCACAGGAGCGTTAACCCACATATGAAGGGTGACCGCGTCGAGATCGTCGTCGAAGCAGGCAATGACGTCCGCACGTACGAGGTGGCCGCCACTAGGGCCGGCCGGCGGGTCGAGGTCGCCACCGGACGAGGCATGATCACCGTCACCGAAACCACTCGCGGAGGAACACCAGTACGAACCGCACAGTTCATGGCCAACCGCGTCGTCGCGCTGGTCGAGCACCCCGCGGCGCGCCATGCCCCCGACCAGCCGCGAGCGGTAGAGCTGCCCCGACCGGCTTGATTCGCGACGCGTACGAGCGGCTCAGTTGACGAGCCAAAACCGCCGTCAACGACTACTGGATCAGCCAGCAGCTCCAGGGGTCGAAACCCGGGAGAATGCAGTGCTTCGACGGATCGTCCTGCTTGCTCTGGCCAGCCTCGTCGCGGCCGCCTGTGCAACAGGAACCGTCCGCGCCGGTGACGGCCGCGACGGTCCACCAGGTGCTGATGCCGGGCCGCCGTATGACTTCACCACGGAGCTGATGGTCCCCGGCCCGGCCATCCCGCTGAGGGACGTAGCCATGCTGACCAGAACGGCGCACGGGTATCTCTTCCGCACGGGCCAGCAAGACAGCCGCCTGGTGATGACTGTCGTAAACGGCGGGCTTCGCTTCGCCGACACCGGCACCAAGTCGTTCAAGCTGCTCTCGACCGCCTGCCAGCGCAAAACCGCAAAGCAAGGAATCGCCGCGGTGTGCCCTGTACCCAGCAGCATCAGCGCGCGTGTGCCGCTGCTGGTCGAGGTCTGGCCGCGGCTCGGCGATGACTACACCGACGCCTCCGCGCTGCCCGCCATGTTCGCGGTGACCGTGTTGGGCGACAAGGGCCGCGATGTCGCCCACCTCGGGGCAGGTGCCGACTTCTTCAACGGCTACTCCGAGCGAGACCTTGTCTGGGGCGGCCCCGGCAACGACTGGATCAGGTCGGGGATCGGCAACGACGCCGTCAACGGCGGGCCGGGCCACGACGACATCGTCGCCGTGGAGGGTGATGACAGCCTTCGCGGCGGGGACGGGGACGACCGGCTCTGGAGTGGGGACGGCGACGACCGGCTCTCGGGCGACGCGGGTGCGGACTTCCTCCTCTGCGGCAACGGCAGCGACAACGCAACGGCCGACACGCACGACCGCGTCGCCCGTAGCTGCGAATGAATCGACAGCGGTACGGGGAGGGGCCCGACCGTTGCGTCAGCGGCGGCGACCAGTGAGTCTGCGACGACATGGGACCGGGGCCGCAGACTCGCTCGGTAGCGGGCCGGCTATTGCTCGGGCAGCGCGTCCGGGTCTTGATGCTTCCGGGCCTGGTGCGCCTGTTCGCGGATTCGGGCGCCGAACAGTCGGGTGAAGACCACGCTGGTCACGACGCCGGCCACCACCACACCCCCGG
>DATHBP010000240.1:0-4738 GCA_035296085.1 Nocardioidaceae bacterium | reverse complement strand
CTTGCGCCTGGTCGTCGACTGGCGGGGGGGTGGTCCGGTCCCGCACGAGCCGGTCCGGGGGTGGGTACGCCGCCCCGACGACCTGCGGGTGGAAACGGTCGGCGGTGAGGTGCTGGAGGCCGGTCGCCACACCCGGGGCGGCGCCGTCCTGCTCACCAGCGACGGTCGTGGCCGACCGATGCAATCCGTGACCGCACTCGATCCCAGCGCACCGGCGCCGGAGGTAGGCACCGACGGCCTGGTCACCAGCCGCCCGTCCCGAGGCGTGGACTACGACGACCCGATGTTCCAGAGCTACCACTGGGTGGCGATGCTCGACCCGGTGGAGCTGGCCGACGGTTCGCAGCCGGCGGCTCGGCCGGTGGTGGTCGACGAGTTGCGGGCCGTCGACCATTACGGGCGGCCTGCGTGGGAGGCGCTGATCCGACCGACCGACGACTACACGCCGCGGTGCTCGTGCTGCCCGCTGTTGCACTGCGCACAAAGCGACTGGTTGGAGGGGGACGCGTCTGGGCAGTCGGATCCCGGTGTCCGCTACGCCGAGGTCTTTCGGGTACGCCTCGACGTGGGCACCGGGGTGTGCGTGCTGACCGAGCAGGTCGGCGGGTCGTCCCCCGGCGCGGGCCACCGGGCAGTCATCGAGGCAGTGGATGAAGCCATGCCAGACGCACTGTTCGTTCAGTCCCGCCGTCGGCGGGCGCCGTGGCGGCGGCGCTAAGCCCCGCGGGGAATCCGGTCAGCCGGGCCGTGAGTGGCGCAAAGTGTCCGTTCCGCGGGCGGAGAATCGACCACTTCGCGCCACTCGCAGTGGAGTGAGTACGCCGGTCAGCCCGCCCGGGGCCGCCTAGCCCATGCCCGAACCCCAACCCGGCGTTGACCTCAGGTCTGCTGCATGACCGCCAGCGTGTTGCCCGCCGGGTCGGTGAACCACGCGATGTCGGGGCCCATCCCTCGATAGATGCCCTTGGCATCCGGCTCGCCGAACGCCTCGTACCGCTCGAAGTTGACACCGCTTTGGGTCAGCTCGTCGACCACCTTGTCGACGTCGTCGACGGGGAAGTTGAGCACGGTGAACCCCGCCGGGGTGTGATCGTCCTTGGCGTAGACCATGACGTCCTGGTCACCGGCGCGGACGCGCAGCAAGCCGTCCATCTCCGGCACCTCGCTCACCTGCAGTCCGAGAGTGTCGGAGTAGAAGCGGCGGGCGGCCGCCAGGTCGTCGACCGCGAAGCTGCTGAATGCCTTGCTGTTAGTGAGCATGTGCCGTCTCCATCTCCAGTGGTCGCAGGTACGCACAAGGGCTGAGAGCGCTCCCGCGCGTGGCGCCTACTGGACCACAGTTGCGCAGGCGCGGTCAACGAGGTCGAGCACCCGTCCCTGCACCGGCCGCGGGGGGGTCAGGATGACGCGCTGTTCCGGCGCGTCGTCCAGGCGTACGAACGCGCTCAACAGGAACGTCTGGGTGGATCCTCCTCTTGCGTGCATGTCACAACGGCCGTTGCTGCCCAGCAGGATGGGCGTTGCCGCGCGGGTGGCACCCACCGGCAGGTCAGCGAGCCGGCCGATCGGCAACAGGTCGAGCAGCACGCTCCCACCCAGCGAACGGACGTCGACCGAGCCGTCTGGCGATTGTCGGTCCACGAGGAGGCGTCCTCGCAACATCGGCCTGCGGTCGGCGACGACGACGCGGTACGGGCCGCTGAGCCGCACGTCCGCGGTGCGGGCAAGCCTGATCGCCGTGCACGCGTAGTCGAGCAACCGGCGCACCTCGTCCTGCCCCTCCGCGTCGACCGGGTAGGTGATGATTCGGCCACCGATTCCCAGGTGAGCGGTGACGGGCCGGGTCCGGTCGGCGCAGCGGGGGCGGCCGTACGACGTCCGCAGCGCGACCGTCAGGCCCGGCTGCAAGTCGGTGTCCAACGCGGTCGTGGGTCCGTCCACGCCGCCGCCGCTCAGCCGTACGGACGAGACGTGGATCGCCGCGTCGGTGCGGTTCGTGGTGTCGACACCGACCATCCGGGTGCCTTCGTCTGGTCGCTGCTGCTGCACGCTGACCCTGAGTCGAGGTGGTGCCTCCTGCTGCGGCCCGGGCACTCGTGCCGGATCGGGCGCCGACGTGCATGCAGTGGCCAGGAGCAGCATGGCTCCGACGATCCGCGCCGCGCGCACGACGGCACCGTAGCCTTGCGTGCCCGCTCACGAAGGCGTCAGCCGCCTAGTCGGCCGTCAGCACGTTCTCCACAAGGCCGAGGAGGTTGCCTTCGCTGTCGCGGATGAACGCTTGCCACTCGTCCGTGCCCTGCGGGCCGAGCCGGTTGTCGTCGTGCCGGAAGATCTTGTGCGGCTCGGTCTCGACCGTAACGCCGTCCGCGCGCAGCTGCTCGACTCGTCCGGCCAAGTTCTCGACTGCCAGGTAGAGCAACGCGGACGGCGCTGCCCGGTCGAGCAGCAACCGCACATCGCCGAGGCCGAAGAAGAGCAGTCCGGGCGGTTCGAACCGGGCGACCGGCTCGGTGCCGAGCAGCCGGGAGTAGAAGTCCTGGGCGCGGTCCAGGTCGTCGGCGTGCTGGGCAACCTGTACAAGGTTCATGACACTCCTCACGTGTAGCATTCCTACGGGTTGATAGTGATGCTATACATAAACCCGTGCCAACCGCCAGCCCGGACAACGCTGGAACTGCAACCGCTCTCAACTCCGGAGCCATCCATCTGCTGCGGGGCCTGCGCGCGGCCGATCGGCAGTCCGGCCTGACCCCGGCGCGCCTCAGTGCGCTGTCCGTGCTGGTGTTCGGTGGCCCTACCTCGCTGGGGCGCCTGGCGGGCGTCGAGGACGTCGCCGGTCCGACCATGACGCGCATCGTCGACGGCTTGTGCCGGCTGGGACTGGCACGCCGGGAGCCCCATCCCGAGAGCGGCCGGTCGGTACGCATCAGCGCTACCCCCGACGGAGAACGGCTGATGAGAGCAGCCGCCCAGCGACGCATCGATGTCATCTCTCGCGCCCTGGATGCGCTGCCGCCAAAGGACCGCCAACTCCTCCACCGAGCCGCACCCGCCTTGGCGCCGCTCGCTGTGGCGGTGAAGCGAGTCCTCGACAGCTGATGCCCTCCGGGCTCCGGCACCCGATCGCACCGGTGGATCGTTGCGATTGGGCAACAGTCCGGTCACGCCGTTCGGCGACCGCCGATCCTGCGGTTCACTGCCTTAGGACGTACGCGGGCTCGCGGCCCAAACGGAAGGCGGGCGGTGTGGCCGGATCGGTCGATGCTGGTGTGCGGCGAGCGCTCGGGCGCTGCGACACGCGCAGTCGGTGGGTGGGCGTGGCCGCGCTCCTGGCGTTGCTGACCGGCGGCTGCAGCGGCTCACCCGATGGCGCCACCGACCCCCGTCCGCAGGCTGGCGCGGAGAACCCTGGCGAGTCGAGCTCGACGGCACCAGAGGGTTCTCCGACGACCCAAGCGCCGGCTTCCGCACCCTCCACGTCCACCCCCGGGGTGCCGCCTGCGCGGGCGCTGAAAGCGGCGGAGTCGCAACCGGTCGAGGACCCGTACTACCCGCAGACGAGCAACCCCGAGGTCGACGTCCTGCACTACCTCCTCGAGCTGGTGTACGAAGGGCAGGAGCTGTCCGGCGTCGTGACCGTGACGTTTCGCGCCACCGAGCCCACCGAGACCATCCGGCTCGACCTGTCCAACGCTCTCGATGTGCGCGCCGTCTCCCTCGATGGCGCCAAGGCCTCGTTCAGTCACGAAGACGACGGGCTGATGATGGCGACGCCGAACGTGACGCCCGGCCCGACTCACACGTTCGTGATCGAGTACGCCGGCGTGCCCGAGCCAACTCCCGCACCCAGCAAGCGCACCGACCAGGTCGACGGCGTGGGCTGGCACGTCGACGCCGACGGCGCGGTGTACACGTTCCAAGAGCCGTTTGGCGCGTTCACCTGGTATCCCTCCAACGACCATCCGTCCGACGAGGCTCTCTACGACGCCCAGATCACGACGTCTGCCCCGGACGTGGGCGTCTTCAACGGGACGCTGACCGACGAGCAGACCGACGCGGGGCTCACCACGACCAGCTGGCACGTCGACGAGCCGATGGCGACCTACCTGACGACGATCGCGATCGGGCCGTACGAGCGGTACTCCGGGCCGACGAAGTCCGGCCTCACGATCACGTACTGGCTGATGGAACGCGACAAGCGCTTGCTCCCCGAGGTGCGGAGGCAGGCGACAGCGGGGTTCGACTGGCTGGTCGCCCGCGTCGGCCCGTACCCCTTCTCATCGCTCGGGTTCGTGGTCGTCGGCGGGCGGAGCGCGATGGAGACGCAGACCATGATCACCATCAGCCGGGGTGTGACGCAGGTGCCCGGTGCGAACATCACGCACGAGATCGCGCACCAGTGGTACGGCAACAGCGTCTCGCCGACGGACTGGCTGGGGATATGGATCAACGAAGGCTGGGCCATGTACATGCAGCTGTGGTACGAGCGCGAAACTCAGCCGGCGCCGGCCGGCGAGCTCAGCCCATTGCGACGCTTCGACGACATCGCACGGCAGGCGGCCGGGCCACCCGGCCATTACGACCGTGACAGCTTCGCCGCGGTCAACGTCTATCTTGGGCCCGCTCTGATGCTGGACGAGATCCGCAAGCAGGTCGGCGACGAGACGTTCGGACAGCTGGTGAAGGCGTGGCCCGCCGAGCACGAGAACGAACACGTCGACCGGGCCGAGTTCAC
>DATHBP010000239.1:0-5874 GCA_035296085.1 Nocardioidaceae bacterium | reverse complement strand
CCTGGAGATCTCCGACTCGGGTCGCCGCGACGTCGCCGAACTGCGGCGAGGGGAGCCGTGGTTCGCGGCCGCCCTTGCCGCCTTCGAGCGGATCTGGTCCGACGACGCGACGGCCGCCGACTGGGCGGCCATCAAACCGTTAACCCGTGGCCGATGGGACGCCGCCAACCAAGCGCACGCCGCCCAGGAGGCGAGCCAGAAGAACGCGGAAGCGGCGGCCGTCTACTACTCGGCTGGTGCCCTCAATGCAGAAGCAACAAGATCCGCCCTTGCACACCTGAAGGCGCGAGTCCTTCTGGTCGCAGGCGAGTACGACGTCGCGCTTCCGCCGAAGTGCGCCGCAGGCTACGCCGACCTGTTCCGACAGCACGAGCTAACCGTGCAGCTGGGCGCCGGGCACTACCCCTGGCTAGACGATCCGAAGTCTTTCGTGGCTACCGTGACCAGCTTCTTAGCTGCCGCGTGAATCTGCCTGCGCCGGATCCGTCACCGTCACCGCCACGGCAGTCGCTCGCTCCGCCGCTTGTGCGAGAACGGCCTTCCGCGGGTCGGGCACGTCGAGGAACCTGCCTCGCGGCAGAGCCGCCAGAGCCCTCAGCCGCACGTCGGTCAACACCGCCTCGACCGCGCGCCGGTCGCCGCCACACACCAGCGCGTCAAGACTCGCCAGCTGAGGCGGCAGCACCCGCGCCGCCACGTCGGCAGCTGCCGCGAACGCAACCCGCGCCTGCCCGTCGCGACGGTTGGCGAAACGGCGCTGGCTCCAACCGCCGGCCTTGGTCTTGCTTTGCACATGCCGCGAGCCGACCTTGGATTCCACGAGCCGGCCATCGGCAACCACGCCAACGCCATATCCGCCACGACGGACGAGGAGCAACGCAATGCGGCGGTCCCGGGCCACGTGCTCGAGCAGGCCGCGGTACGCCGCACCCACAATGTCAGGAAGCGGTGGGAACGGCACGGCGACGTCCACCGCCGTGCCGTCCGCGTACCGCAGGGACACCAGCTCCGGGGACGACACGCACTCGACTGCACCATGCTGCTCCGCGCAGCGCGCGAGCCAGCCGGGGAGTCTCGCGGCCGCCACCTCGACGCGACGCGGCGACGAGCGCTCAGCCGTTGGAGCCCCTCAGACGTTGAAGCCGAGTGCGCGCAACATCTCGCGCCCGTCGTCGGTGATCTTGTCCGGCCCCCACGGAGGCATCCACACCCAGTTGATGCGGAAACCGTTGACGAGACCCTCCAGCGCGGTCGCCGTCTGGTCCTCGATCACGTCGGTCAGCGGGCAGGCGGCAGAGGTCAGCGTCATGTCGATGACCGCGCTCTTGTCGTCCTCGATCGTGACGCCGTAGATGAGGCCGAGGTCGACGACGTTAATGCCGAGCTCGGGGTCGACGACGTCTCTGAGCGCCTCCATCAGGTCGTCCTCGGCGAGCGGCGCCTGTGCGTCCAGGGTCACCTGCGGCAGGTCGGTCATCGCTGAGCTCCTTGTGTCGTTGCTGTGTTCGTCGGGTCGTCCATAGACACCGCCTGCGCGGTCGCGTCCTTCCAGGCCATCCACGGCAGCAGCGCGCACTTGATCCGGGCGGGAAACTTGGCGACACCAGCGAACGCGACGGCGTCCTCGAGCTGGTCCTCGTCGGGCTCCACCAGACCGCGCCCCTGCATGAGCGTGAGGAAAGCGTCGTGAACACCCATCGCCTGGTCGACCGGCCGGCCGATCACCAGGTCGGTGAGCACCGACGCCGATGCCTGGCTGATCGAACAACCCACGGCGGCGTAGGAGACGTCGGCGACCCGGTCGCCGCTCAGATGCACGCGCAGGGTCACCTCGTCACCGCAGGTGGGGTTCACGTGGTGCACCTCCGCCTCGTACGGCTCCCGCAGCCCGGCGGAATGTGGGCTGCGGTAGTGGTCGAGGATGATCTCCTGGTAGAGCGATGTGAGGTCCATTAGCGCTCCCCGAAGAAGCGCTGGACCTGCTCCAGCCCGTCGACCAAAGCGTCGACCTCGTCCGGGGTCGTGTAGAGGTAGAACGACGCCCGGGTCGATGACGGCACCCCGAAGCGTGCGTGCGCCGGCTTGGCACAGTGATGCCCAGCACGTACGGCGACGCCCAGGGAGTCGAGCACCTGGCTCACGTCGTGCGGGTGTACGCCAGCCAGCTCGAAGCTGATGGCACCACCGCGGTCGACCGCCGTGGCGGGCCCGATCACGCGAAGCCCCGCCACGTCGCCGAGCCGGTCGAGCGCATAGCTCACCAATGTGTGCTCGTGCGCCGCCACCCGGTCCATCCCGAGCTGGGAGAGGTAGTCGACGGCCGCACCGAGTCCGATGACCTCGGCAATCGGCGGAGTGCCCGCCTCGAACCGCTCCGGTGGCGCCGCGTACGTCGAACGCCCCATCGACACCGACTCGATCATCGAACCGCCGCCGTGGAACGGGGGCAGTGCGGCGAGCAGGTCGTAGCGGCCCCACAGCACGCCAACCCCAGTGGGGCCGAGCATCTTGTGGCCCGTGAACGCAACGAAGTCGGCACCCGAGGCGGCCACGTCGACCGGCAGCTGCGGGACGGCCTGCGACGCGTCGAGGACCACGAGGGCTCCTACTTCGTGCGCGCGGCGGGCGATGTCGGCTACCGGGTTGACGGTGCCGAGCATGTTCGACACCCAGACCAGCGACACGACCTTCGTGCGCTCGGTGATCAGCGAGTCGAGATTCGACAGGTCGAGCCGGCCGTCGTCGGTGAGCCCGATCCAACGCAGCCGCGCACCGGTGCGCTCGCAGAGCAGCTGCCAGGGCACCAGGTTCGAGTGGTGCTCCATCTCCGTAACGAGGACCTCGTCACCGGCGCCGACGCCGTACGGCTTCGGCGCCCAGGCGAGAACGTTGGAGACGAGGTTGAGCGCTTCAGTGGCGTTCTTGGTGAAGACGACCTCGTCACGCATCGGAGCCGCGATGAAGGCGGCGACCTTGTCGCGGGCGCCCTCGAAAGCAGCGGTCGCCTCCGCGCCGAGCTGGTGCACGGCACGGGCCACGTTGGCGTTGCGCTGCGCGTAGTGCTCAGCCATGGCGTCGATGACCTGCCGCGGCTTGTGCGAGGTGTTGGCACTGTCGAGGTAGACGAGCGGCCGGCCGCCGGCGAGCCGCCGCGACAGGATCGGGAAGTCCGCGCGGATTGACGCCGTGTCCAGAAGTCCCGCCGGCGGGGCGATCAGGTCGGTCATCAGCCGGTCCGTACTCCAGCGCTGCTCTGCAGGTAGCGGTCATAGCCCTCGGCCTCGAGCCGCTCCGCCAGCTCCGGCCCACCCTCGTCGGCAATGCGGCCGGCCACGAACACGTGAACGAAGTCGGGCACGATGTAACGCAATATGCGCGTGTAGTGGGTGATCAGCAGGACACCGCGGTCGCCCTGCGCGCGAAACCGGTTGACCCCGCCGGAGACCACCTTGAGCGCGTCGATGTCCAAGCCCGAGTCGGTCTCGTCGAGGACCGCGAACTTCGGGTTGAGCAGCTCCAGCTGCACGATCTCGTGCCGCTTCTTCTCTCCACCGGAGAAGCCCTCGTTGACGTTGCGCTGCCCGAACGCCGGGTCCATCGCGACCTTCGCCATCGCCGCGTTGACGTCCTTGACCCAGGTACGCAGCTTCGGCGCCTCTCCGTCCAGCGCAGTCTTGGCCGTACGCAAGAAGTTGGAGACCGAGACGCCGGGGACCTCGACGGGGTACTGCATCGCCAGGAACAGCCCGGCGCGGGCCCGCTCGTCGACGGTCATGCCCAGCACGTCGGCACCGTCGAGGGTCACCGATCCGCCGGTGACGTGGTATTTGGGGTGGCCCGCCACGGAGTAGGCCAGCGTGGACTTGCCCGACCCGTTCGGCCCCATGATCGCGTGCGTCTCGCCAGAGCGCACCACGAGGTCGACGCCCGCGAGGATCTCCTTCGGGCCGGACTCGGTGTCGACCGAGACGTGCAGGTCGCGGACTTCCAGGGATGCCATCTGGTCAGTGCTCCGTATCGGTGTGAAGGGGGCTGGCGACGTCGACGAAGACGCCACCGGCGTCGACGTGACAGGGGTAGACGGGGACGGGTTCGGTGGCCGGCAGGCCGAGCGGCTTGCCGGTCCGCAGGTCGAAGCGCGAGCCATGCAGCCAGCATTCGATCTCACAGCCTTCGACGTCACCCTCGCTGAGTGGGATCGCCGCGTGCGAGCACTGGTCGGCGATCGCGAAGACCTCGTCCGGCGTGCGGACGACCGCCACTGCCACACCGTCGACGTCGAGCGCCAACGCCGCGTCGACACCGACATCGGCAAGCGCGCAGACGCGTTGTGCCGCCATCACGCACCCACCGCAGAGGCTGGTGGCAGCCCGAGGTTGCGCTCGAGTTCCATCTCGACGGCGTTCAGCAGGCGCTGCTCGATCTCGGGGACGCCGATGCGGCGGATCACATCGGCGAAGAAGCCGTGCACCACGAGCCGGCGCGCCTCGTCCTCGGACAGTCCGCGGCTCTGCAGGTAGAACAGCTGCTCGTCGTCGAAGCGGCCGGTCGTCGTCGCGTGCCCGGCGCCCACGATCTCGCCGGTCTCGATCTCCAGGTTGGGCACAGAGTCGGCGCGGCAGCCGTCGGTGAGGACGAGGTTGCGGTTCTGCTCGTAGGTGTCGATGCCTTCAGCCACCTTGCGGATCAGCACGTCGCCGATCCACACCGCATGCGCACCCTGGCCCTGCAGTGCGCCCTTGTACTCGACCCGGCTCTTGGTGCGGGGCGCGTTGTGGTCGACGAACAGCCGGTGCTCGAGGTGCTGGCCGGCGTCGGCGAAGTAGAGCCCGTACATCGCGACGTCGCCGCCGGGTCCGTCGTACTCCGCCGTCTCGCTGACCCGGACGAGATCGCCGCCGATGCTGGCCTGGAACGTACGGACGTGT
This sequence comes from Nocardioidaceae bacterium, assembly GCA_035296085.1. GTDB lineage: Bacteria > Actinomycetota > Actinomycetes > Propionibacteriales > Nocardioidaceae > DATHBP01. The sequence continues at coordinate 946 of DATHBP010000239.1, read as the reverse complement.
GCGTCGCGGCCGATGCGCAGCCCGACGTGAGCGCTGTGCACGGCGTCGTCGTCCCACAGCTGCAACGAGGTCAGGTCGAGATGAGCGCCGTCGCCGACGAGCACCGACGTTGAGGCGCAGTAGCGGGCGCTGCCCTCATGGACGAAGACGACGGCGGCCTTGGCGTGCCGACCGATCTTGACGACCACCTGCCCCCAGACCAGGTCGTCGGGCGACCCACCGGACAGGTGGACGACCACCGGCCGGTCGAGCTCGAGGCCGGCGGGCACCTCTACGAGCACGGCGCCCCCGGCGTTGGCCACCGCGAGGGCGGCGAGCCGGTCGACCGGAGCGGGCACGCCGAGCGCGCGGGCCGCTTCGGTGCCCAGCTCGCCGACCTGCACCTGCTCGGGGGCGTTGACGTCCCACTTCAGGTGGGCGTCGGAGCGCTCGCCGTCGAGCAGCCCACGCAGCCGCTTCAGCGGCGTGAAGCGCCAGATCTCCTCGCGGCCGGTGGGCATCGGGTGGTCGGCGAGGTCGAACGACCCAACCGGGTGCAGATGCGAGGCGACGGCAGCTGCCAACGCCGGTGGGGTGACGTGCGACTCGGTCGCGGGTGGTGCTGTCGTCACCCGACCGCGCCTTCCATCTGCAGCTCGATCAGGCGGTTCAGCTCCAGGGCATACTCCATCGGCAGCTCACGCGCGATCGGCTCGATGAAGCCGCGCACGATCATCGCCATTGCCTCGTCCTCGCCCATCCCGCGGCTCATCAGGTAGAAGAGCTGGTCGTCGCTCACCTTCGAGACCGTCGCCTCGTGGCCCATCGACACGTCGTCCTCGCGGACGTCGACGTAGGGATAGGTGTCGGAGCGGCTGATCTGGTCGACGAGCAGCGCGTCGCACTTGACGGTGCTGGCGGAGTGGTGGGCGCCGTCCTGGACCTGCACCAGGCCGCGGTAGGACGT
>DATHBP010000238.1:0-8832 GCA_035296085.1 Nocardioidaceae bacterium | reverse complement strand
ACGGGTACCGTTGAGGCTGACCCATTCGATGTCGGCGTGTGCTCCGTCGCCGTCTGGGCCGTAGAGAACGGTCGGTATGCCTTCGCTGGCGATGAACGCGGAGTCGGCCCAGTAGCTGAGCGGCACATTGTGTGCTGGTCTCCCCATGACCCGCGCCGTTGCGCCGCGCATGGTAGCGACGATCGGGGTGTCATCGGAGGTCAGGAACGGGTCTCGCGCCAAGGTCGTGCGTGCGGCGACCACCAGGTCGGGATCTGCCGCCCGACAACGACCGAGCAGGTTCTCGACGTCGGCTTCGACGCCCGCGACTGTCTCACCGGGCAAGGTACGCCGTTCGACGGTGAAGAGGCACTTGTCCGGGATGGTGCTTTCTTCGGTGCCGCCGATGATCAGGGAGCCATGCAGGTTTCCGGGCCCCAAGAACGGGTGTGGTCGGGTAGCCAGTTCTTTGTCGAGCTCGGCGAAGGCGACGAGCACCGGGCCTGCTTTCAGGATGGCGTCTACACCGAGCTGCGGTCGCGAACCGTGCGCAGCGACTCCGGTGACTGTGACCTCGGTCCACACGAATCCCCGGTGGCCGGTGCCGATAGCGAGCTCGGTGGGCTCGGTCACCACTGCAGCGTCGACCGGTGTCCCCACCAGGTGGTTCAACACGTGTTGGATTCCGGTGCTGGCGTGTTCCTCGTCGGCGACTGCGGCGACGAGGACTTCCCCGTCGATTCCGGCCGCCGCCGCGTCTCGGCAGGCGATCAGAGCGGCCGCCAGGCCGGCTTTCATGTCGTAGGCGCCGCGGGCGTAGAGCCGGTCGCCGTCGATGCGCGGGGTGAGCGGGGCGTCCATGCCGGCCAGTCCCACGGTGTCGAGGTGCCCGCACAGCATGAGCCGGCGGCCTCCGGCCGCGTCGCCACCGCGGACCAGGACGCTGGGCCGACCCGGTATGGGCTCGATGATCTCGACCCGCAGACCCGTCGCGGTGGCCCAGGTTGCGACGTAGGCCGCGATCTCCGCTTCACCAGCAGCGCCGGCGGCGAGGCCGGGGTTCACAGAGTCGATCCGGACCAGCCCTTGGAGAAGGTCCACGACGTCTGCTGGCACCGCCCCGGACTGCACGTGGTTAGCGCCCGAGACGGTCGGGTCGGCAGTGGTCATCGGCGGTTCCTTCCGTACTGAGGAGAACGACGGTCGAGGCGGTCTTCATGCTCAAGGCTGCTCGCCGCTCGGAGGTGGCAAAGGCGGCGCGCACGCCGGCCAGCGTGGCGGCCCCGGAAGGGCCAGAGGACACTCCAAGGTCACCCAGATCGGACACAGCTCTGATGGCAGCTGAGTCGGTGACTGCGACCGCCGCGTCACAGCCGTCGCGTAGCACCGGCCAAGCCGAACTGGAGACCGTGCCGCAGTTGAGGCTCGCCATCACGGTAAATCCGGTATTGACACTGCGCGGAGAGCCTGCAATCAGGCTTTCCAGCGCGCACGCCGCCGTGTCAGGTTCCACGGAGAGCAGCGCCGGGTGTAGCAAGCCCGGTCGCCGGTAGTGAGACACGACCGACTGCGCCAGGGAGCCGACTCCCACCGGAACGGCGACCATATCTGGTGTTCCGCCGAGTTGCTCGTCGACCTCGTCGAGCATCGTGTCGTAGCCCTCGACGATCCATGCAGGGACCTGCGTATAGCCATCCCAGGCGGTGTCCTGGACCAGTTCTCTATCCGGGTCTTCAGCCGCGAACCCCGCCGCCATAGCAACGGCAGAGTCGTAGCCGGCATCGGTGTGCACGACGTCGGCGCCTTCCGCCGCTATGGCTTCTGCCGCAGCGTGGGTAATCACAGCGGGAACGAAAACTGTCGCCGCCAGATCCAGCAAGCTGGCCATGTGCGCTACCGCGCGGCCGTGGTTTCCGTCCGTCGCGGTCACCAGACGCAGTCCGGAGCCGGCCGCGGCCCAGCGTAGGGTCGGCAGGTCTGCGCTGGTCCCCGTGCGCCGGGCGACAACCCTGGCCACGGCCCATGACGCACCAAGCACCTTGAACGCGGGCAGCCCTAGCCGCGACGACTCGTCCTTGACCAGCACCGCGCCCACCTCCAGCTCGGCGGCGAGCTCAGGAAGACTCACCAGCGGCGTGGGGGCGTAGCCGGGGATGCTTTCGTGGAACGCGCGAGCCTCGGTCTCTAGGGGCGAGGTTGTCACCCACTGCCTGGCCGAGGCCCGAATGAACCAGCGGTCCTTCGCATCGGAGCTCGCCACGCCTTCATGCTCCGCCACCACAACCGCCCAGTCCAGCTCGCCCTCTGAGCGCATCTATGGACACAGAGCTGATAGATGTTCGAAAGACCAGAGAGTGGGCGATGGGACTTATTCCGAAGGGCCACTTGGTACTAGGGGGTCAGCGCCGGGAGCATGGTGATCAGATAGGGAGGAGCGCCGCCTGGCGCCCGCGCGGTCAACCCTTCGACCGGCCCACACGCCGCTAACAGGGTGAATGTTCCAGGAGCTTCGGTCGCACCCGGTTGACGATTTCATCGTGCTCGGCCAGGTCCCCCCTCATGTATGCGGTAGTGGCCAGGACGAACTGCACGTCGAGCCACGTTTGCCACCGCATGACGCCGCGGTCTTGGTCGTCGGAACCCAAGGCGTTCTCCGCTTCGTGCAGCGCGGATTCGGCTCGGTCGTACCCTCCCTGCTCTGCCCAGACCTCGGCGATCAGCCGGTACAGTCGCGCCCGGCCCAGTTGGTCTGCGGACTCCAACTGCCCAACGCTTGCCGGAACGCTGCCTCGTCATCGCGACCCCGGCGCGGTAGCGGACGCACGCCTCCATGCGAACGCCCCGGGGACATCGGAGTCTCCGGTCCGCCGATCAGTTGGCCAATTGCATGGCGACGGCGCGTACCGGTGCTCCGTCGGCGCCCTCCAGCGCAATAGGGAGACAGGTAACGAATGGCTCATCGAAGTCAACCATTTCGAGGTTGCGGAAGTTCTCGCCGATGACTCCGCCGACCTCGGCTATGAGGTGGTGGACGGGGTAGCCCTCACCAGGATGGTGGTCATCGGGGGTTTCGTCGATGTTGATGGTGTCGAGGCAGAACGTCCGGACGCCTATGTCTAGCATCCGCTTACATGCTTCGGCTGCCAGAAAGGGGTGGTCGAAGTACGAGGCTGCGCCGAAGTGAGCGGACCAGCCGGTGCACAGCAGTGCGATGACCCCCGGAGCGAGCAGCGAAGCGTATGGCGCGATGCGTTGCCAGGTGATGGGTTCTCGTGCTTGGACTCCGCGCACGTCAACGAGCACGGCGGGGCCGGTGAAGAGCAAGAGATCAAGCTCATCGATGCGCGCAGTCTCTGAGCGGAAGTGGTAGGGCGCGTCGACATGCGTGCCGCTCTGCGATCCCAGGTGAATGGCTAGCAAGTTGAACCCTTGCTGCTCAACGGTTGAGTGCACCTCGAACCGCGGCACGGGGTCACCCGGGTAGACCTGCGTTTTCGCCCCCACCGGCACCGACAGGTCGATAATCCTGCGCACCCGCATAATCGGCTCCCTTCGGTGACCCGAGCCCAGCGTTGCCGAGCACGGGTCCCGCGTCTAGCGTTGCGCCTCGAGGACCGCTCGAGCGGCGGACCAGGCACGCGTGAGGAGGGTCGCCTTGAGCGGATCCAACCTGGCTGCGGCCGAGCCGCGACGCGGCAAGGTCACCGAAGTAGAGCAGCACGGCATCGACACCATCCCGGCTGCGCACCGCAGCTCCGGCCCGCTGGACCTCTTCCGCATCCAGTTCGGTGGCGCGAACACCTTCGCGACGATCATCCTCGGAACGTTCCCGGTGCTGCTGGGGCTGTCGCTGTGGCAGGCGGTGGCGGCCACCGTGGTAGGCGTCGTCGTCGGCGCCGTCATCTTGATGCCAATGGGGCTGTTCGGCCCGCGGACCGGCACCAACAACGCGGTCTCTTCCAGCGCGCACTTCGGCGTGCGGGGACGAGTCTTGGGATCCTTTCTTTCCTTGCTGACAGCTATTGCGTTCTACTCGATCTCGGTTTGGGTCAGCGGCGACGCCTTGGCCGGCGCGTTGAACCGGCTTTTCGATGTGCCCGACAACGACGGTACGCGCGGTCTTATCTATGCGGTGCTCGGCGCCTTGGTCATCGTCGTAGTGGTCTACGGCTACCAGTTCATGCTGCTGGTCAACAAGGTCGTCGTCATCGCGAACACCGCGCTCATGCTGCTCGGCATCGTCGCGTACGCGAATGTCTTCCAGTTCGACTACGACCCGGGCCCCGACGCCTACGCCCTCGGCTCCTTCTGGCCGACGTTCGTGCTCTCCGCTCTCATCGTCATGGGCAACCCCATATCGTTCGGCGCCTTCCTCGGCGACTGGTCGCGCTACATCCCAGACGGAACGCCGGTGCCCAAACTGCTCGCTGCCACATTCACCGCACAACTGGCCACTCTCGTCCCATTCCTCTTCGGCGTGGCAACCGCAACCATCGTCTCCGGGAAAGCCGACTACGTCTTCGCGCTCGTGCAAGCCTCTCCACTTTGGTACACCCTGATCCTGGTCGTCGTCGCCTTCCTGGGAGGCATGTCGACGGGCGTCACCTCCTTGTACGGCACCGGCCTCGACTTCTCATCCGTCTTCCCGCGGTTGAGCCGAGTACAGGCATCGCTGTTCATCGGCATCCTGGCATTCGCCTTCATCCTTGTCGGACGACTGGCGTTCGACCTGATCGACAGCGTCAACGCCTTCATCGGGGCGATAGTTATCTGCACGACGCCATGGATGATCATCATGACGATTGGCTACATCGTCCGGCGCGGCTACTACTCGCCGCAAGACGTCCAGGTGTTCAACGAAGGCAGAGTCGGCGGCATCTACTGGTTCTCCGCGGGAATCAACTGGCGCGGCATCTCGGCCTGGGTCCCCGCTGCGGTCATCGGTTTGATGTTCGCCAACTTCCCTCCGCTCATCGAGGGCCCGTTCCGAAACAGCGCCGGCGGTGTCGACATCAGTCTCCCCGTTACTGTGGCGCTCGCTGCCATCGTTTACCTCATCCTGCTGTTCGCCGTGCCGGAGCCTCGCTACGCGTTCGGACCGCAGGGGCCGCGCTTCGTACCAGTGCGAGGCGCAGAACCCCCACCGATCACAGACAATCCGAATGCCTCCGCTCTGCGGCAGCGAAGGCATGAAGAGGTGACACGAGACAACGGTGGCTGAACAAGCCGGCGATACTCCGGTCGGACCCCGCTTTCTACCTCGGGTGGAGGCGGCCGGCCGCGTGGGACAGGTGGATGCGACGGTGGTGCCCCGCTTTGCCGGGCCGCCAACGTTCGCTCGCCTACCGCGCGACGACGAGGTCTCCGACTGCGACATAGCGGTTATTGGGGTGCCCTTCGACGCCGGCGTGAGCTACCGCCCGGGCGCACGATTCGGCCCGGCGCACGTGCGCGAGTCCTCCCGGCTGCTACGGCCCTACAACCCGGCTGTCGACGTCGAGCCGTTCGCTGCGCAACAGGTCGTCGACGCCGGCGACCTAGCGGTGAACCCCTTCGACATCCAGGCTGCAGTGGCGCAGGTGCACGCCGGAACCCGTGCCTTGCTCGAGAGGGCACGTCACCTCCTCACCATCGGCGGCGACCACACCATCGCACTGCCGCTGCTGCGAGCCATGTCCGAGCGGCATGGGGGCCCGGTTGCGGTCATCCACTTCGACGCCCACCTGGACACGTGGGACAGCTACTTCGGCGCGGCCTACACCCACGGGACACCGTTTCGGCGGGCCTCCGAGGAGGGCCTGATCGACAAGAGCGGCTCCATCCACGTCGGCATTCGCGGTCCGCTCTACGCCTCGACAGATCTGCGGGACGACGCCGAACTCGGCTTCCAGGTGATCCACAGCCGCGATATCGACCAGCTGGGTGTGGGCGGGGTGCTCGATCGCGTCCGGGCGCGGGTCGAGGACCGTCCCGCCTACCTCTCGGTGGACATCGATGTCCTCGATCCCGCCTTCGCCCCCGGCACCGGCACACCGGAGTCCGGTGGGCTCAGCAGCCGGGAGTTGCTCGCCCTACTGCGCGGCTTCACCGACTTGAACCTGCTCGGGGCAGACGTGGTGGAGGTAGCACCCCCCTACGACCACGCTCAGATCACCGGCATCGCCGCCTCGCATGTGCTCTACGAGCTGGCTTCCGTGCTGGCCCACCGGCAAGGGATGCAAACGAAATGACCAAGACCGAGCAAGAAATTCTCCACACAGCCGCTGGACTCGTCGCTGCGTTCGCTAGCAACGATCTGCACGCCTACTTCGGCTCCTTCGCCGATGACGCGACGTTCATCTTTCACGCCACTGACAAAGTGCTGGAGTCGGTGGAGGCGTACCGGAGAGAGTGGCAGCGGTGGGAGGATGAGGAAGGGTTTCGTGTTCTTTCATGTGTATCCCGGGACGCCGCCGTCAAGAATCTCGGTGACGTGGCCGTGTTCACCCACCGGGTGCACACCACGGTGTCAACCCACGGCGGCAGCAGGGACCACTATGAAAGGGAGACGATCGTCTTCCAGCGCCGTCCGTCCGGCGTGTGGGTCGGTGTGCACGAGCACCTTTCGCCTGACCCCGGCGCCGATTGACGCATCGTGCGCCGCAGGCAGCTCCGGTGCATCTGTTCGCTTAGCTCCAACACTTCGGGAAGAGCGACTATGCCGACACCATCGCGGCTACGGCCGGCTCAACAGTTGATCAACATCGGTTAGTGAGTTACTGCTCATCACCGATCGGGATAGAGGGCGGCCGCCATACACCACGTAGATCTCGACATAGGTCACCGGCCTGCCGATTGGCCGTCCATCCTCGTCGAGGGGGAACTCCTAAAGCGTCTCCGATCACTTCCCGACCGTGCCGGTCGTGCCGACATCCTCGCCTGGCTCCTTGGCCGGGCACCCGCACCTGAGCTGACCGGGCCTTGGTGACAGTCCTCGCCGGGATCCGGGTTCGTGGCGTGCAGGCGATCCGTGGGATCGTCTCGTCAGGCCGCAGAGCACCGCTGGCCGACGATGCTGCGGTGAGTCTGCCACCGGAGCTGGCGGTACGGGCCACCCGACGTTGGTGACCGGCGGGACCGCTCCAAAGCAGTGGTTAGCCGGGTCACAGTGCTCGCCGTACCCGTTCCCCTAGCAGCGCTATCCGGTCGACGGGTTCGTTGCTGAACACGAACCGGATGTGGCGCGCGGCCACCTCGCCGCCCCAGCCGACCATCGGAGTCGCCGCGACTTTCTGCTCGATCAGGCGTGTGGAGACCTCCACCGGGTTCTGGCGTAGACGGGCAACGTCCATCAGGAGCGACCAGGAGCCAGCCGGACTGATGGCCGGGAGCCCTTCGAGCTGGCGCAATGTCTCGTCGCGGCGTCGCTGCCACTCTATGTTCGCGGCTGCGAGGCCGTCGTCGGAGATCGTGAGAGCAGCCGCAGCACCGATTTGGGCGAAGCCGCTCGCTACCAGGCCGTTGTAGATGTGTGTCCGTCCGAGGTGATCGGCCAGTTCGCTTGGAGCGACGACCCAGCCGACCCGCCAACCGATCATCCGCTGCTCCAGCGAGACAGAGCCGATCGTCACCGTGCGGTCGCGCATTCCCTCGAGGGAAGCTGGGTGAGTTGCAGTGCGGCCGTCGAAAAGCACACCCTCGAATCCGGCCCAATAGAGGAGCCAGGCATCTCGTTCACGACATATCGAGGCAATCGTCTGCAGCTCGTCGGCGGACGCTACCCAGCCGGACGGAAAGGACGCGTTGTTGATGAAGACCGCTCGGGTGCGCTCGCTCATGGCAGCGTGAAGTGCTTCAAGGTCAAGCCGCCATACGCCGGTATCGGCCACCAGAGGGGCCAGTCGCGGTACAGCACCGGCCAGACGAACCCGATTGATCATCCCGGCGTACGTCGGATCGGTGAGGACGACCTCGTCCCCGGGGTCGGTGGTGCAGAGCAGCGCGTTGAGCATCGCGTCGCCCTCGCCACTGGTGATGACGATCTCGCGTTCCGCGTCGTACAGCGGGCCGCCTCGTCGTACGACGTGGTCAGCCACCGCTGTCTTCAGGTCGGCCCGTCCCGTAAACGGCAGCCAGCTGTTGGCTTCGTCCGTGTCGATGGCCGCCAAGGTTGCGGCCACCGCCGCTGGCGGTGGGGGGATGTCGGTGTCGAGGTTCTCCATCCGGAGGACGTCGGGGTCCGAGCCTGCCGCGGCCGCGACCTTGTCGATGCTGAATCCGGCGATGTGCGACACCCGCGCAGACGCCGTCAGGTGTTTGGTAGGCATGGCCTTCTACTTGCTCTTGGGGAAAGGTAGGCGGACCGGCGCCTTTGCGCCGACTGTAACAAGGCACCGACAGAGTTGGCTATGCGATCGGCAGTACCGATGTCCGAAACGAACACGAATTCCTAGACTTGCCACAGCCACGAGTACCAGGGCGACGCCGTCGATTCTGCCAACCGCCGAACTCATGAATCTGGCCAGAATGATCCTACGGAGCGGGCAGCGGAACCGGCCGGCTGGAAATACCGTCTGACCTGCGTTTATGTGAGTGAGCGGCGCTGCAATGGCGCGCACTGCCGCTCCCTCGAGCCCAATCAGGGCAATCCGTCGAGCCGTCCATGCCTCAGGCCGCTACCAGCGTGAGTGACTGGCGAACGGGGATCCTCGGTTAGTGCCCTGCTGTTGTCCTGCAGGTGCTGCGATAGTCCGGTGACGGCTGTGACGCCTTCCCACTATCTTCCCGTCCGTCGGAGAGAGAGCATTGTGCACTGAGCTGCTGCTCAGTCGGGGAAGTGCCGGTTCTTGAGCCGTCACCGCTGTCACCGCCCGC
>DATHBP010000237.1:0-12863 GCA_035296085.1 Nocardioidaceae bacterium | reverse complement strand
GCAAACAACTCCTACGACGTCTGCATCCTCGACATCATGTTGCCCGGCATCGACGGCAACGAGCTGTGCGCTCGGATGCGCGAGGAGGGCAACTGGACGCCGGTGCTCATGCTCACCGCAAAGGATGGTGCTGCGGATGAGGTGAATGCCCTCGACACCGGTGCCGACGACTTCTTGTCCAAGCCGTTCTCCTTCGTCGTGCTGCTGGCCCGGCTGCGGGCCTTGCTGCGCCGCGGCGGGAACGAGCGCCCTGGTGTCGTGCATGCCGGCGAGCTGCGCCTCGACCCGGCGAGTCATCAGGTGTGGCGAGCCGACACGTTGGTCCCGCTCACTCCACGGCAGTTCTCTCTGCTTGCTTTCCTGATGAGGCGAGCGGGCGAAGCACTGTCCAAGCGCGAGATCCTCGAGCACGTTTGGGACTCCGACTTTGCAGGCGATCCCAACATCGTCGAGGTGTACGTGCGGCAGCTTCGGTTGCGGATCGACGAGCCGTTCGGCCGCAATAGCCTGCAGACCGTGCGGGGCGTGGGATACCGGCTCGCGCCGGAAGAAGAAGCAGGCTGAGGCATGCAAAGCCAGCGCTCCGGGCGATGGCAGGGTCTGCGGACGGTCCGGGCGCGAACCACCATCCTGGCCTCGACGGTTGTTGCGATCGCTCTGCTGGCCGGTGCGATCGGGCTGTTGTTGACACTGCGCAGCGCCCTCGTGCGCAGCATCGATCACGCGTCGGAGACCAGGGTTTCCGACCTCGCCGCCTTCGCGTCGGAACTGGAGATGGAAGGCACTATTCCAGAGCCTCGGGAGGACGACATCGCCCAGGTCGTCGATGCATCAGGAGTCGTCGTCTGGGCAAGCGTCAATGACGGCGACGTCCGTAGCATCTCCCGCGTCACCCCGGGACCTGGGCGCGAGCCAACCGTCGCGACGGTACGCGGCGTGCGCAATGACGACGACATGCAGGTCTACCGGGTCTGGGCCCTGCAGGTCCCATCCGACCGCGGTCCGTTATCGGTCTACCTCGGAGTCAACCTCGAGTCGGTCGACGACACCATGCGCTCGGTTGTCGGCGCACTAGCGGTCGGCCTGCCAGTGATCCTCGGGCTTCTCGCGCTGTCGACGTGGCACCTGATTGGCCGCGCTCTACACCCTGTCGAGGCCATCCGGTCCCAGGTTGCCGAAATCTCGCAGCGGGATCTGGGCCGTCGAGTACCCGTTCCAGCCGCGGCCGACGAAATAGGCCGGCTGGCTCGCACGATGAACGTGATGCTGGACCGGCTGCAGTCTGCCAGCGCGCAACAGCGGACGTTCGTGGCCGACGCGTCACACGAGCTGCAGAGCCCCTTGACGTCGATTCGAACGCAGCTGGAGGTCGCGCGGGCCCACCCGGCCAGCACCGACTGGTCAGCGACGGTCGAGCATCTGCTGGGAGACACGCAACGGCTGGAGAGCCTCGTGGGCGAGCTCCTGTTCCTCGCCCGGACCGACGAAAGCCCCGCCTACGCGCCCGAGCGGCTGGACCTCGACGACATAGTGCTCGAAGAGGTTGCTCGCGTCCGGGTGTCGGCGAAGGTCCGGTTCGACACCGCAGGCGTCTCCGCCGCACCCGTGTCGGGAAGCCGCGACGAGCTCGCCCGCATGACGAGAAACCTGCTGGAGAACGCCATCCGGCACGCCGCTTCAACGGTGCGCGTCCGGCTCCACAATGAAGGGGGGAGCGTGCGCTTGGTCGTGCACGATGACGGAACGCTCGGGATCCCGCCCGCGCAGCAGGAGCGCATCTTCGACAGGTTCGTCCGTCTGGACAACGCACGCGAGCGCTCGGGCGGCACCGGGCTGGGCCTGGCGATCGTCAAGACAATCGCCGAACGGCACGGCGGCACGGTGTGCGTGGACGACTCCGATGGCACCCGATTCATCGTGACGCTGCCGCGGGACCCGCCTGGAGGTCCGGCAGCCCTGGCCTCAGCGCCCGAACGGAAAGACGGGGCCCTTCGCTAGGGCTACGTCAGCAGCCAGTTGCCCGGCAGCGTCAGCACACCGGCGACCGGCCAACCCGCCTCCGCCGCGAGTGCCACGGCAACAGCCTCCATCCCCCGGCCGATGCTCAGCTCAGGTCCCACACCGAGGCCCCACCCGGCACCGGCGGCCGCGGCTGGCGTCTCGCTCGACTTTGCCGGCTGGAGCCGCTGCAGTGCGGAGACTCGCGGCACGGTGTCCACCCGTACGTCCGACGGGTCGACCCCGGCGCGTACCGCTGCCCGCTCGACGGCGATGCGAAGCCCACCGAGGCGGTCGACGAGACCGCGATCGACCGCATCGGCACCGGTCCAGACCCGGCCACGTGCCAGCGGCTCGAGCTGGTCGTAGGCCATGCCCCGGTCTTGTGCCGCTTTGGCCGTGAAGTCGGCGTAGACGGCGTCCAGCCACTCGTCGACTCGCTGCCACTCATCCGGCGCGAAGCGTCGATCCGTCCCGAACATCGACGCGTGGGCGCCGGCGCTCACCGACTCCACGCCCACGCCGATCTTGAGCAGCGCCGCACGGATGACGAGCTTGCCGCCGAGCACCCCGATGGACCCGGTGACCGTACTCGGCGTGGCAACCACCTCGTCACACGGCATGGCGACGAAGTAGCCGCCCGACGCGGCAACCGAGCCCATCGACGCGACAACCGGACGCCCGCCGGCGCGCAGCTGCAGGACGGCCCGTCGGATGGCGTCGGAGGCGACGTAGGAGCCGCCGGGGCTCACGACGCGGAGAACCACCGCCCGTACGTCGTCACGGTCGCCCGCCGCCCGCAACGCCGCGGTCACCGTGTCGGCGCCGGCGTGTGCTCCTTGCAGCGGTGAGCTGCCACTGCGACCTCGCGTGATGCCGCCGGTGACGTTGACCACCGCTACGACCGGCCGGCCGCGGTTTCGAGCGCGCGCCCGCGCCGCCGCCGCCGGCGGTGGGCTCCAGCGGTGGACGTAGCGCAGCTCCAGCTTCCCGTGGGTGGCGAGCCGCTCGCGCAGCTGCGCGTAGACCTCGTCGCGGTAGCCGATCCGGTCGACGAGCTTGGCGTCCAGCGCCTGCTGGGCGGTCAGCGGCCCGCTGTCCACCGCGGCCCGGACCTGTCCGAGCTCGAGCCGTCGCCGGCGGGCCGTCGTCGCCACCACCTGGTCGAGCACGGAGTCGGCGACCCGCTGCAGGGCCTCGCGGTTGGGCTCGCTCATCGACGAGCGCAGCATCAGGTCAGCGGCGTTCTTGTACTCGTGGCGCTGGCCCAGCTCCGGTTCGACACCGAGCCGGTCGAGGGCGCTGCGAACGAAGACACCGCGCGCGGACACCCCGAGCAGGCCCAGCGAGCCGGACGGCTGCAGCCAGACCTCCTCGAAGAACGTCGCCAGCAGGTACGGCACGGTGGCCGCGCCGAGCTCGCCGAAGGACTCCGTCCAGCACACGGTGGGGCGGCCGGTGGCTGCGAACCGTTCCACGGCCGCGCCGAGCTCCTCGGCCTGCGAGGCGCTGAGCACCTCCGGCCCGAGCTGAGCCACCAGCCCGACGACCGACGGCTGCTTCTCGGCCCGCGCCAGCTGCTCCACCAGTACGCGCAAGGTGGGCGTGTGCCGTGAGCGCAGGGCGGCGAGCTGGTCGGCGGGACGAGCCTCCAGGAGCCCTCGGGACAGGTCCAGCTCGAGCAGCACCGGCTGCCGACCGCTGAGGCTGAGTCGCCGGCCGACGGCGGAGACCGCGGTAGGGATGTCGGGAACCGAGCGCAGGGACAGGCGTGACGTCATGACCGAACGCTAGCCGTCGAAGGTCAGCGGGGCCGGCGTCCGATCATGTGCGGTCGCGGCGGGTGCGCAGGTAGGTCACAATGGACCCGCGTTGGAGGGGAGTATTCCTTCGCGACGGCATCGTCATCACGGCGTTCGCAGACTCGCACGCCCGGTGTCGTCGGCCCGGTCGGATCACGACCAGGCGGAAGAGACCTCCGGAGTGCTGGATCGACTTCCGGAGGACCGGCATGGACATCGCCCCGTGGGTGTGGTTCGTAACCGTCGGCGTGACGATGGCTGTGCTCGCGGTGGACATCTTCGTCATCGGCCGGCGTCCGCACGAACCGTCCATGCGGGAGTGCGCGCGCGCGATCGCGGGGTACTGCGGGCTCGCCGTGCTCTTCGGCCTCGGGGTCTGGGTCATCGCAGGCGGACGCTTCGCCGGGGAGTTCTTCGCCGGCTGGGTCACGGAGTACAGCCTCTCGGTCGACAACCTGTTCGTGTTCGTCATCATCATGGCGCGGCTCGCCGTGCCCCGAGAGCTGCAGCAGACGGCGCTGCTCGTCGGCATCATCCTGGCGCTGGTGTTCCGCGGCATCTTCATCGCCGCCGGCACGGCGGTCATCCACTACTTCGGGTGGGTCTTCTACATCTTCGGAGCATTCCTCATCTACACGGCGTACGTGCTGGCACGGCAGGGAGAAAGCGACGAGGACGACTACAAGGAGAACGTCGTACTGCGCTACGTCAAGCGGCACTTCCCGGTGAGCGACGACTACAACGGCGTCAAGCTCACCGTCATGGAGAACGGCAAGCGCCTGATGACCCCGATGTTCGTCGTCATCGTGGCGCTGGGCACCACCGACATCTTGTTCGCGCTGGACTCCATTCCCGCGATCTTCGGGCTCACCAAGGAGCCCTACCTGGTCTTCACGGCCAACGTGTTCGCGTTGATGGGCCTGCGACAGCTGTACTTCCTGGTGGGCGGCCTGCTCAACCGGCTCGTCTACCTCTCCATCGGCCTGGCGGTCATTTTGGGGTTCATCGGCGTCAAGCTGATCCTCGAGGCACTGCACGACAACTCGATCACGTTCATCAACGGCGGGGAGCCACTCGAGTCGGTCCCCGTGATCCCCATCTGGCTGTCGCTGAGCTTCATCGTCGTCACGCTGGCCGTCACGACGGTGGCGAGCCTGGCCAAGGCCCGCCGTGACCCGGGGGCGGTGAAGAACCTGCCGGAGGCGGGCCGCTAACCGCCGCTGCCGGCCGGAACGGTCGGCTGGGCCGCGGTCGCGAGGCCGGAAACCGTCCCGCTGCACGCAGCGTCTCGCGCCGCTCCGCGTCGAGTGGCGCCTCCTCCACTCGGTCAGCGCCCTCGGTCGCGTGCAGCATCTGGTTCGGTCCGGTCACCAGGCCGACGTGGTGGATGCCGGCGCCGGAGTGGCCGAAGAAGTAGAGGTCACCTCCCTCGACGGCGTCGATCTCCACGGGCGCGGCGGCGAGCTGCTGGTCGTCGGCGTCTCGTGGCACGACGACCCCTTGCAGGCGAAAGCCAAGGTGGACGAGCCCGGAGCAGTCCAGCCCCCACCCGCACGTACCACCCCACAGGTAGGGCAAGCCCACGAACTGGCGAGCGGCTGCCAGCATCTGCTGCGGCTGGAACTCGACCGGGATGCCCGGCTCGCGCACCGCGACATCGGTGCGCAGCAGCGAGCCGGTCGCGCCGCCCGGCAGCGCTACCCGCGCCAGCTCGGCATCCTGCTCGAGCAGCGGCAGCACAGTCGCCCACGAGACGTCGGCAGTGGCCGCCCCGTCCACCACCAAGCTGGCGACCGGACGCATGACAGCAGCGGTGTGCTGCGACGTCTCGGCCGGCTCGTCCAGGTGTGCCAGCGGAACCCAGCCGGGGTAGCCGCGTTCGTCGCCCGAAAAGGGCTGCCACGGTGCCACGACCTGAGCCCAGCCGGCTCGCTCGTCCATCACCTCGACGGGCTCACCGAGGAGCAGCTGGCTGAGCGTACGGCCGTGGAGTCCCAGCCTGGTCCCGGCGTCCATGGCGGCGGTCCACGCACCCACGTCGGGCGGGTTGGCGACGGCCGGTGCGTCCACGTCGCGCGGTGCGTCGGGGCCGGCCCACAGGGTCGACACCGGCACGGACACCGCGAGCCGCTCAGCCATCAGCGGTCCCCGGCGATCGGTCCGCAAGCCCGGCGATGCCGAGACCCGGGCTTGCGGGCAGTGCGACACACGCCGCGTCGTACGTGATCCCGCCGCGAACGCGAGACCGCTCGAGCCACCAGGCCGCGTCCAGGTCGCTGACGGCGGTGGTGCCGTACGCGGCCACCAGGCTCGCTGCGGCGCCGACGCCGACCTGACTCTCCATCATCGAGCCGACGATCGTGCCGATCCCGCATTCGCGGGCGAGCTCGAGCAAGGTCCGCGCCACCCGCAGGCCTCCGCACTTGGCAAGCTTGACGTTGACCATGTCTGCAGCGCCGCGGCGGATGAGCTCGACGAAGTCTCGGACCCCGTAGACCGACTCGTCGGCGAGGATCGGCAGATCCGAGCGCGCTCGTACCCACGCCAACCCATCGAGGTCACGAGCGGCGACCGGCTGCTCGACGAACTCCAGGTCCGGCTCGGCCGCGGCGAGCACCGCGATGACGCTGACCGCCTCGCGAGGCGTCCAGCCCTGGTTGGCGTCGAGTCGCAGTCGCACCGCCGGTCCCACGGCATCGCGCACGGCGCGTACCCGCTCGACGTCGGTCCGGGCGTCCGTGCCGACCTTGAGCTTGAGCACGTCGAAGCCTTCGGAGGCGCGTGCCTTGGCTGCCACCGCGAGCTCGGCCGGCTCGCCGGCCGACACTGTCACATCGGTCGGAACCCGGGTGGCTGCTCCGCCGAGCAGCGCCGCGAGGGGCACCCCGAGCCGCTGGGCGGCCAGGTCGTGCAGCGCGACGTCCACCGCGGCCTTGGCGCCGAAGTTGCCGGGGACCGCTCGGCCCACTGCCACCGATGTGGGCACCAGGTCGGTGGGGTCGCGCCCGGTCAGTGCCGAGCGCAGCGGTCCCTGCACGCAAGCCTCCGCGCCCGCCACCGACTCACCGGTGACCTGCCACACCTGTGGCGCCTCGCCCCAGCCGCTGGCGCCGTCGCTGTCGATGACCTGCACGAGCAGCGTCTCCACGCGGGTGGCGGTCCGCAACGCCGTCACGAACGGCGTGTGCAGCGCGACGCTCACCCGGTGGCAGCGGACGTCGGTGACCGTCACGGTTGCGCCACCTCCGCACGCCGACGGCCTAGCGCGTGGCGGTCGGACCAGCTCGCCCGGGCTACGTCGGCGATCAGCCGCCAGCCGGCCGCCTCCGACAACGCCGCGGAGGAGCACACGACCAGCACATAGGGCGGCGCATCGCTCGGTCGCACCAGCGCCGCGTCATGCGCGATGTTGTCCACCCAGCCGTCCTTGTGGGCGACGTACGTCCCCGCTGGCAAGCCGGCCGGAACGTTGTCGCGGTTCTCGTTGTCGGCCAGCGCGGCCAGCATCTCTGCGCAGGAGGAGGGGCTGGCCGGCGTCCCGTCCGCGATCGCGCCCAGAACCGCGGCCAGGTCAGCTGCCGTGACCAGGTTGGACAAGCCAGCGCGTTCAGCCGCGTAGTCCTCGATCCCGCGCACTGTGACGCTTCGCTCCGCCCCGCACACCTGCCAGGCCTCGGCGACCCGGTCAGCACCCACCCGCTCCAGCACGAGGTTGGTGGCCAGGTTGCTCGACCGCACGACCATGTGGCGCGTCAGCCAGCGCAGCGGCACCTCGTGTCCGAGCAGCGTCCACGGCTCGTCGTCGCTGTCGTAGTCGCGTGACATCTCGAACGGCGACCCGTCGGCAGCGGACGTGAAGTCCGCATGCAGTCGTACCCGCTCGTCGAGGTCGAGCCGACCTGCATCGGCGAGCCGGTAGGCGGCGAGCAGGAGCGGCAGCTTCATCGTGCTGGCCGCGTAGTGCGTCTCGTCCGCGAGCCGCTCGTACGCCGGCGGCTGACCAGGCTGCCCGCACCACACCGAGACGGTGCCGCCGACGGCGTCGAGCTGCCCCGTGAGCTTGTCGAGCGCGAGGTCGGCCACGGGCGGTCACGCTACCGCGTACCGCGACGACACCTGGCGGTCGCTCGGGCAGCCCGAAGGCCGCATCGTCGGTCGTACGCCGCGGCGCTCGCGTGCAGGGTCTTGTCGGTCCCGCGTAGGGCCATGCCTGCGTGGCAGGTTGAGCGGCATGGTTCTCTACGCACGCACGCCAGGACGCTTCCTCCGGCAGCTGCTCGGCGACCTCGCGCTCCTGGTCTGGGTCGCGATCTGGGTCAGCGCGGCCGTCGCCGTGCACGGCCTGGTCACCAAGCTCGCGGAGCCGGGGCGAGCGCTGGAAAGCGCTGGCGAGGGCTTCACCGAGTCGATGGGGGACGCGGCCAGTACGGTCGGCGGGGTGCCAGTGGTCGGCGGGTCGCTGAGCTCGGCGTTCGGCGGCCTGCGCTCCGCCGGTACGGCGCTCGCCGACGCCGGGCGCTCGCAGCAGTCGGCGGTCGGAGACCTCGCGCTGCTGCTCGCCGTGGTGATCGGCGCCACCCCCATCCTGCTGGCAGTGATGTTGTGGCTGCCGTGGCGGATCATTTGGGTCCGCCGCGCCTCGGCCGCGGACCACCTGGTGGGCCAGGGCGGACTCGAGCTGTTCGCGCTGCGGGCGCTCACCACCCAGCCGGTCACCCGGTTGCAGAGTCTGGGTCCGGACCTCGTCCGGCGCTGGGAGGAACGCGACCCCGCCACCGTGGCCAGGCTGGCCGACATGGAGATGTCGGCGCTCGGGCTGCGGCTGCCATCACCGGCCGAGAAGGACCGCAACTAGGTGGCGGAGCTGCTGCGCTGGCGGAACTCCCGGCGGCTACGGAATGCCAACCCGGGCGTCGAGCCTCTGCTGTGTGAACCCCTCAAGGTCCAATAACGGCATCGCCCGCGCAATCTGCTCCTTCACTCGCCCAATCTGCAGTGAGGCGGCATGAGCCTCCTCAGATTCCCAAACCTCCGTAACCCATACGCCATCAACGTCAGTCTGGTCCGTTGCTACGAGATAGAGCCGACAGCCAGGCAGGGGTGCCTGGTGCTCGGCATCGACGAAGACCTGCAGAAGTTCCTCCCGCTTTCCCGACTTTGCGCCCAAGCGGCCGTGCAGCATGAACATGCTCAGACGTTACCGTCCGCGCAAGGTGCGCAGGGGCGGTGAGCCGAACTCACCAGCCGCGGGCTCGCCACTCGGGCAGGTGTGGCCGCTCGGCGCCGAGCGTGGTGTCGTCGCCGTGACCTGGGTAGACCCAGGTCTCGTCCGGCAGCCGGTCGAACAGCTTGCCCTTCACGTCACCGAACAGGTGCGAGAAGTCCTCCGGTGAGGTCGTGCGTCCTACACCGCCCGGGAACAAGGAGTCGCCGGTGAACAGGTGCGGTGAGCCGGTCGGGTCGTCGTAGAGAAGGGCGATGGAGCCCGGCGTGTGGCCGACGAGGTGGATGACTTCGAGCTCGCACTCTCCGACGGCCACCCGGTCACCGTCGCGGACGACTCGGACCGTGGGCACTGGGATCGCACCGGCGTCCGCCTCGTGCGCGACCGTCGTCGCACTGCTGGCCCGGACGACGGCATCGAGTGCCTGCCAGTGGTCGCCGTGGCGGTGGGTGGTGACGACGGTACGCAGCGGGCCTTCGCCGAGCAGTGCCAGCAGTGTGCCGGTGTCGCTAGCCGCGTCGATGAGCAGCTCGTCACCGGTTTGCCGGGAGCGCAGCAGGTACGCGTTGTTGTCCATCGGCCCGACAGCGACCTTGGTGATGATGAGATGGCTGAGCTCGTGCACGTCCGGAGCTCCGCCCACCCGCACGTGACCGGAGTAGGGCATCGGCACAACGTACCGCCGGATCGGCGAGACTGTCCGCGGTCGCCACTAGGCTTCCCGCGTGGCTGAGCAGCTGATCATCCGCGGCGCCCGGGAGCACAACCTCAAGGACATCTCGCTCGACCTGCCGCGCGACGCCCTCATCGTGTTCACCGGGCTGTCCGGTTCCGGCAAGTCCAGTCTCGCGTTCGACACGATCTTCGCCGAAGGCCAGCGCCGCTACGTCGAGAGCCTGTCCGCGTACGCCCGCCAGTTCCTCGGTCAGATGGACAAGCCCGACGTCGACTTCATCGAGGGCCTGTCGCCCGCCGTCTCGATCGACCAGAAGTCCACGTCGCGAAACCCGCGTTCCACCGTCGGCACGATCACCGAGGTTTACGACTACCTGCGCCTGCTGTACGCCCGGGCGGGTCGCCCGCACTGCCCGGTGTGCGGTCGCCGCATCGCCCGGCAGACGCCCCAGCAGATCGTCGACCGGGTGCTCGAGCTCGACGAGGGGAGCCGCTTCCAGGTGCTCGCACCGGTGATCCGGGGCCGCAAGGGCGAGTACGCCGACCTGTTCCGCCAGCTACAGACGACCGGCTACTCCCGCGTACGGGTCAACGGCGAGACGCACAACCTGGAAGACCCCCCGCGGCTCGACAAGCAGAAGAAGCACACGATCGAGGTCGTCGTCGACCGGCTCACGGTCAAGGCCTCGGCCAAGCGCCGGCTCACCGACTCGGTGGAGACCGCTCTGGGACTGTCCGGCGGCCTGGTGACGCTGGACTTCGTTGACCTGGCTAGTGACGACCCTTTGCGCGAGCGGGTCTTCTCAGAGCACCTTGCCTGTCTCTACGACGACCTGTCCTTCGAGGAGCTCGAGCCGCGCTCCTTCTCGTTCAACAGCCCCTACGGCGCGTGTCCGGACTGCCACGGCCTCGGGACTCGGATGGAGGTCGACCGCGAGCTCGTAGTACCGGACCCGGGCAAGTCACTCGACGAGGGTGCCCTGGCCCCGTGGGCAGCGGCGCATGTGTCCGACTACTTCCGGCGCCTCGTCGACGCGCTCGCGGAGACCATCGGCTTTCGGACCGACGTGGCGTACTCCCGGCTCCCACCCGCCGCCCGACGGGCGTTACTGGAGGGCCATCCCACCGAGGTGCACGTCCGCTACAAGAACCGCTACGGGCGCCAGCGCTCCTACTACACCTCCTTCGAGGGCGTCATCCCCTATATCGAGCGACGACACTCCGAGGCGGAGACCGACACGAGCCGGGAACGGTTCGAGGGTTTCATGCGCGAGGTGCCGTGCCCCGCGTGCGGTGGCGCCCGGCTGAAGCCGGTCTCCCTGGCGGTAACGCTGGGCGAGAAGAACATCGCCGAGGTCTGCGCGCTCCCGGTGGGTGAAGCGGCGGTGTTCCTGCGCGACCTCGACCTGAGCCCACGGGAGCGACAGATCGGCGAGCGCGTGCTCAAGGAGATCGCCGAACGGCTGCGATTCCTGCTCGACGTCGGTCTCGACTACCTGACGCTGGACCGACCTTCGGGCTCGCTGTCCGGAGGGGAAGCGCAACGCATCCGCCTCGCCACCCAGATCGGCGCCGGCCTCGTTGGGGTCCTCTACGTCCTCGACGAGCCGTCGATCGGGCTGCACCAGCGCGACAACCACCGGCTCATCGACACCTTGCTGCGACTGCGAGACCTCGGCAACACGCTGATCGTCGTCGAGCACGACGAGGACACCATCCGCACCGCCGACTGGGTGGTCGACATCGGACCCGGGGCGGGGGAGCACGGCGGGCAGGTCGTCGTGTCCGGCAGTGTCGACGACTTGCTCGAGCACCGCGACTCGATCACCGGCGCCTACCTGGCCGGCCGCAAGGAGATCCCGCTGCCCGCCAAACGTCGCCCGCTCACGCCCGGCCGGCAGCTCACCGTCCGCGGGGCCAATGAGCACAACCTGCGAGACATCGACGTGTCGTTCCCCTTGGGCGTCTTCATCGCCGTCACCGGAGTGTCCGGCTCCGGCAAGTCGACGCTCGTCAACAACATCCTCTACACCGCCTTGGCCCGCCATATCTACAACGCGCGCGAGGTGCCCGGGCGCCACCGCCGCATCATCGGCGCCGAGCTCGTCGACAAGGTCATCCACGTCGACCAATCCCCGATCGGCCGTACGCCGCGGTCCAATCCGGCCACCTACACCGGCGTCTTCGACCACATCCGCCGGCTGTTCGCGGAGACGCAGGAGGCCAAGGTCCGCGGCTACCTGCCCGGCCGGTTCTCCTTCAACGTCAAGGGCGGCCGCTGCGAGGCGTGCGCCGGCGACGGCACCATCAAGATCGAGATGAACTTCCTGCCCGACGTGTACGTCCCCTGCGAGGTCTGCCACGGCGCCCGCTACAACCGCGAGACGCTCGAGGTCCATTTCAAGGGCAAGACGATCTCCGAGGTCCTCGACATGCCGATCGAGGAGGCCGTCGAGTTCTTCGCCGCGATCCCTGCGATCGCCCGGCACTTGCGCACGCTCCTCGACGTCGGTCTCGGCTACGTCCGCCTCGGGCAGCCGGCCCCGACCCTCTCCGGCGGCGAGGCGCAACGGGTCAAGCTGTCCTCGGAGCTGCAGAAGCGGTCGACCGGCCGCACCGTCTACGTCCTCGACGAGCCCACTACGGGGCTGCACTTCGAGGACATCCGCAAGCTGCTGGGCGTCTTGGGGCGCCTCGTCGACCAGGGCAATACCGTCATCGTGATCGAGCACAACCTCGACGTCATCAAGACCGCAGACTGGCTGATCGACCTCGGTCCCGAGGGTGGCACCGGGGGAGGCCTCGTCATTGCGGAGGGCACGCCCGAGCAGCTGGTCGACGTGCCGGCCAGCTACACCGGTCAGTTCTTGCGCCCCGTGCTGGCGGGACGATCCGTTGCGGTGGCCCGGCGCCGGCGGCAGCGGGCGGACGGCAACCGCTCGGCGCAATCGCCGACGATCAGCAAGACTTTGGCGTCCGCCGGCCGCTGAACCTGCCGTGGCACCCGTTCGTTGCCAAGGTACGACCACGATCCCCGAGGAGCCCCCATGGACGACGCCCACCCTGACGTTACCCCGCCACGTGCCGAATCGCGGCCCTCTCGGCGTGCGGTGCTGCGCGGTGCCGCTGGCGTCGGCGCGCTCGGTGTGGCAGCACCGATACTC
>DATHBP010000236.1:0-4722 GCA_035296085.1 Nocardioidaceae bacterium | reverse complement strand
AACTGGAAGGCGCGGTCCTCGTTGAGCTCGTAGCGCTCCTGGACGATGCCGATCGCCTGGCCGATCATCTTGCGAGTGCTGAGCGCCTTGTTGAGCTGCTCCGCTTGCCGGGTCTTCCCGAACGCCATCCCCGCATACGTGGCGAAGAGCTGCGCGATGTTCCGGGCCTCGTCATCGAGGGTCTCGGTCTGCGTGGAGTAAAGGTTCAGTGCACCCTGCGCGCCGTACTCGGTGTAGAGCGGGAATCCCATTTGGGAACGCACGCCGGCTTTCGCGGCCCGCGGGCCGTAGTTGGCCCATCGCGGGTTGGCAGCGACGTGGTCAGCCTGGATGAACTTCTCGGTTCGCAACACATCAAGGCAGGGCCCTTCGTTGAGCTCGTACTGGATGTCGTCCGCTTCGTACGCCAACGGCGTCCCGGCCGCCGTCGACGGGTCACCCTTCCTGCGGTTGACGGTGATGCTGGCGTCGTCGATGTCGGGAATGGTGTCGATGGCCGTGCGCACGATGAGGTCAAGCAGATCGTCCAAAGATTGAGCGGCGTCGATGGAGTGTGCCGCCTCGGCCATCGCGTCGGCGATCGTTCGGCTGGACAGCGGTGGGTCGATGTTCACGGTGGCGGTTCGCTCCGATGCGGCGAGTCGGCCCGACGGCACGAATGCCTGACGAGCTGACGGGCAACGGAACGCCGTTTGTCTGACGATCCAGGTCCGGCCAGTTTGGTGCCGCCGTTGCGCTAGGTCAAACGCGCCACTCAGATCGTGAACACCACTTTCCCGAAGAGCTGACCCGCGGCCATGGCCGCGAAGCCGAGCGGGGCCTCGGCAAGTGGCAGCACCCGGTCGATCAGCGGACGAACTCCCGTGACCTCGAGGAACTGCGCAAGCCGGTGCAGCTCGTCGCGAGTGCCCATGGTCGAGCCCTGGACCCGTAGCTGCAAAAAGAAGATCCGCGTCAGCTCAGCGCTGGCCGGGCTCGCACCTGACGTCGTTCCGGAGACCACGAGCGTGCCGCCCGGACGCAGCGACTTCACCGAGTGCGACCAGGTGGCCGCCCCAACGGTCTCCAGCACCGCATCAACGGGTGACGGCAGCCTGGTGCCGCTCTCGAACACGTCGCTGGCTCCGAGCTCGAGGGCCCGCTGGCGCTTGGCTTCGTCGCGTCCAGTCACCCACACCCGCATACCCGCCGCGCGGGCGAGGACGATCAGGGCGGTCGCCACTCCACCGCCGGCACCCTGCACGAGCACCGTGTCGCCTGGCGCGATCCGGGCCCCTTTGAAGAGCATTCGGTACGCCGTGAGCCAAGCCGTCGGCAAACACGCTGCTTCCTCGTAGGACAACGCGGCGGGTTTCGGGACGACGTTGCGGCGAGGTACGACAACCTGCTCGGCGAACGTGCCTTGGTGGCGCTCCGACAGCAACGACCGGCGAGGATCGAGCGTCTCGTCTCCGCGCCAGTCCGGATCGCTCACGACGGCATGGACCAGCACGTCGTTGCCGTCTTCGTCGATGCCGGCAGCGTCGCAGCCCAAGATCATTGGCAGCTTGTCGTGCTTGAGCCCGACACCACGCAGCGACCAGAGGTCGTGATGGTTGAGTGCGGCCGCCTTGACCCGCACCGTCGTCCAGCCGTCGGCGGCGACGGGCTCAGGACGCTCCCCGACGACTAGCCCCGCCAGCGGATCCTCGGCGCTGAGCTCGGCGGCGTACGCGGCAAGCATGCGCTGACACTACCGAGCGACTCGGCCGCGCCTTCGCCTACGAACCAGCGGCCAGACTCGGCGCACGACCACCGCGCGGATGTCGGACTCGGGCACCGCACCGAGCAGCCAGGAGTCGACTCCGATGTGCGGGTTGTCGCGCTCGACCCACCAGCCGTGGCCGTCGCGCAGCACTGCCCGCTTGACTGCCAGCGGGCGGCCCGGCAGCTTCGCGAGCACGAGCAGCCCAGGGCGTACGGGGGCGCCGTAGCGCACGAGCAGCCGATCGCCGTCTCGCAGCGTCGGCTCCATGGATTGGCCTCGCACGACCGCGAGGCCCCAGGCGCCCACATCGGCCATCCTCGTCCACCCCTCGACGCACTGGCTACTCGTTCCGCAGGGACGAAGCCGCGGTAGGGTTCCCTAGCGGCGGTGCGTCTCGCTCGCTCCTTGTCACTTGCTCGATGGAAGGATCCCAGGATGCTGTTCGGTCTACTTGCGAGGCACGTCGAGGCACACGCGCACTGCGACCTCCCGTGCGGTGTCTATGACCCAGCGCAGGCTCGCATCGAGGCGCAGTCGGTCAAAGCCATTCTCGAGAAGATGGACGCAAACAAGGACCCGGACTTTCGCACCAGGGCGTTGATGATCAAGGAAGAGCGCTCCGACCTCGTCAAGCACCACTTGTGGGTTCTGTGGACCGATTACTTCAAGCCCGCGCACTTCGAGAAGTATCCCCAACTGCACGGCCTGTTCAACGAGGCCACGAAGCTCGCCGGTGCAGCAGGCGGCAAGGGTGCGACTGAGGTGGGCCCAGCTGAGGAGCTGCTGACGAAGATCGACGAGATTGCGGCGATCTTCTGGGAGACCAAGAGCGCCGCCTGACCGCTGCTTGACCGAGGCGGCACTGGGGCTGGTAAAGGGGGGCAATGCCAACGGCCGAGTCAGCGGCACAGCCGCAGGTAGCCCCCCGGGTCGAGCTGAAGATCCCGGCTGACGGCGCCTACGTGTCGGTGCTGCGCACCGCCACAGCCGGCCTCGCCGCGCGCCTCGACTTCACCGTCGACGACATCGACGACCTGCGCATGGCCGTCGACGAGGCGTGCGGTTTACTGCTGGCGCAGGCCGCGGACGGCTCGGAGCTCAGGTGTGTGTTCACCCTCGCGCGCGACGAGCTCCGCATCGCGGTCACTGCGAGCTCGGATGTCCCGCGCCTGCCGGAGCGCAACGGGTTCGCCTGGGCGGTGCTCAGCGCCGTTGCGGGGGCCGTGGAAACGACCACCGGGCCGGACCAACAAGTCACGATCACCATCATCCGGCAGCGGCGGCCGTGACCATGACCGAGCCGGAGAGTAGCGTGGACGTCGAAGCAGTCCCCGACCTTCGCACACTCACGTTCGCGCTGTTCGACGAGCTACGGGCCCATCCCGCCGGCGATCCCCTGCACGCCAAGGCCCGAGACAGTCTCGTGGAGCTGCACCTACCGCTGGTCGAGCACCTTGCCCGAAGGTTCCGCAACCGCGGCGAGGCCTACGACGACTTGCTCCAGGTTGGGACCATCGGGTTGATCAAGTCCGTCGACCGCTTCGACGTCGAACGCGGGGTCGAGTTCTCGACGTACGCCACTCCCACGATCGTCGGAGAGATCAAACGCCATTTCCGCGACAAGGGATGGTCGATTCGGGTGCCTCGACGGCTGCAGGAGCTGCGCCTGTCACTGGCCGCCGCGACCGCCGACCTGACCCAGGAGCTGGGCAGGTCCCCCACGGTCGCCGAGCTCGCAGTGCGTATCGACGTCAGTGAGGAAGAGATTCTGGAAGGGATCGAGTCCGCGCACGCCTACAGCACCCTCTCACTGGACGCACCGGACGGCCGGGAGTCCGACGGGCCGAGCATGGTCGACGCCATGGGAGCCGACGACGACGCACTCATCGGTGTCGAGGACCGCGAGTCGCTCAAGCCGTTGGTGGCGAAGCTCGCTCCTCGGGAGAAGAAGATCCTGCTGCTGAGGTTTTTCCGCGGTATGACGCAGTCGCAGATCGCCGCGGAGGTCGGCGTCTCGCAGATGCACGTGTCCCGCATCCTGGCGCGCACGCTGGAGCAGCTGCGCCAAGGGCTCAACTCGGACTGACTCGCGTGACTCAGTCGCCGCCGATCAGCGCGGTGGTTGACGGGAGTAACAGCACCACGAGGACAACCAGCGCAACCGCTGCAAGCACCAGCCCCACCCAGAGGGTGGACCCGCCCGCGAAGCTGCTGGCGACGCCGAGCGCGATCAGTTGAGTGAGGACGAGCGGCGCCCGGCTCCAGCGCCGTCCTCGGAGCAACCCCACGGCGCAGGCGGCCAGTGCGGCACCGTACGCGAGGTAGAACGCGGCGGTGGTCAACCCGAGGACCAGCCGCTCGGCATGCAGCGCAAGCAGCTCGCCGAGACCGAGCCCCAGTACCGCGGTTGACTCACAGAAGACCAGGAGTACGGCTACGAGGAGTGACCGCGGCGGGCGAGTCTGGACGTCTTCCGGTTGCGTATTAGGAGGCTGGCCCACGGCGTCTTGCACCAAGGAAGGGTACGTTGTCCGTATTCGAGGCCTACCCAGTGTGATGAAACTGACAGGGTCACCCGGGTTGTGCGTGACGCAAATGCTTGCGACGATCAGTGTGCGCCCGGTGCGACGCCGAGTGTGGCAGTTGCGCGCAGCGGGCTAGACCCGGGTCGGGCTCGGGGCAGCGTTTCGGTGCAAGGCACTTGCCCACAGCACAGTCAAGCCGGCGCATGCTGGCTCGGAATACGAAGTTGAGGAGCAACACCACATGGATTGGCGCAGCCGGGCCGCGTGTCTGGACGAGGATCCGGAGCTGTTCTTCCCTATTGGCAACACCGGCCCGGCCCTCGAGCAGATCGAAGCGGCCAAGTCGGTATGCCGGCGCTGTCAGGTGCGTGAGCAGTGCTTGTCCTGGGCGCTCGAGGCCGGCCAGGACCACGGCGTCTGGGGTGGGTTGAGCGAGGACGAGCGCCGAGC
>DATHBP010000235.1:0-5035 GCA_035296085.1 Nocardioidaceae bacterium | reverse complement strand
CGCGACGCTTGCGTATCGCAATAACCGCAGGTCGGAAGGTGTGCGCCATCAGGGACTCGAACCCCGAACCCGCTGATTAAGAGTCAGCTGCTCTGCCAATTGAGCTAATGGCGCGCAAGCGCAGTCGACCCTAGCACCGCGGGCATCGGCGTCTGGTCGCCGAATGGAGGAATACTTGACGGCTCAACTAAAGTTGTAGCTGAACGTACGCCCCAAGCCTGAGGAGACAGATGCCCGCCGTCACCGTCGACGACCTGACCACCCTGCCGCGCATCGCTGCCGCCGCGGCCGACGCACGACCACGGCCGGTCGTGACCGTTGTGACGGCGCCGCGAGGCTTCGAAGGCGACGGCTTCCCGGTGCGGCGCGCGTTCGCCGGTGTCGACCTCTCGCTACTCGACCCGTTCTTGCACATGGACCAGATGGGTGAGGTGGAGTACGCACCGGGCGAGCCCAAGGGCACCCCGTGGCACCCGCACCGTGGCTTCGAGACGGTGACCTACATGCTCGACGGTGTCTTCGAGCACGCCGACTCCAACGGCGGCGGTGGCACGATCAGCAACGGAGACACCCAGTGGATGACCGCTGGGGCGGGCATCCTGCACATCGAAAAGCCGCCGGAGTGGCTGGTGCAGAGCGGCGGGCTCTTCCACGGCATCCAGCTATGGGTCAACCTGCCGAAGGCCCAGAAGTGGAGCGACCCGCGCTACCAGGACCTGCGCGGCGGTGACGTGGCGCTGGCCACCACCGCGGACGCCGGCGCCCTCGTTCGCGTGATCGCCGGCAACATCGCCGGACATGCCGGCCCGGGCTCGACGTACACACCCATGACGATGGTGCACGCCACGGTCGCGCCAACAGCCCAGCTCGAGCTGCCGTGGCGTGCGGATTACAACGCTCTGGTCTACGCGCTGGCCGGAACCGGCACTGTCGGCACCGAGCGCCGGCCGTTGCACGCCGGCCAGCTCGCCGTCCTCGGCCAGGGCGACGTCGTACGCGTCGAGGGGGCCGCTCACCAAGACAGCAGCTCCGCGTCTCTCGAGGTGTTGGTCCTCGGCGGACGGCCCATCGGCGAACCGGTCGCCTGGGCGGGGCCGTTCGTGATGAACACCCGCCGCGAGGTGATTGACGCGTTCGAAGATTTCCAGCAAGGGCGGATGGGGCGGATCCCGGCGGTGCATGGCGCGCCGACGGAGATCGTCGAGTCAGGCAGGGTCTGACGGCGGCTTCTGGCCCCGACCGTCGTGGTTCGACACCGAGTGACCGATCCACAGCCGTCGTTGGGGTGAGTGACGGGGCTCGAACCCGCGACATCCTGGACCACAACCAGGTGCTCTACCTGCTGAGCTACACCCACCATGGCGGCGCCGTCGACCGGCGCAGACCGGCTGGAAGTCTAGCGGCTCAGCCTCATCCGCCGACGGTTGGCGACGACGCCCCCGCCGCCGACCCGGCCGCCGGGGTGGATGGCTTCACCGGCGACCGCAGCGAGCCGCCGAACCGCTCGGCCAGCGCCTTGGCGGTCTCGCTGTCCGGTCCGGGCGGCGCGACGAACGCTGCCGCCCGGTAGTAACGCAGCTCCTCGATGCTCTCCTGGATATCCACCAGCGCGCGGTGGTTGCCGCCTTTGACCGGGCTCGCGAAGTAGACCTTCGGATACCAGCGCCGCACCAGCTCTTTGATCGACGAGACGTCGACGATCCGATAGTGCAGATAAGCGTCCAGCTCGGGCATGTCACGGATCAGGAATGCTCGGTCGGTGCCCACCGAGTTGCCCGCCAGCGCAGCCTTGCGCGGCTCCGGTACGTGCTCCTTGACGTAGTCCAGCACCCTGCTCTGCGCCTCCACCAGCGACATCCCGGCGTCCAGCTCATCAAGCAGGCCAGACGACGTGTGCATTCGGCGTACGACGTCGGGCATCTGCTCGAGTGCGGCGACCGGAGGCGTGACGACGACGTCGACCCCGGCGCCGAGGACGTTCAGCTCGTAGTCGGTGACCAGCGCCGCTATCTCGATGAGAGCGTCGGTGCCGAGGTCGAGCCCGGTCATCTCACAGTCGATCCACACCAGCCGGTCGTCCACGGGGGCTCAGCCTAGGCCCGTACCGGCTGCGGCGCTGAGATGATCTGCGCGTGCCGGCGGCAAAGCGCGACCTCGTCCCCTTCGGCGAGGCCGTCCGCACGTGGGCCGTCATCAGCCTTCAGTCGTTCGGTGGGCCGGCCGGCCAGATCGCCGTGATGCAGCGGATCCTGGTCGACGAAAAGCGCTGGATCGGTCAGCGCCGCTTCTTGCACGCGCTCAACTTCTGCATGCTGCTGCCCGGGCCGGAGGCACAGCAGCTCGCGATCTACAGCGGCTGGCTGCTCAACGGGACCCGCGGCGGGCTGGTCGCGGGCACGCTGTTCGTGCTGCCAGGGGTGGCGGCCCTGCTGGCCCTGGCCGCGATCTATGTCGCGTTCGGCGAGGCCCCGCTGGTCGTTGCGATCTTCGCGGGTCTCGCGCCCGCCGTTGTCGCAATCGTGATCCAGGCGGTCGTACGGATCGGGCGCCGGGTTGTGAGCCATCCCGCCCTGCTCAGCATCGCGGTCGCCGCATTCCTGGCCATTGCCATCTTTGGCGTCCAGTTCCCGGTTGTGGTCGTTGCGGCAGCGGTAGCCGGCTGGGCGTTGGGACGCTGGCTGCCCAACGCGATAGCCAGTACGGGGCACGCGCAGGCGGACGGGGAGACCGCTGTGCTCAGGGACGACGCGCTGCCAGAACAAGCCTCGTCCGGCCGACGGGGGGTGCGCATCCTGGCGCTCAGCGTCGCGCTGTGGTGCGCCCCGCTGGCGTTGGCGGCCGTCCTGCTCGGCTTCGACAGCACCGTCACCCAGCAGGGGCTCTTCTTCTCCGGCACTGCGCTGATCTCCTTCGGTGGTGCGTACGCCGTGCTGACGTTCGTCGCACAGCGTGCGGTCGAGGTGTACGCATGGGTGACGCCAGGTGAGATGGTGCGCGGCCTCGCGCTGGCCGAGACGACTCCCGGACCGCTGATCATGGTGGTGCAGTTCGTGGCGTTCCTGGGCGCCTTCCGCGCTCCCGGCGAGCTCGCCCCCTGGCTAGCCGCGGTGCTTGGCGCACTGCTGACTACCTGGGTGACGTTTGTGCCGTGCTTCGCCTTTATCTTCCTGGGCGCGCCGTACGTCGAGCGGCTGCGGGGCAATGCGACGCTGACGGCCGCGTTGACGGGAGTGACCGCCGCCATCGTCGGGGTGATCGCCAACCTCGCGTTCTTCTTCGCCGTGCACACCCTGTTCCGACGCGTACAAACAGCGGCCTTCGTGCGGCTGGATCTGCCCGTGTGGTCGAGCGTGCGACCGGTTGAGCTCGCTATCGCGGTGGCCGCGCTGGTGATGATCTTCGTGGCGCGGTGGTCTGTGCTCCGAACTCTCGGCTGTTGCGCGGGCCTCGGACTACTGGCCGCGGTCGTGCTGCGCTAGGAGACGGGAACCGCTGAATGGGTCGAGTCAGCATTTCTCTGCCCCACCCGCCACTACGGCGTTTCGCTGGGGTACCAGGGAGGGTAGACGGAACTCAGCGAGGAGGACATCAGACAGCCGGTGTCACGTAGCGTGACTAGACCCTGTCTATTATGTCAGCTTTCCCGGCGGCTCTTGTCACGGACAGCAAACTACGCGAGTATGGCCTTCATACAGTCAGTGACGAAGGAGCACCGTCGTGATGTCCAGCCGCTACACAGGCAGTGACCGGTTGTGATCGACGTTCGTCCCCACCTCGGGGCTGCCGCAGTCGAGGTGGTAGTGACTCGCGATGGCGCGCAATGGCTAGCGAGCCTGCCGCAGTTCCCCGGCATGCGGGTGTCCGCCAGAACTTTCCCCGGCCTCGACCAGGCCGTGCGCGACGCGATCATCATCGCTGAGAATCTCCCCGAGGACGCCTCGCGTGGCATCCCGCTGCACTATGAGTACCAGCTCTGATGGCGCCTCGACGCTGTGCACGGCGGGCACCGGACCGCACGCTCTTCGGCTGCGCCTACCTGGCAGCTTCCCGCGCGGCACGGCCAGCTCGGCGGCCGATCGCTCCGCAAAAGCCACTTCGCTCGCCTGAAGTGCGACGTCTCGCAAGCCGCTGTCGGTGGCGCTCCGCGCGCCGTGAGGCCGTACGCCGCACCCGCTGAGTTTTCGACGCCGCCTCGTTCAAGTGGCCGAATCCGACGCACGGTGACATTCTGAACGTGGTGTGAGACTCTTTGTTACCGGTCCGACCGCTCAGAAAAGAGGCATCGGATGCGTTGGCTATTGGATCTGCGGGCGACTTCACCGGGTAATTCCGCGTGAAGGTCGCCTCCGGACCGCCGCGTACCGGCAGGGCCAGGCTGAGGCACCCATCTCCGGAGCGGGTGCAGCTGCCTGGCGCGGGCGACGGCACCCGCGCTGCCGCGCCCTCGGGCGATCACAGCGCCAGCCGGCGGCACGAACCGTGGCTCGACGACCTGCTCGCCCGAGTGGCCGGCGGGGACGAAGCGGCGTTCGCTGAGCTGTACGACGCGATTTCGGGGCGCGTCTACGGCGTTGCCCTCGCGGTCGTCCGAGACCCAGCTCAAGCCGAAGAGGTGGCCCAAGAGGCCCTGCTCGAGGTGTGGCGGGCGGGAGCCCGTTTCGACGCCGACCGGGGATCGGCGATGGCGTACATCCTCACCATCACCCACCGGCGCGCGATCGACCTCGTCCGCCATGAGCAATCGGCCCGGACCAGAGAGCAGCGTGCCGCGGCACTGCCGGAGCCGCCGTACGACGCCGTGATCGCGGCCGTCAGTAGCCGATGCGAGCGCGACCAAGTGCGCGAATGTCTGAGTGCTCTCAGCGGTCTCCAAAAGCAGGCGCTCACCCTCGCCTACTACGACGGTCACACCTACGCCGAAGTCGCCGCGCTGCTCGGCGTGAAGCCCACAACGGTCAAGGCGCGTATTCGCGACGGGCTGCTGCGATTGCGCGCGGAGCTGGCCGAGGCGGATTCAGACCTGACGACCGTCGCA
>DATHBP010000234.1:0-1811 GCA_035296085.1 Nocardioidaceae bacterium | reverse complement strand
CTCGGAGCGAAGCGGGTTCGTCGCTTCGACCCCGCTTCGCCGATGAGCGCCGGCCATATCGTGATGAGCGACCCTGAGGGCAACGAGTTCTGCTTGGACTGACCGTGTGAGCGCGTCCCTGGCGCGGGCGTGCCCCGAGGCTGGCCTACCACCCAGGCGGTGCGCCGATAAGCGACATTATGTCAAGTAAAGCGCGCTGGACCGGCCCGGATGGTGCCATTCCGCCGCCTGGCCCCCTCCCCTGGCAACAACGCTCTCGCCGTTGACCCGGCCGGCCGATCGATGAGTTCCGGGGCGTTCGGGGGTCACACCTGCAGAGCCGCTGTCAGACGACGGGCTCGTAGCCGAAGGAGACGCAGGCATGGCCAAGCTCATCTATTCGATGATCACCTCGCTGGACGGCTACGCCGAGGCAGCGGAAGGAGACCTCGGCACCGGGGCCGGCGACCCGGAGGTACATACCTTCATCAACGATGTCTTCCGCCCCGTCGGGACGTACCTCTACGGCCGACGGATGTACGAGACGATGGTCTACTGGGAGACCGCGCACGCGGAGCCCGACCAGCCGCCGCACATCCTGGAGTACGCCCGCGACTGGCAGGCCGCGGAGAAGATCGTGTACTCCACGACGCTGGAGGCGGTGTCCAGCGCGAAGACCAGGATCGAGCGGACCTTCGACCCGGACGCGGTGCGCAAGCTCAAGGCCGAGGCCGATCGCGACCTCACCGTGGACGGCCCGAATCTGGCGGCTCAGGCGATCGCGGCCGGCCTGGTGGACGAGTACCACCTGTTCATTACCACGAGCGTGGTCGGCGGCGGCAAACGGTTCTTCCCGGACGGGGTGCGCCTCGAGCTCGAGCTGGTCGAGCAACGTTCCTTCGCCAGCGGACTGATCTACGCGCGCTACCGGACCGCCGACAACCGCTCCTGACGTTGACGGCAGGCAGAATCGGGTGATGACTGCGTCCGCGTCGGAAATCGTCATTGTGCCGGCCAACGAGGCCAGCTGTGCAGATCTGCAGACGATCTTCGGTGCGCGCGGACCGGCAGCACGATGTCAGTGCCAGCGCTACAAGCTGCGGCGGAGAGAGTCGTTCGCCTCGTTCCCGGCGGAAGAACGCGCACATCGCCTACGTCAGCAGACCGACTGCGGCCGCCAGGAGTCGGTCACGACCAGCGGCCTGGTCGCCTACCTCGACGGGGAGCCCGCCGGCTGGTGCGCGGTCGAGCCGCGCACCGCGTACGAAGGCCTGGTGCGCAACAACCGCGTGCCCTGGGTCGGCCGAGCGGAGGCGAAGACGGACGACAGCGTCTGGGCGGTGACGTGCCTCTTCACCCGAGCGGGGTTCCGGCGCCGCGGTGTCAGCCGCGCCCTGGCTCGGGCTGCCGTCGACTTCGCCGCCGAGCGTGGCGCCCGGGCCATCGAGGCCTACCCGATCAACCCGGCGAATGCGATCCTCGAAGAGATGCACGTCGGCACCCGCGAAACCTTCGCCGCAGCCGGGTTCACCGAGGTCAGCTGGCCGACGCCGCGCCGTGTGGTGGCGCGGATCGAGTTCTAGCTGCCGGTCACGTCGAAGCCCGGATGGTGTTTCGCGTGGTGACTTCGGGTGCACAACCCCGACAGGTTGCGGCCCTCGGTTCGACCGCCATCTGCGAAGTCCTCGACATGATCGACCTCGCGGACCGGCGAGACGCACCCCGGCATTCGGCACCGTTGGTCGCGAATGACGATGCCCGCTCGCAGTGCGGCGGGGATGCGGTAACGACGGTTGTCTCGTGCCAGCAAGGATCCGTCGACGGGATCGGCC
>DATHBP010000233.1:0-2041 GCA_035296085.1 Nocardioidaceae bacterium | reverse complement strand
AGCGGTGACCCACTGATCGCTGCTGCTGGCGACATCGCCTGCCGACCGGGCGTGAGCCGCACCAGCAGCGCCTGCCACTACTCCGACACCGCGAAGATGCTCGCCTCGGCGGATCAGGTGCTCACGCTGGGGGACAACCAGTACGAGTCCGGCACCAGCACCGAGTACGCGGGGGCGTTCGCGAAGACCTGGGGCCTGTACAAAGCCAAGATCCAACCCGCGCCGGGCAACCATGAGTACAAGACGTCGGGCGCCAGCGGCTACTTCAAATACTTCGCCGTGCCGTCCTACTACTCCTACAACCTGGGCGCCTGGCACCTCGTGTCGCTGAACAGCAACGTCTCGATGGCGGAGGGCTCGGCGCAGAACAACTGGCTCGAGAAGGACCTGGCCGCGAACACAGCGAAGTGCACCCTCACCTACTTCCACCACCCGCGCTACACCGCCGGAAACTACTCGCCAGGAGTCTCCTCGGTGAAGCCGCTCTGGACTGACATGCTCGCCGACCGCGTGGATGTGACTCTCGCGGGCCACGACCATCAGTACCAGCGGTTCGCATCGATGAACGGTTCCGGCGGGATCAGCTCGACCGGTGTTCGGCAGTTCGTGGTCGGCACCGGCGGAAAGAGCCACTATCCGATCCAGAACGCGTACATGACCGGGCTGCAGAAGTACAACACGACCTCGTTCGGCGTGCTGAGGATGGTCTTGCACGCCGGGTCGTATGACTGGGAGTTCGCCGCTGACGATGGCACCGTGAAGGACTCAGGCACCGCGGCCTGCGTCTAGAGCAGAGTCCGGCTGCCGACCGGGAGCGGGCACGACGCTCGCTCCCGCCGGTGGCTGGCCGTATCGTGAGGCACCGCCCGTGCCGCACCTGATCGGGAGCGCCCCCATGTCCGCTGGCCCCCCGAGGCCGGTCCTCCCGCTGGACCTCGTCGGCTTCGACGAGCTGCTGGACGCCGAGGAACGCGCGATCCGCGACACCGTGCGGCGGTTCTGCGACGAGCGTGTCCGCCCCCACGTCGCCGACTGGTACGAGGCCGGCTCACTGCCCGCTCGCGAGCTGGCCCGCGAGCTCGGCTCGCTGGGGTTGCTCGGCATGCACCTGGAGGGCTTCGGCTGCGCCGGGACCAGCGCGGTGGCGTACGGCCTGGCCTGCCTGGAGCTGGAAGCGGCCGACTCCGGCATCCGCAGCCTGGTTTCCGTCCAGGGCTCGCTCGCGATGTACGCGATCTGGCGCTACGGCGGCGCCGAGCAGAAAGAGCAGTGGCTGCCACGGATGGCCGCGGGTGACGCGATTGGCTGCTTCGGGCTCACCGAGCCAGACTTCGGCTCCGACCCGGGCGGCATGCGTACGTCGGCAAGACGCGACGGCACCGACTGGGTGGTCGACGGAACAAAAACGTGGATCACGAACGGATCGGTCGCCGAGCTGGCGGTCGTCTGGGCACGCACCGACGACGGCATTCGCGGCTTCGTCGTGCCGGCCGGCACACCTGGCTTCAGCGCACCGGAGATCACCCGCAAGCTGTCTCTTCGGGCATCGGTGACCTCCGAGTTGGTGCTGGACTCCGTTCGCCTGCCCGGCTCGGCACTGCTGCCGGAGGCCCGTGGCCTGTCGGCGCCGTTGGGGTGCCTGGCCGAGGCGCGCTTCGGCATCGTGTTCGGGGCGCTCGGCGCCGCCCGGGACTGCCTGGAGACCACGATCGCGTACGCGCAGGCGCGCCAGGTTTTCGGCAAGCCGCTGACCGCCTATCAGCTCACGCAGGCAAAGCTGGCCGACATGGCGCTCGAGCTCGCCAAGGGCGCGCTCCTCGCGCTGCACCTGGGTCGGCGCAAGGACGCCGGCGCGCTGGCCCCGGCTCAGGTGAGCCTCGGCAAGCTCAACAGCGTGCGCGAAGCGCTGGCGATCGCTCGAGAATGTCGCACGATCCTGGCTGCCGCCGGGGTGACGCTGGACTACCCCGTGCTGCGTCACGCCAACAACCTGGAGTCGGTCCTGACCTACGAGGGGACATCCGAGGTGCACCAGCTGGTC
>DATHBP010000232.1:0-8422 GCA_035296085.1 Nocardioidaceae bacterium | reverse complement strand
ACAATCGAAGCCGGCGTGTAGTAGTAGGGCTCGGTGAAGAGCAGGGCCTCTGCGCGTTCGTTGGTGATGGTGATGGACCCGACGCTGAGATCCCAACGTCCGTTCCAGTTGCCGGCGGTGATCGCCTCGAACGGTGGTGTCTCCCAGGCGATCTCGACCCCTAGCCGGTCGGCGATCTCCGTCGCGACGTCGATGTCGAAGCCTTCGTACTCGCCGGTCTGCTCGTCGAGCGAGGACTGGGGCGGATAGGCGGCATCGGTCGACGCGGTGAGCGTGCCCTCTTCGCAGATCTGGGCCAGCAGGTCGCCGGACGCGTCGGTCTCGGCGCAGACGCCCGAGTCCGAAGACGCCGTGGTGCCGTCCTCGCCGCAGCCGGTGAGGACGAGGGTGAGCGTGGCCAGCAGTGACACTGCGATACGTGGGTGGCGCATGGGTCCTCCAGGTGGGTCCCGACTGCTCGAGTGGCTGAACAATAGGCCACCGGCTCTAAGGTGTGGACAGATCCCACCAATCCCTGGGTCGTGCAACGCGAGGAGCGCAAGTTCGATGATCAAGACAACCCCGTTCCACGAGCGGCTCTCCGAGCTGAACCGCAGCGGTCTCTACGGCCACTGGGCGGGGTACCTCTCGACCGCGAAGTACGACATGTCGGCCAAGGACGAGTACTTCGCGATTCGCAACGCCGCCGGCCTGTTCGACACCTCCCCGCTGTTCAAGTACTGGATCCGTGGGCGCGATGCAGAGCGCTTCCTCGCAGGCGTGCTGACGCGCGATATCCGCACGTGTCGGCCCGGCCGGGCGCAGTACACCGTCTGGTGCGACGACCGCGGCTTCGTGCTCGAGGATGGCGTGTTCTTCCGCCACTCGGACACGGAGTTCTTCCTCACCTCCGCACGGCCCAACCTGGGCTACTTCCGCGACCTCGTCGGCCGGCTCGACGTTGCCATCGACGACGTGAGCGAGGAGTACGGGGTGCTCGCTGTCCAGGGCCCTCGGTCCCGGGAGATCCTGGCTCTGCTGACTCCGGAGGTCGAGGGTCTCGCCTTCTTCGACCTGGTGAACACGAAGGTCGGGCCCGCGGCGGTGACGGTCTCGCGAACCGGTTACACCGGTGACCTTGGGTACGAGATCTTCGTGGGTGCCGACGAGGCGCTGCACGTGCTGGATGCCGTACTCGAAGCAGGCAGCGGGCGTGGTCTGCGGCCGTTCGGCGAGGAGGCGCTGCTGATGGCGCGCATCGAAGCCGGGCTGGTGCTCATGGGCGCTGACTTCGAGTCGAGCCGGCTCGCCTTCACCGACCACGAGCGCTTCACGGCCAAGGAGCTCGGCTTCGGCTGGATGCTGCGCGGCATTGAGACCGACGACCGTCCCTTCATCGGCCGCAAGGCGATTCGCAGGGAGCTGGCCGAGGGCACGTCGCGCTGGGCGATGGTGGGACTCCAGCTCGACTGGGCGAACTACTACCGGCTCTACCTGCAGGCGGGTCTCATTCCGCCCAAGGACGAAACGCCGGTGGAGTACGACTCCATGCTCTACGACGACGCCGGCGAGCGAGTCGGCTACGCGACCAACCTCATGTATTCGCCGGTGCTGCAGCGCCACATTGCCATGGCCCGGGTGCGGCCGGAGCTCTCCGCCGTCGGGACCCGGGTCAACTTCGAGCTGACGATCAATCACCAGTACCAGACGGTCGCCGCCGAAGTGGCCCGACTGCCTCTGTACAACCCGAAACGGAAGACGGCCTAGACCCATGACGAAGAGCAGAAACTACGACGCGATCGTGGTCGGCGGCGGGCACAACGGGCTCGTCAACGGCGCCTACCTCGCAAGGGCGGGACTGAACACGCTGATCCTCGAGAGGCGCAACTTCGTCGGGGGTGCGGCGATCACCGAGGAACTCGTTCCCGGCTTCAACTTCACGACGTTCTCGTATGCGCTGAGCCTGATCCGCCCAGACATCATCCAAGAGCTCGACCTGGTCAAGCATGGCTTCCTGCCGATCCTGATGGCTTCGTCGTTCGCGCCGATGCTCGACGGCGACTACCTGCTGCTCGGGCCGGATGCCGACGAGAACGTGCTGGAGATCAAGCGGCACTCATCACACGATGCGGACGCGCTGGAGCGTTACGAGCACGACATGAACCGCGTCTGCCAGGTCGTCAAACCGCTGTTTGACAGCGCACCGCCCGACCTGTTCAGCACCGCACCCGAAGACCTGGAGGCGGTAGCCGAGCTGGCGTCGCACTTGCGCGGTGTGGAGCCTAAAGTGATGCACGACCTCGTCCGGCTGCTCACCGGCAGCGCGGCGGACTTCCTCGACGACTACTTCGAGAGCGACATCCTGAAGGGCTACCTGGCGTCGTCCAGCATCATCGGAACGAAGGTCGGCCCGATGTCACAAGGCTCCGGGCTCGTTCTGCTCTACCACTCGATGGGTGAGCACGACGGCCACTTCGGGTCCTGGGCGTTCCACAAGGGTGGCAACGGCGGCTTCACGCAGGTGCTGGCGCGTGCGGCGCAGGCGTACGGCGCCGAGATCATGCTGGACGCAGCCGTCGACACGGTGATGACCAAGAACGGCAAGGCCGTGGGCGTAGCGCTCGCGGACGGCACCGAGCTCAGCGCCGACGTCGTGGTCAGCGCTCTCGACCCGCGCCGGACGTTCCTCGAGCTCGTCGAGCCACGGGAGCTGCCCTCCGACCTGGTCGAGACGATCACTCGGTTCCGCTTCCAGGGCACGTCAGCGAAGGTGAACTTCGCGCTCGACGGCCTGCCGAAGTTCGCCGCCCTCGGCGACCGGACCGACCAGTACCGCGGGTTCGTCAACATGGGCCCGTCGATCGAGTACCTCGAGCGCGCCTTCGACGACGCCAAGTACGGCTGGTACAGCCAGCGCCCCTACATCGACGGCGCCATCCAGTCGGTCGTGGACCCGGACATGGCGCCGCCGGGCAAGCACGTGATGTCGTGTTTCATCCAGTACGCGCCCTACCACCTGAAGGGCAGCGACTGGGACAGCGAGCGGGACAGGTTCGGCGACACCGTGCAGGCGACCCTGGAATCGTTCTTCCCCGGGTTCGGCGATCTCGTGCTGCACCGCGAGGTCGTCACCCCGCTCGACATCGAGCGGGTCGTCGGCCTCAGTGAGGGCAACATCTTCGCGGGGGAGTTCCTCGCCCCGCAGATGTACTTCTTCCGGCCCGCCCCCGGCTGGAGCCAGTACCGCACGCCGATCGACGGCTACTACCAGTGCGGCTCGGGAACCCATCCCGGCGGGTGTGTCATCGGAGCACCGGGCAAGCTGGCCAGTCAGCGGATACTGCGCGACCTCAAAGGTCGCGGCAGCGCCGGGGCACTCCCGGACAACCCGGCGATGGGCTAGGCCAACCGGGAAAGGCCGGCTCAGCCGACGGAGATGGACACCGGGGGGGACACCGTTTGCGTCCTGGGGTCCATGACCCGCAGCTGGTGGTCGCCGCTGCTCCCGAGCTCCACGTACGTGCGGAACTTGCCGGCGGAGTCCGTCACCGCCGGCAACGGGAAGGTCAGCCACCGCCCATCGGATCGATGCTGCAGGCGCAGCGGAACGCCCTCAGTGGCCCGGACGTACTTGCCCGTGATCGGTATCGTCTCGAACGGACTGGCGGTTCGCGGAACCGACGTCAACGTGATGTCCGGACGGCTCTCGGCGTTGCTGCTGGCAGTCGGAGCGTTGTCCTCGGACGGCGTAGCAGGTGGCGCCTCCGTGGGAGTGCCGGTCACGCCTCGGGTGGACTCGGCGGCTGCTATCCCCTCCCCGGACGGGCGTGCCTCGCCGTCATCGTCGTCGATCAGCGTCCATACCAATGCGCCCCCGCCAAGAACCGCGAGGAGCGCGATGGCCGCTATCCCTGCGCGGGAACGCTGACGATCAGGAGCTTTCGGTGACTGACGGGCGTCGGCCGTGACGCGCGGTGGAGGGGAGCCGTGCAGATGCGCGGAGCCGTGCGGGTCCTCAACTGGCGCGACGCCGGCACGCCAGAGGGGTGGACCTCCGGTGTCGTCGTGGCTCGGTTGGCTGGGCCGTTCACCGGGGTCCGGCCGGTCGCCACGACGATGACGTGCAGCGGCTGCTTCGGCGGCTGCGAGCACCTCCGGAGACGGCGAAGCGGAGCGGCGATATGCCGCAGACGCACCGGAGCCCGCCCTGCGGGTGATCAGTTTGTGCGCGGAGAGCGTCGCGATATGGCCGCGCACCGCCGACTCCGGCAGGCCGGTGAGCTGGGCTAGCTCCGCTGCGTTCCTGGTCCTATCGAGCAGCCGGTAGATGTGCCAGGTCCTCGAGTCGAGATCTGCTGCTGGTGAGCTCATCGAGGATCCCGCTGGTGCTCACAGGTGCCGGGCATAGGTGCCTCCGCGTCATGCGTTCGGAGGGCCCGGTTTCGCCATTCGCTCCCTGCCGGGCTACGGCGACCAATGACGCCCGACAGATCAACGCTCGCCCGCGGGTCGAATCGTATCGATCTGTGCAGTTTGAACCGCCCCCGATTGTGACGGCAGCGGTTGGTGACGTCAAGCCGCGCTGCGCCGTCACGTTCGGCGGTCAGGACGCCTTGCTGCGCTGACCCTTCACCTCGAGCTGGGCGAGCAGCGTGGCAGTCGTGGCGGCGACGGTCTCGACGGCCTGTTCAAACGCCTGCGCGTTGTGTGCCGCCGGGGCGCGAAAGCCGCTCACCTTGCGTACGTACTGCAGCGCGGCGGCGTGGACGTCGGTGTCCGTTGCTTCGTCGACGAAAGGCGGGCGGAGAGTCTTGATGCTTCGGCACATGCGGGCAGCCTAGGCGCCCTCGCCGGGTGGGGCGAGTCGCTGGGCCAGATAGGCCAGCGATAGCGGGTAGCGCCAGTCGATGCCGCCGTGTCCGGCGTCGTAGGTCTCGAAGTGCACATCACTCACCCCGATCTCGGCGAGTGCGTCGACCATCGCCTGGGCGCCGAGATCGAGGTACCACTCATCGCTCGTGCCGGCGTCGATCCAGATGGCCCGCTGGCTGCGCAGCGCGTCGGCGTACCGCGGCACCATGCGTACCGGGTCCCACGCGAGCCAGCGCTGCCACACCTCCTCGCGGAGCCGGCCACTGCGAGTGTCGAACGGCAGCTCAACCGTGCCGTCAGGCGTCGCGGAGAAGGCCGCCGAGCAGCCGAGCGTCATGACTAGGCCGGCGTCGGTCGGCTTGGTGAAGCCTGGCCGCGCACGGAAGTCAGACCACCACGCCCAGATGTCGCCGTCGTAGTCGCGCAGCGCACGGGTGGCCTTGCCGAACTCCGCGACATAGCAGTGCTCGTAGAGAGAGTCGCCGGCGTGGGAGGCGAAACCGCCGAACAGGTCAGGCCGCAGCATCGGGGTGATGAACGCTCCGAAGCCGCCGCTGGACTTGCCGGTCACGCCGCGGTGCTCCGGCGCTTCCAGCGTGCGGTAGTGGGTGTCGACCCAGGAGACGACCTCGTCGCAGAGGTAGCTGTGATAGTTGCCGGTGCCGGGGGAGTCGACGTACTGGGACCCGCCGTACGCCGTCCAGGCGTCGACGAAGACGACGATCGCCGGCGGTGCCTCGCCACGGGCAAATACGCCATCGGCGGCCTCGGGGAACGTGAGTCGGTACGGGCTGCGGTTGTCCCACATGGCGAGGTGACCGGTGTAGCCCTGCAGAACGTAGATGCTCGGAT
Source organism: Nocardioidaceae bacterium (assembly GCA_035296085.1). Taxonomy (GTDB): domain Bacteria; phylum Actinomycetota; class Actinomycetes; order Propionibacteriales; family Nocardioidaceae; genus DATHBP01. Next base: position 2,719 of record DATHBP010000232.1, on the reverse strand, counting down.
AGCGGCGGTCCGGATCGTCTGAGTAGCCCGGTGGTGTGTAGACGTTGAGCGGTCGCTCGACAGGGTCGCCGAGCGGGTTGTCGGCCAGCGTCGAGAACGAGACGACGTGGCGGTCGAGACGACCGGCGAGCTCGGTGGACCACGGGAGCGGCATGGGGCCTCCTCGGAGATGCCGGGACCGTACCCGTCCTCCGCTTTAGGGTCGCTGCGTGGTCGTCGTCCTCGCGCTCGCCTCGTCCCTGTGTTACGGGTTGGCGGACTTCGTCGGCGGGCTGCTCGCCCGGCGTACGGGCGCCTGGTCGGTTGCCGTGGTCGGCAACACCTCGGCCACCTTTTGCACGGCGGTCGTGGCGTTCCTGGTCGCCGGCGAGCCCACGCCGGCCGACTGGGTCTGGGGCACGGTCGCCGGGGTGGGGGCCGGTTTCGGGACCGTGTTCCTCTACCGAGGCCTGGCCGGTGGCCGGATGAGTGTGGTTGCGCCGCTGTCTGCGGTGGGGGCGGCGCTGCTGCCGGTGCTCGTCGGTGTCGCGTCCGGCGAACGTCCGGGCGTCATCACCTGGGCAGGGCTCGGCTGCGCCTTTCCGGCGATCTGGCTGATCTCGCGGGCAGCCGAGCCGGCAGCGGGTGGGCAGGCGAGCCCCTCCGGCGGAGTTGTCGACGGCCTCATGGCGGGCCTGGGCTTCGGTCTGCTGTTCGCCGCCCTCGCGCAGATCCCGGACGCGGCCGGCCTGGGCCCGCTGGCGCTGACGCAAGGCGTCTCAGTCGTGGCGATCATCAGCATCGCGACCGGCCTGCGGCGCAGCTGGCTGCCCCGCGACAGGTTCGCAGCCGCAGCCGTGGGTGCTGGTGCTCTCGCGGCGCTGGCGACGTGGCTGTTCCTGGTCGCGACCCAGTCCGGCTTCCTCACTGTTGCGGCCGTGCTGTCTTCGCTCTATCCAGCCAGCACCGTGCTGCTCGCCGCGCTCGTGCTGCACGAGCACATCGATCGGGGCCAGGGGCTAGGCCTGCTGCTGGCGGCGGTGTCGGTCGGTTTGGTGGCGGTCGGCTGAGCGGACCGACCCCTCGAATCTGCGCAGCGGCTAGTCGCACGCTTGGACATAGGCGAGCACATCGGGCAGTGAACCGGTTGCCATCGCGATGCAGGTGTCGGCGGCGCCGTAGTAGAGCCGCAGCTCATCGGTCGCGGGGTCGTGGATCAGACCGCAGGGAAACACCACACCCGGCACGTCCCCGGTGATCTCATAGCTCTCGGTTGGTCCGAGCACCCACTCGCTACACCGGTGCAGGACCACGCTGGGGTCGTCGAGGTCGAGCAGCGCCAGACCGGCCCGGTACAAGGCTCCGGCGACCGTCTGGCGTACTCCGTGATAGACGACGAGCCAACCCGCTGGCGTCTCCATCGGCGGCGGGCCCATGCCGATCCGGGCGGAGTCCCACCAGCCGCCCACCCTCGCGTCGAGAACAGGCACCGGCGAGCTCCAGCTGTGCAGATCGCTCGAGCGCGACAACCAGATGTCGGCGCGCGCGCCGATCACCGTCACGGGGCGGTGGAACAAGATGAAGTCGCCGTCGACTCGTCGGGGCAGCAACGCGCCGTTCTTGTCCTCTGGCGCGCGAACGATCCCCCGCCGCTCGACGGTCTTGAAGTCTTGGGTCGTGGCCAGCGCGATGGCGGGGCCACCCGGGCCGAACGCCGTGTAGGTGATCACCCACGCGTCGAGCTCATCGACCCGCGTCAGTCGAGGGTCCTCCACCCCCCACTCCTCTTCGGGGCGCCCAGGCTCTGGCGAGAGGAGGGGTGTCTCATCGACCACCCAGTTGGAGATGCCGTCCCGAGAGCGCGCCACGGTGAGGTGGCTGATACCGCGCCGGTCCTCGACCCGGCACAGCAGCACCGTCTCCCCGCCGACCATCGCTGCGCCGGCGTTCATCACCGCGTTGATCGGGTACGGCCATCGGTTCGGGGCGAGGATCGGGTTGCCGTGGAACCGGCGGAACAGACCGTTATTGCTGACGCTGGAGTAACTGGTCATATACGCCAAGGTAGTCATCAACCATGCGCTGAACCGAGAACCGGACTTCCGCCACGCCGCGGCAGGCGGCGCGGTCGAGGCGGCCTACGCGCCGTACGGCCTCGGCCGCGGACTGCGCGCCGCTCACCAGAAAGCCGGTGACTCCGTCGTCGATGATCTCGGTCATCGACCCCCATGGGTAGGCGATGACCGGCGTACCGCACGCCATCGCCTCCACCACGGCAAGCCCGAACGGCTCCGCAAAGGCGATGGGGTGCAGCAGCGCGAGCGCCGAACCGAGCACTTCGGCGCGCTGCGCCGGCCCGATCGAGCCCAGGTAGCGCACCCGGTCGCCGTCGATGTGGGGCTCGACGCGCTCGGCGAAGTAGCGCGCGTCCTGCACGATGCCGCTGATCGTCAGCCGCCGATCAGCCAGCCGAGCGATCTCGATCGCGTCCGCGGTGCCCTTGTCGGGATGGATCCGGCCCAGCACGGCCAGATCCTCACCGCCGGCCGCGCTGAACGGCAGGGCCATGAGGTCGATGCCGTGGTGGACGGTGCCGACATAGTCCAGCTCCGCCACCCTGTCGGCGTCCGAGATCGACACGTACGCCGATTCGGCGGCGGCGTAGGCCGGCAGGATCGCTCGGTCTGAGAAGCCGTGGATCGTCGTCAGCAGCGCGCACTCACAGTGCGCCGCGAACGCC
>DATHBP010000231.1:0-2799 GCA_035296085.1 Nocardioidaceae bacterium | reverse complement strand
GGCACCGAGCGGCTGTACCGGCTCGACGGCACCGGCGCCGTCGAGGTCATCGACGACGGGCTGACGCTCTCCAACGGGCTCGGCTGGTCACCGGATGGGCACACGCTCTACCACGTCGACAGCGTTCCGGGGGTCATCTGGTCCCGGACATACGACCCGGAGTCCGGCGCGGTCGGCCCACGCCGGATGCACCTGCGTGTCGACGACGGCACTCCCGACGGGCTGTGCGTCGACACAGACGGGCACCTCTGGGTGGCGGTATGGGGCGCGGGTCAGGTTCGCTGCTTCGATGCCGCCGGTCGGCAGGTCACAACGGTGGAGGTTGCGGCACCGCACACCTCCAGCGTCGCGTTCGTCGGTCCGGGTCGAGACCACCTGCTGATCACGAGCGCCCGCGCCGATCTCTCTGCCGCACAGCTCGACGCCTGTCCGCAGTCGGGTCACCTGTTTCTCGCCGACGTGGGCGCGAGCGGTGCCCCGACGCGCGCTTGGGCAGGCAACTGCGCAGACGTCGGTTAGATCCATCGGCACGGAGGGAGGCGCCATGCGGATGTCGCGCGTTGGCCCGCCGGGACAGGAACGTCCCGCCGTCCAGGTCGGCGCCGAGGCCTATGTCGACGTGTCCGATGCGGTGGGTGACTTCGACGCGGGTTTCTTCGCCGGTGGTGGAGCGGCCCTGCTCACCAGCATCGTCGCGGCGCGGTTGGCCGCCGGCGATATCTTCCACCGGGCGGCCGACCAACGGGTCGGCGCGCCGATCGCTCGGCCGCACCAAATCGTCGGCATCGGGCTCAACTATCGCGACCACGCCGTCGAAGCCGGCATGGCGGTCCCCGATGAGCCGATCGTGTTCACCAAGGCGCCGAACTCGCTGGGCGGACCGCACGACGACGTGCACATCCCGCGTGGCTCGACCAAGACCGACTGGGAGGTGGAGCTGGGGGTGGTCATCGGCTCTCGGTGCCGCTACCTGGACGACGAAGCCGCCGGCTGCCGGGCGATTGCGGGCTATGTGCTCGTCAACGACGTGAGCGAGCGCAGCTTCCAGCTCGAGCGCGGCGGGCAGTGGGTCAAGGGCAAGTCCGCCGAGACGTTCACTCCCTGCGGCCCAGTGCTAGTCACCCCGGACGAGATCCCAGACGTCGGCGATCTGGCGATGTGGCTGGACGTGAACGGCGTCTCCCGCCAGCGGGGGTCGACCGCGACGATGCTGTTCGGCCCCGGCTTCCTCGTGCACTACCTCAGCCAGTTCATGGTCTTGGAGCCGGGGGACTTGGTCTGCACCGGCACCCCGCCGGGCGTGGGCATGGGCTTCGACCCGCCGGTCTACCTACGCGCCGGAGACCTCGTCGAGCTCGGCATAGACGGCTTGGGCACACAGCGCCAGCAGATCGTCGCGGCGCCATGAGGGCCTTCGTCCTTTCCGCACCGCGCGAGGCTGCGGTCGTGGACGTCGCCGCACCAGTCGCGGATGCCGGACAGGCTGTCGTCGACGTCGAGCGAGTGGGCGTGTGCGGCACGGACGTGGAGTTCTTCACCGGCGAGATGGCCTACCTCCGCGAGGGCCACGCCGCCTACCCGATGCGGCTCGGACACGAGTGGTGCGGCACGGTGTCCTCGGTCGGAGCGGCCGTCGACGCGTCCTGGGTCGGACGCCGGGTCACCGGCGACACCATGCTCGGCTGCGGGCGGTGCGCGCGGTGCCGGTCCGGTCGCCAGCACCTCTGCGCAGACCGCAGGGAGATCGGAATCCGCAACGGATGGCCGGGCGCACTGGCCGAGCAGCTCGTTGTTCCGGTCAAGGCGCTGCACGTCCTGCCCGAGCAGATCGACGCCACCGCGGGCGCGCTGGTCGAACCCGGGGGCAACGCGCTACGGGCGGTACAGGCTGCCCGTCTCTCGGCCGGGGACCGGGTGCTGATCTGGGGGCCGGGGTCCATCGGGCTCCTCGCCGCTGGGTTCGCAGCGGCTGACGGGGCGGAGGTGCACCTGGTCGGCACGCAGCCGGAGTCATTATCCTTTGCGAAGGGCCTCGGCTACCAGTACGCCTGGTCCGCGCACGAGCTGCCGAGTCTGCCGTTCGACGCCGTCATCGATGCGACGTACGCACCAGAGGTGCCCGGCAGAGCCGTCGAGCTGGTCGAACCCGGCGGCCGGGTGGTACTCATCGGCATCTCTGGTCAGCCGAGCACCGTGGACACGCGCGCGCTCGTCCTCAAGGACGTCACGGCCGTGGGGATCCTGAGCGCCTCGCCCGGCCTGGCGGAAGCCATCGCGCGGTATGCCTCCGGAACGGTGGACCCCAGGCCACTCGTCGCGGCGACGGTGGGCCTGGAACACGTGCGGGACGTCCTCGCCGGCCGTCGCCCGCCCGGTGCGGGTGGGGGACCGAAGTTTCACGTGGACCCGCGCCGGTGAGAGAGAGAAGGAGGGGTCGGTGAAGGACTTCGACGGGTTGTCCGCCCTGGTAACCGGAGGCGCAAGCGGGATCGGTGCGGCGACGGCCGCGCTCCTGGGCGAACGCGGTGCGCGGGTCGCCGTGGCGGACCTGGCCCCGTCGGCCGTTCCCGATCACCTCTCGGTCGAATGTGACGTCACCAACCGGGGTTCGGTGGCGGCGGCAGTTGCGGCCGTCGCGGAGACGTTCGGTGGGCTGGACGTCGTGATCAACAACGCCGGAGTCGGGGCCGTGGGCGACGTGTCGGCCAACGACGACGAGCAGTGGCTGCGGCTGCTCGACGTCAACGTCGTGGGCATGGCGCGCGTGGCGGCCGCCGCTCTAGCGCACCTGCGCCGCTC
>DATHBP010000230.1:0-5083 GCA_035296085.1 Nocardioidaceae bacterium | reverse complement strand
GTCCAGCAGGTCGGAGAGGCCAGCGGCGACCAGCACCGCCACGAGCCGGTCGGCACGCTCCGCGAGCCCACCTCTGGCGACAAAGCCGAGGCTCTCCGCGCGGGCACGGGCGTAGGAGGTGACTGAGCCGAGGACGAGTGCGTACAGCGCGACGGCGGTGTAGAGCTGGTCGCCGCTGCTGGCGAACCACAACGCCAAGCCGCCGAAGATGGCGCCGTCGCCGAGCCGGTCGAGCGTGGAGTCGAGGAACGCGCCCCACTTCGACGACGTCCCCGCTGTACGGGCCATGTAGCCGTCGATGAGGTCGGAGAAGACGAACAGCGTGATCACGGCGGCACCGACGAACAGCTGGCCGCGCGGGAAGAACACCAGTGCGCCGGCGCAGACACCCAGCGTGCCGCCCAGCGTCACCGTGTCGGGGCTGACGCCCCAGCGCAACAGCAGATGGGCGATCGGAGCGAACACCGAGGTCCAGAACTCACGGAAGCGGTTGAGCATCGAAGCGTCGCGGTGTCCTCTGGGCGGTGGGCGGTGCCCCGATGCTATCGGCGGCTCCCCGGCCGCCCGTTGCCTTCCAGCTCGCCTACCCACCTTGTGCGCCGGACACCGAGGGGTGAAGGGTGGCGCCATGGCAGACAAGGCCCAGGCAGGCTCAGCAGCGTCAGGCACGGCACCGGCAGCGAGCGGACCGGCGGGGGTGCGCAACGTCGTCCTCGTCGGTCCGCCGGGGTGTGGCAAGACGACCCTGGTCGAGCGGCTGCTCGTCGCCACCGGCACCATCGCCCGCGCCGGCCGCGTCGAGGACGGCACGTGCGTCACCGACCACGACGAGGCCGAGATTCGTCATCAGCGCTCGGTGGCGCTCGCGGTAGCTCCGTTCGTCCACGAGGGCATCAAGGTCAACCTGCTCGACACCCCGGGCTATGCCGACTTCGTCGGTGACCTACGCGCCGGGTTGCGGGGCGCCGACTGTGCGCTGTTCGTCGTCGCCGCGTCGGAGGGGATCGACGGCGCCACCCGGGCGCTGTGGCAGGAGTGTGCGGCGGTGGGCATGCCGCGTGCCCTGGTCGTCAACAAGATGGACCACCAGCGGGCTGACTACGACAGCGTCGTCGCGGGTGCTCAGGCGGCGTTCGGCGACAAGGTGCTCGAGCTCTATCTGCCGCTGCAGGGACCAGACGGCGCGGTGACGGGCTTGGCCGGGCTGCTCTCCCAGCAAGTGTTCGACTTTGCAGCCGGCGCACGCAGCGACCGAGACCCCGACGACGATGAGCGCGACCGGATCGAGTCCGCCCGCGGGGCTCTGCTCGAAGGGGTTATCGAGGAGTCCGAGGACGAGACGTTGATGGACCGCTACCTCGAGGGCGAGGACATCGACTACAAGGTGCTCGTCGACGACCTGGAGAAAGCCGTCGCGCATGCTTCGTTCTTCCCGATCCTCCCCGTCTGCGCGCTGAGCGGTCTTGGCATCTCCGAGCTGCTCGAGGTCATGACCAGCGCGTTCCCCTCCCCCTTCGAGCACCCGCTCCCGTCCGTGTTCACCATTGCCGGCAAGGCAGTCGCCGGGCTGTCCTGTGATCCGGAGGGACCGCTGCTCGCCGAGGTGATCAAGACAACCTCCGACCCCTACGTCGGACGGATCAGCGTCGTCCGGGTGTTCTCGGGCACCTTGCGCCCGGAGCTGCCCGTCCACGTGTCGGGCCATTTCTCCGCCTTCTTCGGCGCCGAGTCCGGACATGCCGACCACGACGAGGACGAGCGGATCGGCAGTCTGTCCTCGCCGCTGGGGAAGACGCTCCGGCCGGTCGGCGCGTGTGTGGCCGGTGACATCTGCGCGGTCGCGAAGCTCGGCCGGGCCGAGACCGGCGACACTCTCTCGGACCGCGACGCGCCCTTGCTCATGGAGCCGTGGGTGCTGCCTGAGCCACTGCTGCCGGTGGCCGTCAAGGCGCGCGCGAAGGCAGACGAGGACAAGCTGTCGTCGGGGCTGTCTCGGCTGGCGGCCGAGGATCCGTCTCTGCGCGTCGAGCACAACGCCGAGACCGGCCAGCTGGTGCTGTGGTGCATGGGCGAAGCCCACGCCGATGTGCTGCTCGACCATCTCGCGCATCGCTACGGCGTCCAGGTCGACAAGGTGGACCTCAGAGTGCCGCTCCGCGAGACGTTCGCGGAGAAGGCGAGCGGCCACGGCCGGCACGTGAAGCAGTCAGGAGGACACGGTCAGTACGCCGTCTGCGACATCGAGGTCGAGCCCCTGGAGTCGGGTGCCGGGTTCGAGTTCGTCGACAAGGTGGTGGGAGGAGCAGTCCCTCGCCAGTTCATTCCCAGCGTCGAGAAGGGCGTGCGCGCGCAGATGCAACGAGGTGTCACCACGAGCTACCCAGCGGTCGATCTGCGGGTAACGCTCACAGACGGCAAGGCGCACAGCGTGGACTCCTCCGACATGGCTTTCCAGCTCGCCGGGGGGCTCGCTCTCCGAGAAGCCGCGGCCCGGGCGCAGATGCTTCTGCTGGAGCCGGTCGACGAGATCAGCGTGCTCGTCGACGACGAGTTCGTCGGCCCAGTCATGAGCGACCTGTCGGGTCGTCGGGCACACGTCTTGGGCTCGGAGCCGGTCGGGTCGGGTGGCCGGACCATGGTGCGAGCGCTGGCCCCGCAGCTCGAGCTCACCCGCTACGCGATCGACCTGCGATCGATCAGCCACGGCACCGGAACGTTCAGCCGCTCCTTCGTCCGCTACGAGCCGATGCCCGCGCACGTCGCGGCGAAGATGAAGGAGTCTGCGGCGTCCTGACGGGCGCGCCGACGAAGGCCTACTGCTGAGGCCAGGCCTGCGCGAGCAGCTCTCGGGTCTCGGTCAGCAGCTGCGGCAGCACCCTGGTGTGTCCGACGACCGGCATGAAGTTGGTGTCGCCGCCCCAGCGCGGCACGACGTGTTGGTGCAAGTGTTCGGCGATACCGGCCCCGGCGATGCCGCCCTGGTTCATGCCGAGGTTGAAACCCTGCGGAGAGGACACCGACCGTAGGGCGCGGACCGAGAGCTTGGTCAGCTCGGCCAGCTGCGTGGTCTCGTCGATGGTGAGGTCGAGGTAGTCGGCCACGTGGCGGTAAGGGCACACCATCAGGTGCCCGGGGTTGTAGGGGTACAGGTTGAGCACGGCGAACACAAGCTCGCCGCGAGCGACGACGAGGCCCTCCTCGTCCGGCAGCCGCGGAATGCGGCAGAACGGACACTCCGCTGCGGCGTCGGCCGCACTCGGCTTGCCCTCTCCCTTGATGTAGGCCATCCGGTGTGGCGTCCAGAGCCGTCGGAAAGCATCCGGCGACCCGACGCCGACCTGTTCGTCGGTTCCGCCCGGCGGGTCGCCAGCGGGGGTGCGTTCGCCACTCACACCTGCACCCGGCTGCGGACGGCCTCGGCCACCTCGGCGACAGCATCGTCGACGGGTACGCCGTTGCGCTGCTCGCCGTCGCGGTAGCGGAACGACACGGCGCCGTCTTCGACGTCACGGTCGCCGGCGATCAGCATGTAGGGCACCTTCTGGGTCTGTGCGGTGCGGATCTTCTTCTGCATCCGGTCGTCCGACTCGTCGACCTCCACGCGGATCCCTGCACCGCGCAGGCGAGCCGCGACCTCGTAGAGGTGAGCCACGTGCCGTTCGGCGACCGGTATCGCGACCACCTGCACGGGAGCGAGCCACGGCGGGAACGCACCTGCGTAGTGCTCGGTCAGCACGCCGAAGAACCGTTCGATCGAGCCGAACAGCGCCCGGTGGATCATGTACGGCGCGCGGCGGGCGCCATCCGCCGCCTGGTACTCGAGCCCGAAGCGCTGCGGCAGCTGGAGGTCGACCTGCAGCGTGCTCATCTGCCAGCGCCGGCCGATCGCGTCGCGGACATGGATGTCGATCTTCGGGGCGTAGAAGTTGGCCTCGCCGTGAGCCGTCACGTAGGGCATCCCGACCGCTTCCAGCGCCCTGAGCAACGCGTGCTCCGCCTCGTCCCACTGCTCGCGGGCGCCCACGTACTTGTCCGAGTCGTCGCGAAGCGCAAGCTCCAGCTCGAACTGGCCCAGGCCGAAGTCGTTGAGCAGGCCCAGGACGAATCCCAGCAGGGACGCAAGCTCGGCGGCAAGCTGGTCAGGTGCGCAGAAGATGTGTGAGTCGTCCTGGGTGAACCCGCGCGCTCGGGTGAGCCCGTGCACGGTGCCGGACTTCTCGTAGCGGTAGACGGTGCCGAACTCGAACAGCCGCAGCGGCAGCTCGCGGTAGCTGCGTCCCCGTGCCGCGTAGACCAGGATGTGGCCAGGGCAGTTCATCGGCTTGGGGTAGTAGCGGACTCCTTCCAGCTCCATCGGTGGGTACATGCCCTCGGCGTACCACTGAAGGTGCCCGGAGGTTTCGAACAGGCCCGACTTGGCCAGGTGCGGCGTGTAGACGAAGGAGTATCCGGCCTCCTCGTGGCGCTGCCGGGAGTAGTCCTCCATCTGCTTGCGGATCACGCCACCCTTGGGATGGAAGACCGGAAGCCCCGAGCCGAGCTCGTCGGGGAAGCTGAACAGGTCGAGCTCGGCTCCGATCCGCCGGTGATCGCGCCGAGCGGCCTCCTCGAGCTGCTGCAGATGGGCGTCGAGCGCCTCCTTGGTCGGCCATGCGGTGCCGTAGATGCGCTGGAGCTGGGCGTTCTTTTCGTCACCACGCCAGTAGGCAGCGGCACTGCGCATCAGTGAGAACGCGGGGATCCGCTTGGTGGTGGGCAGATGCGGACCACGGCAGAGGTCCCTCCAGGCCAGCGACCCGTCGCGGCGTACGTTGTCGTAGATGCTCAGCTCGCCGTGCCCGACCTCGGCGTCGGCACCTTCGGCGGCGTGCGCCGCATCGGCGCCCTTGAGCCCGATCAGCTCCAGCTTGTAGGGCTCGTCAGCCAGCTCGGCGCGGGCCTCGTCGTCGGAGACGACGCGGCGGACGAACCGCTGCCCCTCCTTGACGATCTTGCGCATACGGGTCTCGATGCGCTCGAGGTCGTCGGGCTTGAACGGCTCCGCGACGGCGAAGTCGTAGTAGAAGCCGTTGGCGACCGGCGG
>DATHBP010000229.1:0-26983 GCA_035296085.1 Nocardioidaceae bacterium | reverse complement strand
GACGAGGTCGCTCGCACCGAACAACGGATACGCGTCGAGCAGCTCGAACAGCGGTCACTCGACGAGCTCGGCTTGGACGCCGACACTCTCGTCCAGGGATATGGCCCTGGTCATCTCGTGTCGGGACCGCTCGGGTCGGAGACGACCGGGTTGGCGCCCACCGGGTTGGAGCCGCGCGCCGACGCTGCCCCCGCACTCGGGCCGGACGAGCAAGCCCAGCCCGCGGGTATCCCCTATGCCCGAGAAGAGGCCGAGCAGCGGCTCCGGTCGGCTGAGCGGGCTCTAGCAGTGCTGGGCCGGGTCAACCCGCTGGCGCTTGAGGAGTTCGGCGCGCTCGAGGAGCGGCACAAGTTCCTGACCGAGCAGCTCGAGGACCTGCGCCGGACCCGGGGCGACCTGCTGGCCATCGTCCGAGACGTCGACGAGCGGGTCGAGATCGTGCTCAGGGAGGCGTTTCGCGACACAGCGCGGGAGTTCGAGAACGTCTTCGACCGGCTGTTCCCCGGCGGTGAGGGGCGCCTTGTACTCACCGACCCCGCCGACCTGCTGACCAGCGGCATCGAGGTCGAGGCGCGCCCGCCGGGTAAGAAGGTCAAGCGGCTCTCGCTGCTGTCGGGCGGTGAGCGGTCGTTGGTGGCGGTGGCATTCTTGCTCGCCCTGTTCAAGGCGCGCCCGAGCCCCTTCTACATCCTCGACGAGGTGGAGGCCGCGCTCGACGACACCAACCTCGGGCGGCTGCTGGAGATCTACGAGGAGCTGCGGGAAACGAGCCAGGTGCTCGTGATCACGCACCAGAAGCGCACGATGGAAGTGGCGGATGCCCTGTACGGCGTCGCCATGCGTGGCGACGGAGTGTCGGCAGTGATCAGCCAGCGCCTTCGCGAGGTGCAACCGGCCTAGCGGGTTCACGGAGTCTGCCAGGATCGACGGTTGTGGAGCCGCTGCTGACCCTGGTGCTCGTGATTGCCGTCGTGGCGGTGGTGCTCGTCGCCGGCCTCCTCGCCGGGCCGTTTCGCCGTTCCGGCCACCGGCCGGCGCCCGACCGGACAGCCGCCGACAGCGCCACCCCCGAGGCCCCCGGCGCTGGCGTGCACACGCTCGCTCCCACCGACGAGGTGCTGCTGGCGCCGGAGACCCCGACACTCGACCGGCCGGAGGCGCCGGCCAGGCGGCTCGCGCGGCTGCGCTCCCGGCTGGCGGGATCGCAGTCGGGGCTGGGCCGGGGACTGTTGGCGTTGCTGTCCCGCGAACGCGTCGACGAGGACACCTGGGACGAGATCGAGGACGTGCTCATCAGCTCCGATGTGGGAGTGGTCCCGGCCCAGCAGCTCGTGCAGCGGTTGCGGGCGCGGGTTCGACTAGAGGGCGTCGACTCGCCCGAGAGCGCCCGGGCATTGCTGCGCTCGGAGCTGGTGTCCTTGGTAGACCCGACGCTCGACCGCTCGCTCGACGTCGCCCGCAGGGAGGGCAAGCCCGCCGTCGTCCTCGTCGTCGGCGTCAACGGCACCGGGAAGACGACGACGGTGGGCAAGCTCGCCCGCGTACTCGTCGCCGAGGACAAGGACGTCGTGCTGGGGGCGGCGGACACGTTCCGGGCGGCGGCGGCTGATCAGCTGCAGACGTGGGGCGAACGGGTAGGGGTACGCACCGTCCGCGGGCCACAGGGCGGAGATCCGGCAAGCGTGGCGTTCGAGGCGACCAAGTCGGGGATCGAGCAAGAGGCTGACGTGGTGCTGATCGACACCGCGGGCCGCCTGCACACCAAGACCGGGCTAATGGACGAGTTAGGCAAGCTCAAGCGGGTCGTGGAACGCCAGGCAAGGGTCAGCGAGGTGCTACTGGTCCTGGACGCAACGACCGGTCAGAACGGGCTGACTCAGGCACGGATCTTCGCTGACGTTGTCGACGTCACCGGCCTCGTGCTGACCAAGCTCGACGGCACCGCCAAGGGCGGCATCGTGGTCGCCGTCCAGCGCGAGCTCGGCGTGCCGGTCAAGCTCGTCGGTCTCGGCGAGGGGCTCGACGACCTCGCACCCTTCGATGCCGAGGAGTTCGTCGACGCGCTGCTGGCGGAGCCTGCTGCCACCTGAGCACCCGGTCGTACGCCACCCGCGCCGCCGGCGCACCTGGTTAGGCTGACGAGGCCACGTCGCCGCTGAACTGTCGAGGACCGCCCCGTGTTCGCAACCCTGCAGGACCGGCTTGCCGCGACGTTCAAGGACCTGCGCGGCAAGGGCAGACTCTCCGACGCCGATATCGACGCGACGTGCCGGGAGATCCGCATCGCGCTGCTGGAGGCCGATGTCGCGTTGCCGGTGGTGAAGGACTTCATCGCCGCCATCAAGGAACGCGCTCGGGGTGCTGAGGTCAGCGCCGCTCTCAACCCGGCCCAGCAGGTTGTCAAGATCGTCAACGAGGAGCTGGTCAAGATCCTCGGCGGCGAGACCCGCCGGCTGCGGTTCGCAAAGACGCCGCCCACCGTGATTTTGCTCGCCGGTCTGCAGGGCACCGGCAAGACCACCCTGGCCGGCAAGCTCGCCCGCTGGCTTAGAGAGCAGGGCAGCTCGCCGCTGCTCGTCGCCGCCGACCTGCAGCGCCCGAACGCCGTAACCCAGCTCGAGGTCGTCGCCGGCCAAGCCGGGGTCGCGGTATACGCGCCCGAGCCCGGCAACGGGGTAGGCGACCCGGTCGACGTAGCCCGACGTGGCGTCGCCGAGGCGCGCCGGCGCCTGCACGATGTCGTTCTCATCGACACCGCCGGGCGGCTGGGCATCGATGCCGACCTGATGGCCCAAGCAGCCGACATCCGCGATGCCGTACGCCCCGACGAGACGCTGTTCGTCGTCGACGCGATGATCGGCCAGGACGCGGTGACGACAGCCCGGGCATTCCTCGACGGCGTCGGGTTCGACGGCGTGGTGCTCACCAAGCTCGACGGAGACGCACGCGGCGGCGCGGCGCTCTCGGTCGCGCAAGTGACCGGCCGGCAGGTGATGTTCGCCTCCAACGGCGAGAAGATGAGCGACTTCGACGTCTTCCACCCCGACCGGATGGCGTCACGGATCCTGGGCATGGGCGACATGCTCACGCTGATCGAGCAGGCCGAGAAGGCGTTCGACGTCGACCAGGCGTCGCGCGCCGCCGCCAAGCTGACCGGCCAGGAGGGGGACTTCACCCTCGACGACTTCCTGGAGCAGATGCAGGCCGTACGCAAGATGGGCTCGATGTCGAAGATCTTCGGCATGCTGCCCGGAATGGCGCAGTACCGCGACCAGATCGACAACATCGACGAGCGCGAGATCGACAGGATCCAGGCGATCATCACCTCGATGACACCGGCCGAGCGGGCCAATCCCAAGATCCTCGACGGGTCGCGCCGCTCGCGGGTCGCCCGCGGATCCGGCACGACCGTGCACGAGGTCGGCGGTCTTGTGGAGCGCTTCTTCGAGGCTCGCAAGATGATGTCTGCGCTCGCGAGCGGGCACGGCGTACCCGGCATGCCCGGAATGGGCAAGCGCATGAAGGCACGTCAGCCGGCGAGGAAGGGCAAGCCGAAGCGGGGGTCCGGCAATCCCGCCAAGCGAGCCCAGGAGGCGGCGGTCGGCGTCGAGCGTCGCTCCCAGCCCGTCGAGCCGGGGGAGGTCCCGGCGGCGTTCGGTGGGCGGGCCGGCGCATCGACACAACCGGTGCCGACGGACCTCGAGCTGCCGCCGTCGATCCGAGACCTGCTGCCGCCGAAGCGCTGAGCGGCAGTGGCTGAGCCGTTTCGCGTCCGCGGGGTCGTGCTGCCGGATGGCGAGCACCGTGAGCTGGCCGTCGTCGGTGGCCGCATCAGCGAGGAGCCGGCCCCAGGTGCGCCCCTCGTGGCCGAGGGCTGGATCCTCCCAGGGCTCGTCGACGCGCACTGCCATGTCGGCCTCGACGAACACGGACCGGTCGCCGAGGACGTCCAGGAGGAGCAGGCGCTCGCCGATCGCGACGCGGGCACGCTGTTGATCCGCGACGCCGGCTCGGCGGCCGACACGCGCTGGATCGACGATCGAGACGACTTGCCGGTGATGATCAGGGCCGGGCGCCACCTCGCCCGCACGAAGCGCTACATCCGCAACTACGGACACGAGATCGAGCCGGACCAGCTCCCGGAGTACGTCGCCCACGAGGCCCGGCGCAGTGACGGCTGGGTCAAGCTCGTCGGTGACTGGATCGACCGTGACGTCGGCGACCTCGCGCCGTGCTGGCCGCGCAGCGCCCTCGACGCCGCCATCGAGACCGCCCATGCGCTGGGTGCGCGGGTGACCGCGCACGTCTTCGGCGAGGACGCGCTGCCCGACCTGCTCGGCGCCGGCATCGACTGCATCGAGCACGGCACCGGCCTCACCGACGAGCTCATCGCGAGCGTGGCCGAGCGGGGCGTGGCGCTCGTGCCGACCGCCAAGCAACTGCTCAACTTCCCGAAGTACGCCGCGGCGGGCGAGGAGCGGTTTCCGGCGTACGGGCGCCACATGCGCGAGCTGTTCGAGCGGCGACGGCACACCGTCTCAGCGGCATACGACGCCGGAGTCCCGATCTACGCCGGAACCGACGCCGGCGGGGTGCTCCCGCACGGCCTGATCGCGGCGGAGGTCGCAGAGCTCGCCGCACTGGGGCTCAGCACGCGGGACGCCCTAGGGGCGGCGTCGTGGCGGGCTCGGGATTGGCTGGGCAGGCCGAGCCGACTGGGCGAGGGAGCGCCGGCCGATTTCGTCGTCTACAGCACCGACCCCGTCAGCGACCTCGGCACACTCGGCGCGCCCGCTCGCATCGTTCTGCGCGGCCGGGTCGTCGCCTGACGCGCACCCCGCACGTTGTCAGGCCCTCGACGGTGCATACGCCGTCGAGGGCCTGACAACTCGCTAGGTCTTGCCGGCGCCGACCGCGTCGCCGCCGCCTTCGGCGAGCGCCGCGGCGACCGTACGAAGGTTGGCGGCGAGCTCGTCGTCGGGCAGTGGTGGCAGCAGGTCGTCCCAGATGGCGAGCATCGCACCGCGCATCTGCATCATGCCGAGCGGACGAGCCAGAAACCACATGTGGAAGTGCTCGCTGCCGTCGCCCCATCGGCTGAAGTGCGTACGCCCCACCCCGGGGATGCGTCCGATCGCCACCGCCAGCCGCTGGATCACCAGGCCCATGCTCGCGGCCAGCGAGGTCGACATTGTGTGCAGCGTCACGTGCTCATTGGGTGCGAGCGCCGCGACCATCGGCAGGCTCATCGGCGCGAAGCCGGCGCGGACGTTCCACTGGTCGTCTCGCCAGAGCACGTGAGCATCCGGGTTGGCACAGCGAAAGCACGGCTCGCCGCCGATCTCACCGTTGCGGGGCGGCTCTGGCACCACCGGGTCGGCCAGCGGTACGACGCTGACGTCGCCGTCGAACGGAAAGAACGGACCACCGAGCACCGGGTCGGCGGGGACCCGCTGCCCGTACGGCAGCCGCGCGTGGTAGCCGGACAGCTCGGCAGGCGGCGGCGCACTCGACTCAGTCATGGGCGCATCCTGGCAGCGCCCACGATTGCAAGTGCACTGCCGATCTCTGGCACAATGAGCGGTTGAGTCCCAAGGCCAAGGGCCCTCTCAGCCGTGGCCGACCGGATCCACCGAGCCGAGCCCGCCGTTTCCCCACCCGGCGCCGCAGGCTCACCAAGCCGACGTTGAGGGAGACACCGCACTAGTGGCCGTCAAGATCAGGCTCAAGCGCATGGGCAAGATCCACGCGCCGTTCTACCGGATCGTCATCGCCGACTCGCGTAAGAAGCGCGATGGACGCGTGATCGAGGAGATCGGCAAGTACCACCCCAAGAGCGACCCGTCGTTCATCGAAGTCGACTCCGAGCGCGCCCAGTACTGGCTGGGCGTAGGTGCCCAGCCCACCGAGCCGGTAGCGGTGCTGCTCAAGCTCACCGGCGACTGGCAGAAGTACAGGGGTGAGCCGGCTCCGACTGAGCCGCTGCGGATGCCCACCGCAAAACGCGACAAGGCCGAGGTGTTCAACGAGGCGCTGCAGGAAGCGCACAACGAGCCGAAGACCGAGGCGGTGACGCGACGCAAGAGCCGGCCGGCCGCAGAGCCGACGGCTGCCACCACCCCGTCGGCCACGACCGATACACCGGCCGGCGCAGCTGCCGACGTCATCCCGGCCAACGCGGTGCCCGCCGACGAAGCAGTGCCGGCGGAGGTCAGTGCTGGCGAGGTCGACACGAGCGTGGAAGTGAGCGCCGAGACGGTCAGCGAGGCGAGCCCCGACGACGCACTTTCCACCGAGGCCGCCACCCCCGACGAGCCCGCGCCCGATGCCGCGCCAGCCGCTGCCGACGAGACGCCGGCCGGCGACGAGCCGGCCGCAGCCGACCGGTCTACGCGGGCCTGAGCATGCTGGCTGAGGCGCTCGAACACCTCGTTCGCGGCATCGTCGAGCACCCCGACGATGTCAACGTGCGCACCCGCAGCCAGCGCGACCGATCGGTCATCGAGGTGCGCGTGCACCCCGACGACCTAGGCCGCGTGATCGGCCGCGAGGGACGCACCGCGAAGGCGCTGCGGACGGTGATCGGCGCGCTGGCCGGCAAGGACGGAGCGCGCGTCGACATCGTCGACGTCGACCGCGGTCGCTGAGCGTTCCGCCGACGTGGTCGAGGTCGTCGTGGGCCGCCTCGGCAGGCCGCACGGTGTGCGCGGCGAGATCGCCGTGCAGCTGCGCACCGACGAGCCGGAGCGACGCTTCGTCCCCGGCGCCGCCCTACGCACCGACCGCCCACTCCGACCGGTGCTCACCGTCACGGCCGTACGCCCGCATGGACCCCGTCTGCTTCTGACCTTCGCAGAGGTCTCCGATCGAACCGGCGCAGAGGCCCTTCGTGGCGCGCTGCTCTGTGCCGACGTCGACGAGGCTGAGCGGCCGGCCGGTCCCGACGAGTTCTACGACCGCCAGCTGGTGGGCTTGACGGCCGTCTCGGCCGGAGGTCGCAAGGTCGGGGTCGTGGCGCAGGTCGTACACCTGCCTGCCCACGACCTGTTGGCGATTACTGCCGAGGCAGGAAACGAGCTGTTGGTGCCGTTTGTGGCCCAGCTCGTGCCCGAGGTCGACCTCTCGTCGCGCCGGGTGGTGCTCGCGGACCTGCAGGGGCTGCTCGAGCCGCAGCCAGACGAGATCTGAGCCGGTGCGAATCGATATCGTCACCATCTTCCCGGACTACCTGGCGCCGCTCGATCTGTCGCTGGTCGGCAAGGCGCGGCGCACGGGGCTCCTCGATATCCGCGTGCACGACCTGCGTGACTGGACCTCCGACCGCCACCGCTCCGTCGACGACACCCCCTACGGCGGTGGCGCGGGGATGGTGATGCGTCCGGAGCCGTGGGGACGGGCCCTCGACGAGCTGGCGCCTCCTGGTTCGCCCGTTGGGCCACGCCTCGTCGTACCGACTCCGAGCGGGCGGCGCTTCGACCAGCGCTCGGCCGAGCAGCTCGCGACCGAGGCGTGGTTGGTGTTCGCCTGCGGCCGCTATGAGGGCATCGACCAGCGAGTCGTCGACGAGGCGTCAGCGCGGTTGCGAGTGGACGAGCTGAGCCTGGGCGACTACGTGATCAACGGTGGCGAGGCGGCCACTTTGGTGATCGTCGAAGCGATCGTACGGCTGCTGCCCGGCGTCGTAGGCAACCCGGACTCGCTGGTGGAGGAGTCGCATTCCAGTGCCCACGGTGGGGGACTGCTGGAGGCGCCGGTCTACACCAAGCCCCCTACCTGGCGTGGGCGGGCGGTGCCCGAGGTTTTGTTGTCGGGCGACCACGCTGCTGTCGCCGGCTGGCGTCGCGAGCAGGCGCTACGGCGCACGGCTCTGCGCCGCCCCGAGCTGCCGACCCGGGTCGAACCCGACGGCGAGGCCTCGCCGTCCGCTCACTAGGCGGCGGCGGCATACTCGCCGCCATGAGGTTCCGGACGGTGGTATCGCTGGCCGGCAAGACGGCGACCGGGCTCGCGGTGCCCGACGAGGTCGTCGCGCGGCTCGGCGCCGGCAAACGTCCCGCGGTCACGGTCACGATCGGCGACTACGTCTACCGGACCACCGTTGCGCCGATGGGCGGCCGCTTCATGGTGCCGCTCAGTGCGGAGCACCGCAAGGCCGCCGGGGTTGCCGCCGGCGACGAGATCGACGTCGACATCGAAGCGGACCGTGAGCCCCGTGACGTGAGCGTGCCGGCAGATCTCGCGGCCGCGCTCGCAGGGGATGAGCAAGCGCGCACGTTCTTCGAGGGGCTGGCCTACTCCCATCGCAAGGAGTGGGTGCGCTGGGTGGAGGAGGCCAAGAAGGCGGAGACGCGCGCCGACCGGATCACCAAGGCGGTGACGTCGCTGCGCGCCGGGGTGCGCAGGCACTGAGGAGCCGGCGCACCAGTGCAACCTGGTGTCCGGCGCCGATTCGGACGCGTGGCCGTGGTGTGGCAGACTGGTCCGCTGGCGCTGCGCGTCCGGACCGTACGGTCCACCGTTCCTGCCTCGGGGGGAGCGTCTCGATGCGTCTGGCGCCCCGCACCTCCACCGACACACGTGGGTGACCCTTGGCACCTTCGAGGAAGCGACGCTGTCATGGCCAACGTTCTCGATGCCGTAGACGCCGATTCGGCCCGCGACGACATCCCGGTGTTCCGGGCTGGTGACACCCTGCGAGTGCATGTCAATGTGGTCGAGGGCAACCGCTCACGTATCCAGGTTTTCCAGGGGGTCTGCCTGCGTCTCCAGGGTGCTGGCATCCGCCGTACCTTTACGGTGCGCAAGGTGAGCTTCGGCGTGGGAGTGGAACGCACCTTCCCCGTGAACACGCCGGTCATCGACAAGATCGAGGTCGTCACCCGCGGCGATGTACGCCGCGCCAAGCTGTACTACCTGCGCAACCGGCGCGGCAAGGCCGCAAAGATCAAGGAGCGTCGTTCCCCCTCGACCGCCGGGTGAGCGAGCGTAGGCTCGGCTGGTGAGTACGCGCAGCGACGACGTGAGTCAGTCCGACCCACCAGAGGCTGTCTCGACCGGCTCGGCTGCCACATCCACCCCGGCGAAGCACGCGCTGCCGATGTGGCAGGAGATGGCGCTGCTCCTCGTGATCGCCCTCGGGCTCGCGATCTTGATCAAGACGTTCTTCGTGCAGGCGTTTTATATCCCATCCGGCTCGATGGACGACACCCTGGTGAAGAACGACCGGATCCTTGTCGAGAAGGTGTCGTACTGGGGCGGAGACGTCCAGCGTGGCGACGTCGTCGTGTTCGACGACCCGGGCGGCTGGCTTGCGCCCGGGGACGTCCAGCACCCGAGCAACCTGTTCACCCAGACGCTGGAGACCTTCGGGCTCTACCCGAGCGGTGGGCACCTCGTGAAGCGTGTCATCGGCGTCGGCGGCGACCGGGTGGTGTGCTGTGACAAGCGCGACCGCGTCACGGTCAACGGTGTGCCACTGGACGAGAAGGCGTATCTCGCTCGCGGCGCCCGGCCGTCCGACAAGGAGTTCGACGTCCGGGTACCGCCCGATCATCTGTGGGTGATGGGTGACAACCGCGACTTCTCCTTCGACTCCCGCGGCCACATGAGCGGGCCTGGGGAGGGGTTCGTACCTGCCGACGACGTCGTGGGCAAGGTTTTCGTCGTCGTATGGCCACTCGACCACGCGAGCGTGCTCCACCGTCCCGATGCGTTCGAAGACTCGGAGCTCTCGGCTCAGGAACCACCACACCGAGCCGCTCCCCAGGCGGCAAACCGCGCAGAGCGTGTGGCGCATGCGGCGCCTGGCGGCTGAGGTCGCCTACCCTTCGTTCATGGCCCTTCCGCGCGGCATGACGGTTCGCCGCGACGCCGGTCTGTACGGCTACGAACGGGCACTCGCCCGGGTCGGGCTGTCCCCTGTCGCCGGGGTGGACGAGGCGGGGCGGGGAGCGTGCGCCGGCCCACTGGTGGCCGCGGCGGTGATCCTGCCGGCAGGGCAACGCGGGTGTATCAGGGGGCTGGCCGACTCCAAGCTCTTGACGCCGTTGGCGCGCGAAAGCTGTTACACGCAGGTGACCCGACGCGCGGCCGCCTGGTCCGTGGTCGCGGTCCCCGCCGCCGAGTGTGATCGGCTGGGCATGCACGTCGCCAACGTCGCCGCGCTGCGTCGTGCGCTGGCTCGGCTCGACCTGCGTCCGACGTATGTGCTCACCGACGGCTTCCCCGTCGACGGCCTGGAGGTGCCGGGCCTCGCCATCTGGAAGGGCGACCGCGTCACCGCCTGCATCGCCGCGGCGTCGGTGATCGCCAAGGTGACCCGCGACCGCATCATGGCCGGCTTGCACGAGCGCTATCCGGCTTATGACTTCGCGACACACAAGGGCTACTGCACGCCGGAGCACCAGGATGCGCTCGACCGGCACGGACCGTGCTGCGAGCATCGCCGCCGGTTCGTCAACGTGCGCCGGGCAGGCGAGCTGTCGGCCGAGACGGTCCCCCACCACTTGGGGCCGACCGCCGCAGCGGGGCAACGCATGGCGGCACGAGAGCCCGTGGGGCGGCTGTGAGCGCCGAAGATCTGGAGAGCTACGAGACCGAGATGGAGCTCGCGCTCTACCGCGAGTACCGCGACGTGGTCGGCATCTTCAAGTACGTCGTCGAGACCGACCGCCGGTTCTACCTGTGCAACAGCGTCGACCTGAAGGTGCGGGCCGAGGCCGGCGACGCGTACTTCGAGGTCACGATGTCGGACGCCTGGGTATGGGACATGTATCGCCCGGCCAGGTTCGCGAAGAACGTCAAGATACTCACGTTCAAAGACGTCAATATCGAAGAGCTCGCGAAGAGCGACATCGAGGTCCCCAAGACCTGAGCTGCGGCTCCAACGAGTCGAGTCGGTCACATCCGCGTAGTCGCCCGCTCACGGGAAGCGCCTGGCCCCATGTCGTCCACAGGCGGCTGAGTACCGGAGCTTCCCCACAGGGGGCCGGTCAGCTGCGCCCGGTCATCGCCGTGTACCGCAGAGTCCACGGCTGGAGGTGGTCGGGGTGCGATCGACACAGCAGCAGCGCCAGGCCGTGGGCACCTACGGCGAGCAGGTGGCAGCCCGCCACCTGCAGGCCGAAGGAATGGCGTTGCTCGACCGAAACTGGCGCTGCGAGCTCGGTGAGCTCGACCTGGTCGCCCGCGACGGGAACGCGTTGGTGGTCTGCGAGGTCAAGACCCGGCGTGGGTTGGACTACGGGTCCCCGATCGAGGCCGTCACCGCCCGAAAAGTCGCTCGGCTGCGCCGGCTGGCCGTGCGGTGGATGACCGACCACGCGCTGCACCCAGCCGAGGTGCGGGTCGACGTCGTCGGTGTGCTCATGCGCCCGCAGGGGCCGGCGCTGGTCGAGCACCTGCGCGGGGTGAGCTGAGATGGCACTCTCCCGCACCCGGTCGGTCGCGCTGGACGGTGTCCAGGGCCATCTGGTCGAGGTCGAGACCGACATCGGCGCCGGACTGCCGAAGACGATCCTGGTCGGTTTGCCGGATGCGTCGCTCAACGAGGCGAAGGACCGCTGCCGAGCCGCAGTGGCCAACAGCGGGCACACCTGGCCCAACCGTCGGGTCACGATCGCGCTGTCCCCGGCCTCGCTGCCCAAGGCCGGGTCTCACTACGACCTGGCGATTGCACTGGCGGTGATCGCCGCCGCGGGCGATGTGCCCACGGAGCCGCTGGAGCGCACCGTCCTGATCGGCGAGCTCGCCCTTGACGGGCGCCTGCGCGCCGTCCCCGGCGTCCTGCCGGCAGCGCTGGCGGCCTCGGGGGCGGGCTACGAGCGCATTGTCGTGCCCGAGCCCAACGCGGGGGAGGCGGCCCTGGTCCCCGGCATGAGTGTCTTGGGCGTCCGGTCGCTCCGGCAGACCACCGCGCTGCTGCGAGGCGACGATCCGCCCGACGAGCCACCGGTGCCGGCATTGACCGCCGAGCTCCGGCTGGCGTGGCGAGGCGACGAGCGGGTCGCTGCGCTCGATCTCGCCGATGTGCTGGGCCAGCCGGAGGCCCGCAAGTCCCTCGAGGTGGCGGCTGCGGGCGGTCACCACCTTCTCCTCGACGGTCCACCGGGTGCCGGCAAGACGATGCTGGCCGAGCGGCTGCCCGGACTGCTTCCCGACCTGGACCACGACGAGTCACTCGAGGTCAGCGCCGTGCATTCGATCGCCGGGGTGCTTGCAGCCGACGTTCCGCTGGTCCGGCGCCCTCCGTTCCTCGACCCCCACCACACCGCCAGTCCGGCATCGGTGATCGGCGGCGGCAGCCGGGTCATCCGGCCCGGGGCCATCTCCCTTGCTCATCGGGGGGTGCTGTTCCTCGACGAGGCGCCGGAGTTCAACGCCCGGGTCCTGGAGTCGTTGCGCCAGCCGCTGGAGAGCGGTGAGATCGTCATCAGCCGCGCGGAAGGCGGCGCTCGCTATCCCGCCCGGTTCCTGCTCGTGCTCGCGGCGAACCCCTGCCCGTGTGGCAAGAACTACGGCGCCGGGCTGAGCTGTGTGTGCTCACCTGCAGCACAGCGACGCTACCGGGATCGGATCTCCGGGCCGGTGCGCGACCGCATCGACATCCACCGCCGAGTCGGTCCAGTCAGCCGGCGGGAGCTGCGCGATGACCTCGCATTCGTCGAGTCGAGCGACGTCGTCGCCGAGCGGGTCGCGGCGGCACGCGAGCGGCAGTCCGAACGGTTCGCCGGCCGCCCCTGGCGGCGCAACGGCGAAATGCCCGGCCCGGCGCTGCGCCGCGACTGGCCCATCGACGCCGACGCCGCGGCTCCGGTCGAGCACCGCGTCCAGGTCGGTGGCCTGACGGCCCGTGGAGCTGACCGGGTGTTCCGGCTCGCGTGGACGTTGGCCGACCTGGCCGGTCGTGGCCGGCCCTCCAACGACGATGTGTACACCGCTATGGCCCTGCGCACCTCGGAGCCGCTCACCGAGCCCAGCGGAGCGCCAAGCCGCCATAGTGGCGTCCAGCCGTTTGCGAGGCTCGGGTGAGCGCGGATGCCGACCAGGGAGTGGCACCACGTGACAGCGAGCGGTTTGCTCGAGCCGTACTGAGCCGGTTGGCTGAGCCCGGTGACCCGGCCTTGTGTCGACTGGTCCACCAACACGGTGCTGTCTCGGTGCTCGAAGCCATCCGTGGCGAGGACGACCTGGTCGGTGCCGCGGCCGCGGACTGGCGGTCTCGCCTCGGCAGCTGTGACCCGCAGGCCGATCTCGAACGCGCGCACCGCTGCGGTGCCCGGCTGGTCTGCCCCGGCGACCGCGAGTGGCCGACGCAGCTCGAGGCTCTCGCCGACAGCGAACCGGTCAACCGGCGCGGCGGGGTGCCGGTCGCGCTGTGGGTGAGTGGATCGCTGGACGTCGCGCAGGCCAGCGCACGCTCGGTCGCCGTGGTCGGGTCCCGGGCGGCGAGCTCGTACGGCGAGCATGTTGCAGCTGAACTCGGAGCCGACCTGGCCGAGCGTGGCGTCGGTGTGGTGTCCGGCGCGGCCTACGGCATCGACGCCTCGGCGCACCGTGGTGCCCTCGCCGTGGGTGGGACAACGCTTGCGGTGCTCGCCTGTGGCGTGGACATGACCTATCCCGTAGGACACGCTGCGCTGCTGCGGCGCGTGCTCGAGTGTGGCGTCGTCCTCAGCGAGGCACCACCTGGATCCCCACCGAGCCGACTGCGGTTCCTGTCCCGCAACCGGCTCATCGCTGCACTGTCGCTGGGGACGGTCGTCGTGGAGGCGGCGTTGCGCAGCGGTGCCCTCAACACGGTGTCGTGGGCGCAGTCGGTGATGCGGCCGGTCCTGGGAGTGCCTGGTCCGGTGACGTCGCCCGTCTCGGCGGGGGTTCACCAGCTGTTGCGCAACGGCAAGGCGGTTGTCGTCACCGACGCCGACGAGATCGTGGAGGAGATCTCGCCGCTGGGGCAGGGTCTGGCCCCGGAGAAGAGAGGGGAAATGCGCTCCCGAGACGGGCTCGAGGAACGCATCCAGCGGGTGCTGGAGGCCGTACCCGTGTCCCGGCCCGGTGCAGTGGCCGGCATTGCCGCCTCGGCCGGCATGCCAGTCGACGCGGTGCTGGCCGCGCTCGGGGAGCTGATGTTGACCGGCTTCGTCGAGCGCAGCGGCAGCGGCTGGCGGCTGTCTGAGAGCGAGCGGCGGGCTACCCGGCCACGTCACTAATCGTTCGACCCCGACGGCGTGGCGCATTGAGGAGTCGGCATGGGCGGCGCATCGTCGAGCGGTGAGCGTGGACACGGGTTCGGCGCAGGCGGCCCTGCCGCCGGGGCTTGCTCGATCGCTCGGCGACTACGAGCGCTATCTGGTCTCCGAGCGCGACCTCACTGCGCACACCGTGCGTGCGTACGTTGGCGACATCACCGATCTGCTCGAGCACAGCGTCCGGCTCGGTCACCGCGACGTCTCCACTCTTGACGTTGCCGCCCTGCGAAGCTGGCTGGCCAAGCAGCACACCCTCGGCAAGGCGCGCACGACCCTCGCTCGGCGGGCCACGGCCGCAAGGGGGTTCACGGGATGGGCGCTTCGCACCGGTCGGGCCGACGCCGACGCCGGCGCCCATCTCGGCGTCTCGCGGGCACACCGCACGCTGCCCGCCGCGCTGCGCCAAGATGAAGCTCGTGCGCTGCTGGACGCCACCGCTGCGCGCGCTGACGACGGCGGCCCCGCCGGTCTACGGGATGTCGCCATCCTCGAGCTGCTGTATGCCACCGGCATCCGGGTCGGTGAGCTCACTGGCCTCGACGTCGATGACGTCGACGCAGAACGCAACGTGGTCCGCGTCTTCGGCAAAGGCCGCAAGGAGCGCGCCGTCCCGTTCGGCCGACCCGCCGGCCAGGCGGTGGCGCGCTGGCTCGAGCGTGGGCGGCCGCAGCTCGTACGACCCAGCAGTGGCGCGGCCGCTTTCCTCGGCGCTCGCGGCGGGCGGATCGACCAGCGATCGGTGCGCCGACTGGTCCACCTGCGGCTGGCGGATGTCCCTGGCGCTCCAGACGTCGGCCCGCACGGCCTACGGCACAGCGCCGCCACGCATCTGCTCGAAGGAGGGGCAGACCTGCGCAGCGTGCAGGAGCTGCTCGGCCACGCGTCGCTCGCCACCACCCAGCTGTACACCCACGTCACGACCGAGCGGCTGCGCGCCGCCTACACCCAAGCCCACCCCCGGGCATGACGGGCTGGCTGGGCAGCGACCCGCTGGGCACGAAGCGAGCCTCTTGTCGCCGGCTGGCCACGTCATGTCGGCGGTGGACGCGCCCGGCCGCGCCGACGAGTGCCGGATGCCAGCAACAGCGACAGCCCGGCGCCCGCGGCCACTCCCACCGCAAGGGCTCGGCCCCCAGGACTCGGCAGAGCAGTCGCACCAGCTGGCGTTGCCCCGTCGGCCAGGACGTCAGCCACTGGCGGTGCGAGAGCAGTCGCTGCCCGTCCCCGGTCAAACAGCGGTAACAGCCGGGGCGGTCCGGCGCCGACCAGCTGCAGCGGGTCGAGATAGGCGTGGCCGCGCAGGAGCCCCCAGTGCAGGCACGAAACCGGCAGGCAGTGGCCGCCGAGCTCCTCGAGACGCCCGATCTCATCGCCGGACGCGACCACGTCACCGACGGCGACCGTCGCCCGGACCGGTTGGTAGGTGGTCCGCACGTCTCCCGAGCGGACCACGACGATGCCAGTGCCGGCCAGGCGTCCCCCGAAGGTGACCTCGCCTGATCCGGCACTGAGTACCCGCTGACCGGCTCGCCCGACCAGGTCGACGCCCCGGTGCCCGGCAAGCCACGGGCGGCTCGGTGGGTCGAACCCACGAGCAACGGCTGGCCGAGGGTCGAGCGGCCACACCCAGTCGCCTGCGGATCGGGCGGCTGCGGGCGGCGGGGCGCCGACCAGACCCAGCAGCCAGCACCACGCCGCAGCGATGAGCAGGCAGAGCCGAGCGCGCCACAGAGCCCGCGCGCGAAAGTCGGTCATCACCGGACCAGCGTCGCGACCCTGGAGAGATCGACCCGGCCGCCGTCCTCGCGCTGTGGACGAGCCCGGGCCCCGGCGGTGCTGTGGACTGGGCGGGGATCATCGCGTTCGCCGCCAGCGCCGGCCTCGTCTAGACTGCACGTGGCGGCTCGAACGTCGGGCCGACTATCGCACGCTCGCACACCGCACCTCCGCGGGCGCGTCAACCGGTCTTCTCGGGTCTGCTGGACCCGGATGCAGGGCGCGCGCGAGCGTCAGGGCGCCGGCTCGTCTGGCGCAGACAACCGCATGGCGCCGGACGGCGCCGCACAAGGAGGCATGGCATGGCCGTCGTGACCATGAGACAGCTGCTCGAAAGCGGCGTCCACTTCGGGCACCAGACCCGTCGCTGGAACCCCAAGATGAAGCGCTTCATCTTCACCGAGCGCAACGGCATCTACATCATCGACCTGCAGCAGTCGCTGTCTTACATCGACCGTGCGTATGAGTTCGTCAAGGACACGGTCGCCCGTGGTGGGACGGTCCTGTTCGTCGGCACCAAGCGCCAAGGCCAGGAGTCGATCGCCGAGCAGGCGACCCGGGTGGGGATGC
Source organism: Nocardioidaceae bacterium (assembly GCA_035296085.1). Classification (GTDB taxonomy): domain Bacteria; phylum Actinomycetota; class Actinomycetes; order Propionibacteriales; family Nocardioidaceae; genus DATHBP01. The sequence continues at coordinate 10,388 of DATHBP010000229.1, read as the reverse complement.
CCTACGTCAACCAGCGTTGGCTCGGCGGCATGCTGACCAACTTTCAGACCGTCCACCAACGGCTGCAACGGCTCAAGGAGCTCGAGCTGCTGGACTTCGACGACGTCGCGGGCTCCGGCAAGACCAAGAAGGAGCTCCTGCAGCTCCGGCGAGAGCGGACCAAGCTGGCGCACACCCTCGGCGGCATCCGGGACATGGGGCGTACGCCCGCAGCGGTGTGGATCGTCGACACCAACAAGGAGCACCTCGCGGTCGACGAGGCCAAGAAGCTGGGGATCCCCATCGTCGGCATCCTCGACAGCAACTGTGACCCCGACGTCGTCGACTTCCCGATTCCCGGCAATGACGACGCGATCCGCTCGGTCAACCTGCTGACCAGGGTTATCGCCGACGCGGTCGCCGAAGGACTGCTAGCGCGCGCCGGTATCCGCGGCGGCGACGAGCCGACCGGTGCGGAGCTGGGCGCCGAGGAGCCGCTGGCCGAGTGGGAGCGCGAGCTGCTGGAAGGCTCGGCTGCCAGCGCTGCGGTCAGACCCGCCGAGGCTCCGGTCACTGCCGCGGCCACCGCCGGGGTGCAGCCCGCCGTCGCACCCACTGAAGCCACCGTTGCTGCGGCGCCCTCGGCCGCACCGGCCGAGGCCGCTGCCCCTGAGCCCGCCGGTGTCCCGGCCGATGCGTCCGTCGCGCCGGCCACCGATGCCGGCGCTTCGCCCGTTGAAGCCGCGCCAGCGGAGCCCGGGCATCCGGCCGAGCAAGCAGCGCCTCCCGAGGCGACTGAGTCGGCCTGAGCCGATCTCACCAGCCGCCCACCATCCACGAACGATTCGAGCGCAGAGAGACGAGGTCATGGCGAACATCTCCGCCGTAGACGTCAAGAAGCTCCGGGACCTCACCGGCGCGGGAATGATGGACTCCAAGAGCGCCCTTACCGAGGCCGAGGGCGACTTCGAGAAGGCCGCCGAGATCCTGCGCATCAAGGGCGCGGCCAAGGCTGCAAAGCGCGGCGCTGAGCGCACGGCCGCGGCCGGCCTGATCGCCGCGATGGGCGGAGCCATGATCGAGCTCAACTGCGAGACCGACTTCGTCGCCAAGGGTGAGCAGTTCCAGCAGCTCGCGGCCGATGTGGTCACCGCTGCCGCCAGTGCGAAGACGGCCGACCCCGCTGAGCTTGCGATGGCACCCATGCCGGACGGCGGGACCGTCGAGGATGCGATCTCCGGACTCGCCGCCGTGCTGGGGGAGAAGCTCCAGCTCAGCCGAGCCGCCTACTTCTCCGGGCCGGTAGCCACCTACCTGCACCGGCGCGCGAGCGACCTGCCGCCGGCCGTGGGGGTCCTCGTCTCCTATGACGGTGACGACGCCGAAGCCGCCCGGATGGCGGCCATGCAGATCGCCGCGATGCGGCCGGAATACGTATCGCGCGACGATGTGCCGTCCGAGGTGGTCGCCAAGGAGCGCGAGATCGCCGAGGCAACGGCCCGCGAGGAAGGCAAGCCCGAGCAGGCGCTGCCCATGATCGTCGAGGGCCGGCTGAACGGCTTCTTCAAGACAGCGGTCCTGTTGGACCAGCCGTCGGTCCAGGACGCCAAGACGTCGATGAGCAAGCAGCTCGAGGCGGCCGGGGTCAGCATCTCTGCATTCGCCCGGTTCGAGGTCGGCCAAGGCTGAGGCGAGGCTGACCACACCGCGCAGGAAGGACGTGGAGGTGGACGTGGACGAGGAGCGCATCGGCGGTCAAGGGCACTCACGCGTGCTGCTCAAGCTCTCCGGTGAGGTCTTCGGCGGCGGCAAGCTCGGGGTCGACCCGGACGTCGTCAACCTGCTGGCCCGTCAGATTGCCGACGTGGTGCGTGGCGGGGTGCAGGTTGCAATCGTCGTCGGAGGCGGCAACTTCTTTCGGGGCGCCGAGCTGCAGATGCGAGGCATGGACCGTGCGCGCGCCGACTACATGGGCATGCTCGGCACCGTCATGAACTGCCTTGCCCTGCAGGACTTTCTCGAGAAGCTCCGCATCGGCACCCGCGTGCAGACGGCAATCGCCATGGGTCAGGTGGCGGAGCCGTACATGCCGCGTCGCGCGATCCGCCACCTCGAGAAGGGCCGTGTCGTCATCTTCGGCGCCGGCTCCGGCATGCCGTACTTCTCGACTGACACCGTCGCTGCGCAACGGGCGCTCGAAATCGGCGCCGAGGTGTTGCTCATGGGCAAGCAAGGCGTCGACGGCGTCTACGACTCCGACCCCCGTCTCAATCCCGCCGCCACGAAGTACGACTGGCTCAGCTACGACGACTTCCTCGGCCAGGGCCTCAAGGTGGCCGATGCCACGGCAATCAGCCTGTGCCGTGACAACAAGCTGTCCGTGGTGATGTTCAACCTCATGGCCGAGGGCAACATCGCCCGCGCCGTGCGAGGTGAGAGGATCGGCACGCTGGTCTCGGCCAGTGATATCTGACCCACCTCGGGCTGTCCGCCCGCTACGAACCCGGGAGCCGGCGTGATCGACGAGACCCTCCGCGAGGCCGACCAGAAGATGCGCAAAGCGGTCGATGTCGCCAAGGATGAGTTTGCTGCGATCCGCACCGGCCGGGCGCACCCGGCGATGTTTGCCAAGATCACCGCTGACTACTACGGCTCGCCCACGCCCATCCAGCAGCTCGCGTCCTTCCACATCCCCGAGCCGCGCGTCGTGATCATCTCTCCCTACGACCGGGCGTCCTCCAGCGCCATCGAGCGAGCGATCCGGGACTCGGACCTCGGCGTCAACCCCAGCAACGACGGCAACGTCCTCCGCGTGGTCATGCCGGAGCTCACCGAGGATCGGCGTCGGGACTACATCAAGGTCACCAGAGGCAAGGGCGAGGACGCCAAGGTGGCCGTGCGCAACATCCGCCGGCACGCCAAGCAGTCGCTGGACAAGCTGGAGAAGGACGGCGACGTCGGCAGGGACGACGTGTCGGCGGCGGAGAAGCGGCTCGACGGCATGACCAAGAAGCACGTCGACGAGATCGACGATCTGCTGCGGCACAAGGAAGCCGAGCTGCTCGAGGTCTGAGCCGATGACCTCGCCCTTCTCCCCGACCCGACCGCGCCCGGGCAGAGTCGGCCGTGACCTGCCCGCGGCCATCGCCGTCGGCGTTGCACTGGTGTGTCTGGTGGTCGCTGCCCTCGTGGTCAGCAAGCTGTTCTTCGTCGGCGTCGTGGTGGTCGCCATCCTGCTCGCGGTGCACGAGCTCACTACCGCGCTGGCAGTGAACGGCACGTCGGTCCCAGTCCTACCCCTCTACCTCGGCACGGTCGCCATCGTGGTCGCCGCGTACTTCGGTGGCCCGGACGCCATGGTCCTCGCGCTCGCGTTCACGGTCATAGCCACGATGGCGTGGCGGCTGCCCGGTGGCGCCGAGGGCTACCTTCGGGACGCCTCGGCCGGAGCCCTGTGCGCCGTTTACCTGCCGTTCATGGCCGGATTCGCACTGCTGCTGTTGCAACCGGACGACGGCGCGTGGCGGGTCGTGACGTTCATCGCCGTCGTCGCGGCCTCCGACACCGGCGGGTACGCCGTCGGTGCGGCCGTGGGCCGACACCCGATGGCTCCGACGATCAGCCCGAAGAAGTCCTGGGAGGGCTTCGGCGGCTCCCTCGTCGCATCCGTGGCGGCCGGCGTCCTGCTCGTCGTGTACGCGCTGTCCGGCCCGTGGGCAGCCGGCGTCGCGTTAGGGGCGGCCACAGCGGTGACAGCGACCACCGGTGACTTGCTGGAGTCGCTCATCAAGCGCGACCTCGGCATCAAGGACATGAGCTCGCTGCTGCCCGGACACGGCGGCTTGCTGGACCGTTTGGACTCGCTTGTTGCCACCGTGGCAGTGGCCTGGCTGGTGCTCGACGTGTTCGTGCCTGTCTCTGCGGCCGGTCTCTGACGCTGCGGCCCGCGACGGCCCAGAACTCCTCAGCCGGGTGGGACAATCGGGCCTTGTGACCGCCGAGCCGCTCGAGTTGGTGTTTCGCGGGCCGCGGCGCGCCCGGCCCCCGCGCCACCTCGCTGACCTCGCGCCGGAGCAGCGCCGCGATGCCGTCGTGGCGCTCGACGAGCCTGCCTTTCGGGCCCGCCAGCTCTCGATGCACTACTTCCGCCGTCTCGTCGACGACCCGGCGGCGATGAGCGACCTGCCGCCGGACCGTCGAGAGCGGCTGGTCGCAGAGCTCCTGCCGACGCTGCTCACGCCCGTGCGCACCCAGCAGGCCGACGACGGCGCGACGCGCAAGACGCTGTGGCGGCTCTTCGACGGTGCTCTCGTCGAGAGCGTCCTGATGCGCTACCCGCACCGGGTGACCGCCTGCGTCTCGTCGCAGGCCGGCTGCGGCATGGCGTGTCCGTTCTGCGCGACCGGTCAGGGCGGGCTCACCCGCAACCTGACCACGGCCGAGATCGTGGACCAGGTCGTCGCCGGCTCACGCGCGGTGGCACGCGGGGAGATGGGCGGGGGGTTCTCTCGGGTGTCCAACGTCGTGTTCATGGGCATGGGCGAGCCGCTGGCCAACTTCCGGGCACTCGTCGGCGCACTCCGTCGGTTGACCGATCACACACCCGACGGCATCGGCATGTCGGCCCGCAACATCACCGTCTCCACCGTCGGTCTCGTCCCGCGCATGCTCGAGCTCGCCGACCTCCGGCTGCCGGTGACCCTCGCGCTGTCGCTGCACGCCCCCGACGACGAGCTGCGCGACGAGCTGGTGCCGGTGAACACCCGCTGGCGCGTCCGCGAAGCGGTGGAGGCAGCCTGGGCATATGCCGCCCGGACCAAGCGGCGCGTCTCCATCGAGTACGCCCTGATCCGTGACGTCAACGACCAGGCCTGGCGGGCCGACGCGCTCGCCGACGTGCTGCGGGACTATGGCGACTGGGGCTGGGTACACGTCAACCTCATCCCGCTCAACCCGACTCCCGGTTCGAGGTGGACGGCCTCGCGGGCGCGTGACGAGCAGCAGTTCGTCGCCCGGCTGCTCGCCAAGGGGGTGCCGGCTACCGTTCGCGACACGCGTGGCCGTGAGATCGACGGGGCCTGCGGCCAGCTCGCGGCGACGGGGCAACAAGGCCCGAGACGCTGATCGAGCACCGCGCCAGCTAGGACTCCTCGCCCGTTTCGAGGTCGCCCGTGTAGAGGCAGAACGGGTGGCCCGCGGGGTCGAGCATCACTCGAACCCGCTCCTGCGGCTGGAAAGGCGCCTCCTGCGCGCCGAGCTCGACGGCGTGCGCCACAGCGGCTTCGAGATCGGCGACCTCGAAGTCCAGGTGCATGGTGATCCGCTGCTGCTGGCCGTCAGCGGGCCACGTCGGGCGAACGTAGCCCTCGGCGGTCTGGAACGCGAGGTAGGCGACTCCGCTCGTCGGAGCCATGGCGGCCCACTGGGGCGACTCCGTGGAGATCTCCCAGCCCAGCAGGTCTGCGTAGAAGTGCGCCAAGGCAGGTGCGTCGGGTGCTTCCAGTACGACGCCCCACCAGTCCGAGCGCGACCAGCGGTCGACGGAGTCGTCTGACTCACTCCGCCCGCGCACGACTCGATGATCGCATCACCGTCCGACGCTGCTGAAATCTACGTATCGGGCGTAGCCGCTCGAGCGGCAAGAACGCGGTGAGTGCCACGAGGTGCGGGGCGAACGAGATCCCGATGCACGCGAACGTGACCACATGGAAAGCGAAGAAGAACCCCACCGCGGCGTAGCGCCAGTGCCGGTGCAGAAAGAGGACGGCCGGGCTCAGCAGCTCGAACGCCACGATGGCGAACTGCGACGCCACGAGGAGGCCGGGCACCGAGAGCAGGGCGCTGCTGAGCCAGCTCTCCCGGCGCACGACCGCCCAGGTCAACGTCGACCCGGTCAGCCAGCCGAGGCCACCGAAGCGCAGCTTTGCCCAGGAGGCGAGGAAGTAGGTCGCCACCACGCTCAGCTGGGTGACGCGCAGCGCCCATCCGCCAGCCTGGCTCAGCTCCGGGTCGCCGTGCCTGGCGCGTCCGACGGTGGGCAGTACGGCAAGGGCGACGAGGAACGCGAACCGGTCGTGATCCACCTTGCCGTAGCTCATCGCCACGACCATCCACTCGAAGTACAGCGCGAAGACGGTCCAGCCGAGCAGCCGCGGCCAGCGACCGGTGGCCGCGACGGTCGCCGCCGCCAAGAGAAGCCAGAAGATGGCGTCGACCAGCAGCGGTGTGGGGGCGGGGAGGGGCAGCAGGCGGCCCACGAGCAGCGGCTGGTACAGCTCCGTGGAGACGTCGGACTTCCACCACACCCATCGCGACACGACGAGCAGGTCGACAACCACGAAACCGTAGACGAGCGTGCGAAAGGCCGCGATGCGCGCCGCGGGAACCGGGTCGAAGAGCCAGCGCCCGACGCCGCCGCCAGGCATCTGTTCGGCCGTGCGCTCGGTGTCGGTCACCGCTGCCATGACGTCACCAGCTCTGTGCGGCTCTCACCGGTGAGTGCTCCGCCGCGCAGCTCATGCCACCGCACGACGACGAAGACCCGCCGAAGCGGTGGCGCCTGGGGGTTGCGGCGGCTGTACGCGTCGGCGATGTGGCGCAACAAGGAGGGGGAGCGGCTGAAGCGGTCAAGCTGGCCCTCGACCTCGGCCCTTCGCAAGCCGGTCAGCGACTGGTCGAGTAGCAGGCGTTTCCCGGTGATGTCCACCCCGTAGGTGGCGGTGTCCCCGATGGGCTCGTCAGCGCCACGCGCGTCGGCGTACATGAGGAACGGGCCGAACGGGAAGTGGTCGTCGTTGCCCCAAGCGGAGCCGAGCACCAGCAGGGCCAGGCCGGCAACGGTCGCCAGTGCGCGGCCGACCCGGCCGCGCACTCCCAGGGTCTCCATCCTCGGGTCACGCTATCGCGACCAGCGGCGCGGCCCGCCGCTCGACCGGGCCCAGCGTCAGGGCAGCTGGGGGACGACGCGCAGGACCTTGTCGACGCCTCCGCCGTTGCTCGTGGTGATGTAGAGCGCCCCGTGCGGGCCGAGCTGCGGGCTGCGCAGCCGGCCGTACGTCTGGTTCAGCCGCGCGGGCAACGCCACGCTGACGAGCCGGCCGGCCTTGGAGAACTGCATCACCCGCAGCGACGAGTCTTTGAGCGCCGCGACCGCGAGCCGACCCTCCCACGAGCCCCACCGGGCGCCCCTCAGCCAACTGGCACCAGAGGTCGCGTCGGCGGGCTCTCCCGAGCTCCAACGGGCGCCGATCTGCGGCCCCGGCAACGTGAAGTCGGTCATCGGTACGTTCTGGTCGTAGCCCGGCCCAGGGTCCCAGCCATAGTTGCCGCCGGCAACGAGCCGGTTGACCTCGTCGTCTCGGTCGGGGCCGTGCTCCACCGACCACATCAGACCGCGCGGTCGCTGCGCGAGCCCTTGGACGTTGCGGTGGCCGTAGGTGTAGATGCGCCGCTTGTCGGGGTCGGCGGCATTCGGGAACGGGTTGCCAGGCAGGCCGCCGCCGGTGTGCCGGTCGACGCGCAGCACCTTGCCGCCGAGGGAGTGCAGGCTCTGCGGGGTGGTGTAGATGCCGGCGTCGCCGGTGCCGATGTAGAGGGCGCCGCGCCGGTCGAAGCGCAGCCGGCACCCACCGTGATGGCCGAGATTCGACGGCAGGCCGGTCACGATGGGCCGGATGCGAACCGCCCGTGTCGCGGTGTCGTTGAGCCGCCAGAGCATCACCCGGACGTCCTGGGTGGTGGCGTTCTTGAAGCCGTTGCAGGTGAAGAAGTGCCGGTTCCGCCCGAACCGCGGGTCGGCGACGATGCCCATCATCCCGGTCTCGCCTTCGTGCCAGACGCCGGGGGGCGTATCGGCCACCACGCGCCGCGTGCCGTTCGGCGCGCGGTACAGGATCCGTTCGCGGTCGCGCTCGGTCACGAGCATCGCCCCTGATGGCAGGAAGGTCACGTCCCAGGGGATGTCGAGGCCGGTCATGATCGCGCGCACACTGAGCCGGGGCGCCGCCTGACGCGCCTCGACCGCACCATCTGCGCGGTCGTGGGGAGCAGCGGCTCCCACGGGAGCGGTGGCCGCGACGGCTGCCGAAGCTGTGAGCAGGGCAGTGAGGATTGCTGTGAGTGGACGGTGCATAGCACTCAGTGTGTGCCAACTCTGCGCTCCATTGCCAGTCCCCCTCCGCGGCGGCGAGCGTATTTCCTGGGCTGCAGACCAGCCGGCGTCCGGGAATGGACCGGTCAGTGACCTCCGGTGAGCGGCGCGACTGCCCGGGCCAGCGCACTCGGTCGCCCGGTGACCCTCTCCTCGGCATCCGCGAGGTGCATGGCCCGCAGCCCGGTGTTGATGCCGAGCCAGCGCAGCGGCTCTGGCTCCCACCGCGGTGAGCGGTGGCCAACCCAGGGGAGGTTCACGAGCGGCGTACCACGTTGGAGGATCAAGTCGGCGAGCGTACGGCCCGCGAGGTTGGACGTACCCACGCCGTCGCCGACGTAGCCGCCGCCCCAGGCATAGCGGCGGGCCCGGTCGACTCCCACCGATGCGCACCAGTCGCGCGGGATCCCGAGCGCGCCCCCCCAGGCGTGGGTGAACGTGGCGCCAGCCAGAGCGGGGAACAGATCGAGCAACGTGCGACGCAGGCTGGCGAACACTCGAGGCTCGTGGTCGAACTCCGGCCTCGTCCGGGAGGCGAAGTGATAGGGCGCCCCGCGGCCGCCGAACGCGATGCGGTCATCGGCGGTGCGTTGGCCGTAGACGATCAGGTGCCGGTGGTCGGTGAACGTCTCGCGAGCGGACAGGCCGGTATCTGCCCAGAAGTCCGGCGAGAGCGGTTGGGTGGCCACCATGAGCGAGTAGACCGGGGCGACCGCCCGGGCGTGCCCCTCGATGCCGGGGGTGTACCCCTCCGTCGCCCGCACGACGACCTCGGCCCGCACGGTGCCGGCAGCTGTCTGCACCCGGCCGTCCTTGATAGCCGTGGCCGTGGTCTGTTCGTAGATGTGGACACCTCGCCGCTCCGCGGCGTCGGCGAGCCCCCGCACCAGCCGCGCGGGGTGGATGGCGGCGCAGTGCGGCGTGTAGGTAGCACCGAGAACTCCGCTGGCCCCGAGCCTGTGCCGCGCCTCGTCTGGCCCCAGCAGCGCCACGTCGTCGGCCCCGAAACCCCATGCCCGGGCGTGTGCCACCAGGCCACGGGCCCGCTCGAGCTGGACCGGTGTCCGGGCCAGCGAGACGGTCCCGCCCTTGCGGTAGTGGCAGTCGATGCCTTCGGTGGCCGAGACCCTGCCCACCTCGTCGACCGTCTCGTGCAGAGCCCGCTGCAGCGCCACCGCCGAGGCCAAGTCCCCGAGCTTCCCGAGCTTGCGCCAGGACGCCGGAAACAGGGCCGAGCACCAGCCGCCGTTGCGGCCGGACGCGCCGAAACCGGCAACCTCGCGTTCGAGGACAGCCACCCGCAAGGAGGGATCGTGCACTTTCAGGTAGTACGCCGTCCACAAGCCCGTGAACCCGCCGCCGACGATCGCGACATCGACATCGGTGGACCCGGGCAGTGCCTTGCGGGGGTGCCAGCCGCCCGGTTCGGAGTCGTGCCACAGCGACAGGGATCGGTAGTTCAGCGCACACCCCACGAGTAGGTCTGCTTGCGCAGCTTGAGGTAGACGAAGGACTCGGTGGTCTTCACACCGGGGATGGCCCGGATGCGCGTGCTCAAGACCTCGAGCAGGTGCTCGTCGCTCTCGCACACGACCTCGGCGAGGATGTCGAAGGAACCCGCGGTGATGACGACGTACTCGACCTCGTCCATGTCGGCGAGCTGGTCGGCGATGCCTTCGAGCTCACCCTCGACGTTCAGCCCGATGAGCGCCTGGCGGGCGAAGCCCAGCTGCAGCGGGTCGGTCACGGCCACGATCTGCATCACGCCGTGGTCTATCAGCCGCTGAACCCGCTGGCGGACGGCCGCTTCGGACAGGCCGACCACCTTGCCGATCGCGGCGTAGGACCGGCGACCGTCCTGCTGCAGCTGTTCGATGATTGCTTTCGACACCTCGTCGAACGACGCGCCGTTTCCTTCGACGCTTCGTCCCGTCCGCACGGCCATTCGGGCATCCTGTCGCGGCCGAAGATCGCACGCAAGGTATCGAATCAGTTGCGGTCTGGTTGGAGGACCACGGATTCACTTGTAGGCTCTGACCCACTCTGACAGGATCGCCTGCGATCAAGCGGACTTGACGCCGGTGGCACAGGCTGAGTGTCAGGCGTTTCAGTCCGGCCCTGGTGACCCACGTTGTGGAAGGTTGAACCTCATGAGCAACCGCCCCCGTCTGGCCCCGCCCGCTGGTGCGCTGGCCGACCCGTTGACCCGCCGGACGTTCCTGCGCGGCCTGTCGCTAAGCGCGCTGGCAGTCACCGGCGG